>CALDOK010000279.1 GCA_937912125.1 uncultured Pseudomonadota bacterium
GCCAGATGTCCACGGCCATGGTCAGGGGCTTGACCATGGGCACGGTATAGGTGTGTACGCCCTGGTTCAGCAGCTCCTCCTGGGCCCGCAGGGTGTAGGGGGAGAAGCCGCGCAGGGACATGATCAGGGGCTTGGTCATCTCGGGCTGCAGCTCGGCGAGGCGTTCGACGAAGTACTCGCTGATGTAGGGCGGCTGCAGGTAGAAGGCCATCACGATGAGATCGGTGTTGGGGTCCTGGTTCAGCAGCCGCAGGCTCTCGAGCACACGGTCGTCGTTGGCGTCGCCGTAGAGGTCCAGGGGATTGCTGACGCTGGGCTCGCCCGTGCCGTCCTGGGCCTGCTGGATGCGGTTGGGCAGCAGCTTGGCCAAGCCCGCGGAGGTCTCGGGGGTGAAGCGGGTGAGCTCCAGCCCGTGGGCCGTCAGGGCGTCGGCCAGCAGGATGGCGGCCCCACCGCCCACGCTGACCACCGCCGCCCGCCGCCCGCGGGCCGGCTTCTGGGTGGTGAGGATGGACATGGTGTTGATGAGGAACTTGGGGTCCTCGGTCAGCTCCTCGAGCAGGTAGACCCCGGCCTGGCTGCAGGCGGCCTTGAAGGCCTCGAAGCTGCCGGCCAGAGACGCCGTGTGGCTCAGGGTGGCGGCGGCGCCGCCGGCCATGCCGCCCTTGATGACGATGATGGGCTTGCGGCGGCCCACCCGGCGGGCGACCTCCATGAACTGCAGGCCGTTGCGCAGGCCCTCGAGGTAGATGCCGATGATCTTGATGCGTGGGTCATCGCCCATGTTGACGATGAGCTCGGGGATGGTGACCCCGCTGGCGTTGCCGCAGCTGACCCACTTGCCCACCGCCAGGTCGTCCGCCGCGGCCATCTCGAGCACCTCGGTGCCGATGCCGCCGCTCTGGGAGATGATGCCGACCGGGCCGGAGCGCTTGGGCAGGGCCGAGCGATGGCGGGGCAGGAACAGGGTGTTGAGCCCGGAGAAGTTGTCGAAGATGCCCAGGCCGTTGGGGCCGATGTAGATCACGTTGTTCTGGACCGAGATGTCCTGCAGCTCGCTCTCGAGGTCGTGGCGACCGATCTCGCCGAAGCCGTCGCTGACGATGATGGCACCCTTGCCTCCCAGCGCGCAGAACTCCCGGAAGCCCTCGATGGTCAGCTCGGGCCGCACCGCGAAGACGCAGACGTCGGGCACCTCGGGCAGGGACTTCAGGTCTGGGTAGCACTTCAGCCCCAGCAGGGTCTCCCGCTTGGGGTTGATGGGGTACAGCCGCGGCACCTTGGTGGAGTTCTTGAGGATCACGCCGCCCACCGAGCCGGGCTGTGAGGCGCCCACCACGGCCACCGAGCGGGCGTCGAAGATGCTCTCCAGGCTGCGCAGGCGCTCGTAGCTGAGGTCCTCGGCGCGGGGGTGGGTGATGGGCTCGCCCAGGATCAGGCGGGCGTCGACCACACAGAACCCCTCCTCGTACAGAAACACCGGGTTGAGATCCAGCTCCTGCACGTCTGGGCGGTCGTTCATGAGCTTGCTGACCTTGCGGGCCAGATCGATGGCCGCGGCCTTGTCCAGGGGCGGGCCGCGGAAGCCCTCGATCACCCGGCCGGCCAGGGTGTGGGAGAGCATGCGCTCCACGTCCTGGTCCTCCAGCACGCCCACGCCGGGCCAGACGTCGGCCCACAGCTCCACGAAGCGGCCGCCGTGGCCGACCATGGTGACCGGGCCGAAGACCGGGTCCTGGCGGGCGCCCACCAGCAGCTCGAAGCCCAAGGGCGCGAAGGGCTGCACCAGGATGCCGTCGATGCGGTCGGCGCCGGCCGCCCGGGCCCGCTCCATGATGAGGTCGTGGGACTCGCCCACCGCCTTGGCGTCGGGGATGTCCAGCAGCACCACGCCCACGTCGGTCTTGTGGATAACGTCGGGGGAGACCAGCTTCATCACCACCGGGAAGCCGATCTCGGTGGCCGCGGCGACGGCCTCCTTGCGGCTGCTGGTGGTGCGGCCCACGACGGGGATGCCGTACTGGGCGAGGATGGCGCGGGTGGTCTCGAAGTCGGCTTGGGTTCCGGTCATGGGAGCTCCGTGCGGGAAGGGGCCCCGAGTATCGAGGGCTGGCGGCGCGCTCACTGCGGCAGGTCATGGATAGGGGCGTCGCGGGGACTCCGGGATCAGGGAGCGCGTCGAACCTGTACCCCGGTCACGGTCCGGTGGGGTGTCGCGTCCGTGGTCAGCGTCTCGGTGTGGGTGAAGGGCTCGGCGGTCTGCACCCGAAGGGCCAGGGTCCAGGCCAACCCGGGCCGCGTGATAGGTGGCCCACGAGGTGAACATGAGATCAGCCTGTGTGTGGACCGTCCTGTTGCTGGCCTGCGGTGGAGGTGAGCGCTTCTCCGAGCAGACGCTGGCCGCCGACGAGATCCCGGACGACCCGACCACCTGGACCGTCCAGGCCAACCTGCCCACGATGCTGCGGATCGAGCCTGGCAGCTTCGCCATGGGCAGCGCCGACGGCGTCCGCGGGCGCACCGTGGATGAGCAGCAGCATCAGGTCACGCTCACCCGCCCCTACCTGCTGTCCAGCACCGAGGTCAGCCAGGGCCTGTACAGGTCCGTCACTGGTCGCAACCCCAGCCTCGCCGTGGGCTACGACAAGAAGAAGATGGTGGGCGAGCGCTTCCCTGTCCAGGGCGTGAGCTTCGTGGACGCGGCGCGCTTCTGCAACCAGCTCTCCGCGCACGAAGGGCTGGCGCCCGTCTACGCCATCCAGGGTGGCGCGGTCACCTGGCAGCGCGACGCCGACGGCTATCGCCTGCCCACCGAGGCCGAGTGGGAGTACGCGGCCGGCGCCGGTCAGGTCCAGCCCTGGGCGGGGGCGGCGGAACCCCAGGACGCCTGCGCCGTGGCCAATGTGGCGGATCAGGCGCTGGGCAGCGCGGGCGGCTTCCCCTGCAGCGACGGCTTCCCGAGCAAGGCACCCGTGGGCAGCCTGCAGTCCAACGCCTGGGGACTGTTCGACATGACCGGCAACGTGTGGGAGTGGGTCTTCGACCTCCATGCGCCCCACCCGGAGGCCCCGACCACTGATCCCAGCGGCGCCGCCTCGGGCAGCGAGCGGGTCTACAAGGGCGGCAGCTGGCTGGACGGGCCCGACGCCGCGCGGGTGGCGGCCCGCCGTCACGGGGACCCGGGCGAGCTGTCCATCCAGCTGGGCTTCCGGCTGGCGCGCACCGTGGCCGATAAGCCAGCCCCGGACGGGGGCGCTGCAGGATAGGATGTCCGTGAGCAGGAGGCGCCATGAGCGGCAAGGACAAGGACGCGCTGGTCGAAGGGCTGCCCTTTGGCGATGACGAGCTCCCCTTCGGCGACGATCCGCCCGTGCCGCAGCCCGCCGGGGCGCAGGGCCACGGATGGGCCGACGAGTGGGAAGAGGACGACATCACCAATGTCGGCGCGGTGGGCCCGGTCAAGCCCGCGGACACCGTGCTGGACGCCGCCACCATCGACCCCACGCCGGGCACCCTGAACGCCTACCTGATGCACCTCATCCAGGACGGCGAAGACATCGCGCACATCATCGCCCCCGACATGCTGCTGGTGCGCATCGGCCGCGGTCGCACCAACGAGATCCAGCTGGCCTCCGACGGCGAGATCTCTCGGCGCCACTGCCTGATCATGCGGCAGCGCGACGAGTTCTTCATCGAGGATCTGGGCTCCACCAACGGCACGGTGGTCAACGGCGAGCCCGTCTCCCTCGCTCAGCTGCAGCCCGACGCCGAGGTCAAGCTGGGTGAGTCGGTGTTCCGCTTCGTGTTCATGCAGCAGTCGGCGGTGGCCACTGCTCGCACGATCCACTCGCGCTGATCTGATCCGGATCGCCCAATCCGGTCACGGTGGGTGTGTGCCGGCGTTCCCTGCCGCTGGCGGGGGCAGGGTGGATTACCCTGGCCAATCTTCCGGGAGGTGACCTTCCATGGACCCCATCGCCCTGGTCCCCACGCCAGATACTCTCCCCGCTCCTGCTTTCGTCTTCGAGATCCTCGGTGCGGCGACCCTCTTCCTGCATCTCATCGCCATGAACGTGGTGATCGGCGGCTTGCTGGTGGGGGGCTGGAAGCTGTTTCGACCGCGGACCTCCACCAAGTCTCCGTTCTGGAAGGGGCTTCCCCACACCCTGGCCCTGGCCATCAACCTGGGTGTGGCTCCGCTGCTGTTCTTGCAGGTCACCTGGGGCACCCACTTCTTCACCAGCTCGGTGATCATGGCCGTGCCATGGTTGCTGGTTGTTCCCACCCTGATCCTCGCCTACTACGGGCTGTATGGGGTTCAGGCGGGCTGGGCGCAGAAGGTCAGCGCTCCGGTCGTGGCGCTGCTGCTGCTGTGCATCGCCTTCGTGCTGGTCAACAACATGACCCTGATGCTCGAGCCGGGGCGCTGGATCGTCTACGAGCGCGCCCGCGATGGGCTCTCCCTCAACCTCTCCATGCCGCTGGTCTGGCCCCGCTTCCTGCACTTCGTGGTGGCCTGCGTGGCCGTGGGTGGGCTGTTCCAGGCCGTGCAGGAGGGCTGGAGGCGCTGGCGGCACAACACGGTGGTGCGGGAGCGTCGCGCCCGAGGGCTCAGGATCTTCGCCTGGGCCACCAAGGTTCAGATCCTGGTGGGTATCGTGCAGATCGTGGTGCTCCCTCCGGGCCTGCGCTCGCAGTTCCTGGGCAAAGATCTGCTGCTCACGGGCCTGGTCGGGCTCGGTGCGCTGCTGGCCCTGGGCGCCATCGTCACGGGCCAGCGCAAGCTGCTCTGGCCTACTGTGGGGCTGTACCTGGGCACCATGGCGGTGATGATCGGCCTGCGCCAGGCCCTGCGCGTGGCCTTCCAGCGCGTGCCGGGCCACCTGGTGAACCTCCCGGTCGAGACCGACCTGGGCCCGCTGCTCGTCTTCCTGCTCTGCTTCGCGCTGGGCCTGGCAGGGGTGGCCTGGATGGTCCGCCTGGTCCTGCGAGCCGGACGTGAGGAGGCGGCATGAACTACCCCATCTGGGAGCTCGATGTCCTGGGCGGCCCCACCCTGGTGGCGCTGGTCTCCATCATCCACGTCTACGTCGCTCAGTTCGCCGTGGGCGGCGGTATCTTCCTCTTCGCCATGGACTGGCGTGCGCAGCGCAGCGGCGATGCCGCCTTGCTGGACTTCGTGCGCGCCCACACCCGCTTCTTCCTGCTGCTCACCATGGTGTTCGGTGGGGTCAGCGGCGTGGGCATCTGGTTCACCATCGCCCTGGTCAACCCTGCGGCCACCTCGCTGCTGATCCACGAGTTCGTGTTCGGCTGGGCCACCGAGTGGGTCTTCTTCGTGCTCGAGATCGTGGCGTTGCTGATCTACCACTACGCCTTCGACCTGCTGGCGCCGCGGGATCGGCTGAAGGTCGCCGGGATCTACGCCTTCGCAGCTTGGATGAGCCTGGTGATCATCGCCGGCATCCTGGCCTTCATGCTCACCCCGGGCGACTGGGTGCAGACCGGCAGCTTCTGGGACGGCTTCTTCAACCCCACCTTCCTGCCCTCGGTGGTCTTCCGCACCAGCGTGGCCCTGTCCCTGGCTGGGCTCTTCGCCATGATCACCGCCATGCGCGCCCGCTTCGAGCCAATCCGCAAGCGCCTGGTGCGCATCGCTGTGGCCTGGCTGCTGGTGCCGGTGGTGGGCCTGAAGCTCGGTGGCTGGTGGTACGTGTCCGCGGTACCTCAGGAGCTGCGCGAGCGGGCCCTGCAGCTGAACCCCGAGGCCGGCGTGTTCGTCTCCCATGGCGTCGCGGCCGCGGGCCTGCTGCTGGTCCTCACCCTGTTGATGCTGGTGGTGCCCCGCCGCGTGGGCCGGGTGGTGGTGGCGTTGATGCTGCTCTGCGGCCTGCTGGCCACGGGCAGCTTCGAGTACCTGCGGGAGATCGCGCGCAAGCCCTGGGTGGTCCCCGGGGTGATGTACGCCAACGGGCTCAGCCCCGCCGACGTCGAGCGGGCGCGCACCGACGGCCTGCTGTCCATGGCGCGCTGGGACTTCTTCGGTGAGCTGACCGAGGCCAACCGGGTGCCCGCGGGTCGCGAGCTGTTCAACCTGCAGTGCCTGGCCTGTCACACCCGCGGCGGCATCTACAACGACATCGAGCCGCGCATCGCCAGCCTGACCTACGACGGCCTGCGGGCCTGGCTGGAGGGCATGGGCAAGGTGCGGGACTTCATGCCGCCGTTTGCCGGCACGCCCGCCGAGCGGGACGCCCTGGCTGCCTACCTGGCCTCGCTGCACGGCAAGTCCTTCGACAGCCCTGTGTTGCCCGAGCCCACCTCGCCTCGCGCGGCTCCGGTGCCGGCTCAGCAGGAGCCTGGCGAGCACGTCCTGCTGGCCTGGAACGACCTGGGCATGCACAGCCTCTCCGACGCCTTTGACCGCTTCTTGTTGCTGCCGCCGGCCAACACACTCGAGGCTGTGCTCATCCACCGGGCCGATCACCCCACCCGGGTCACCCAGGACGTCACCCTGAGCTACGCCCTGGACGAGAGACATCGGGATCCCGCCAGCCAGCTGAGGTTCTGGCAGCACAGCGCCTCCTTGCTGGGCCAGCCCCTTGAGCCCAACGTGGGCCTGACGGGCCAGGGGTTGACGGGCGAGCTGGAGCATGTCGACGAAGCCAAGGCCTGGCGGGCCGAGGCCATCCCGGTGGCTCCCTACGCCAGCGACGGCAGCTTCGATCCCTACCCCCTGGTCACGGTCCAGGCGCACGACGCCCAGGGCCAGCTGCTGGCCGAGACCCAGGTGGTCCTGCCCACCACCACCGAGCTGCGCTGCCTGAGCTGCCATGGTGGTCCATGGCGCCACGCCGAGCACCAGGCAGGCATCAGCGACGAGACCGCCCTGAACATCCTGGCCCTGCACGACCGGGACCAGGGCACCAGCCTGCACGACGACGCCCTGGCCGGACGGCCGGTCATGTGTCAGAAGTGCCACGCCGATCCCGCCATGGCAGCCGCGGGCGACCCTGACGTGCTCTCCCTGTCTGCGGCGTTGCACGGCTGGCATGCCACCACCATGCACCTCGAGGGGGCCGAGGCCTGTACCTCCTGCCACCCGGCCCACCCCCGTGGGACCACCCGCTGCTACCGTGGGCTGCATGCCTCTCGCGGCATGGCCTGCACCATGTGCCACGGCAGCCTCGAGGCCCACGCCGCTTCGCTGCTGGTGGCCGAGCAGGACAAGCCCATGGCGGTCCGGCTGTTGGCCGCGGTGGAGCCCGATCTCACGATGGCGGTGGCCGATCTGAGTCCTCGTACCGCCTGGGTGAACGAGCCCGACTGCTCGAGCTGCCACAAGGACTTCGAGGCGCCCACCGCCTACGACGCCTTCAACACCTGGGCCGGCACCGACGAGCTGCCCCTGTTCCGTCACCGCAGCGGCGCCATGGGCCTGCGCTGCCAGGCCTGCCACGGTTCGCCCCACGCGCTCTACCCGGCAACCAACTCCACCGAAGAGCACCGGGACAACCTGCAGCCCCTGCGCTTGACCGGCCTGCCCTTCCCTGTGGGCTCCGAGGGCAGCTGCACCACCTGCCACACCACCACCTGGCCCATGGCACCCCACCATCCCAACATGGTGCGGCCCTTCCGCGGCCACGAGCGTCGAGCCTGGGTCACCGCGGAATAGAGTGGTGACCTCTGGGCCTGTCTGTCATGGCAGGTTCTTCCAGTCTTCCCGCGGCGTGCCCTCGCTGGGGCCGTCGCCCTCTTCGAGGGCCAGCTCGCCGGCGTCGTAGGCGGCGATGATCTGCTGTGCCCGCTCCGCGTGTTCGGTAGGCACGAAGATGCGCACCGTGGCCAGGCCGTCGGCGGTGAAGCCATGGGTGAGGCGCAGGGCCTCGCCCTGGTAGCGGTTGGGGATCGAGTGGCGGTTCAGCAGGTCGCGCACCAGCTGCAGCTCGAGCTCACCCTGGGCCAGGTGGACCAGGATCTCGTCGGGGGCGTCGGTCATGGAGCTGGGCTACTCGGGGGCGGGCTCGGTGGGGGCGGCTTCGCCTTCGGCCGGGGCGGCTTCGCCGTCGGCGGGTGCGGCCTCGCCGTCGGTCGGGGCCTCACCCTCGGCGCCCTCGGCGGGCGCGGCCTCTGCGGGCTCCTCGGCGGCCTGCAGGATGGTCTCGAGTTTCTTCTGGGTCTCGGCGGGGAGCTTCTCGCGCTCGGCCTTGCAGCCCTCGGGGTCGGCGCTGGCCCAGACGGGATCGAGGCACTTGGCGGCTTCGAGGGGCAGCCCCTCGCAGATGGCGACGAACTCGTCCTTGGTGGCCATGGGGGGGCGCTCGGTGAGCCCGTGTTTTTTCATGAGCTCGGCGATCTTGGCCTCGGTGCTGCCGTAGGCGCGGGCGCAAGTGCGAGTGACCGCTGTTCCCTTGACCCCGCTGACCTTGCCCGTCTGCTGCTCACAGCCGGCGATGAGGGTGAGGGCTCCGGCGAGGAGGGCGATGCGGGTCATGGTGGCTCCTGAGGCTCGGTCCGACAGTCAGTGTCGGTCGGCGCAAGCATAGCGCATCCGGGGTTTCAGCGTCACTGCATGGCCTGCTTGACCTCGCGTAGGCGGCGGTTCGAGAACCACTCTCCGCTCTCGTCGTCGACGGTGCTGACGGTCCTCGCGGCCATGCCACCCCGGCCGCCTGTGTCCACGAAGCGGCCATCCAGCTCGGTGCCATCGGGCAGGCGCTCCCCGGCCATGACGCTCAGCTCGTCGATCTCGCGGTAGAGCTCGGTCTCTTCCGGGTCCCAGGCCTCGGCCGGAGCGGCCATGGGAGGCTGCGGCTGGCGGGTGGCGCCCATGGGCAGGGCGCTGAGGATCCTGTCGGACAGGCGGGTGTCCTCGTCGTCCCGGTAGCCGCCCCAGTCCTGGCGCGTGAGGGAGACCAGGGTGTCCAGGGGGACGGTGGCCTCGCCCGGGCCCAGGCCGAGCTGGAAGGTGACGGCGTCGTCCACCATGGGGCCGATCAGCACGGTCCCGCTGACAAGCTCGATGCGCCAGTCGCCGGTGGCGTCTTCGAGGGGGGTGGCTGACAGGCACTCGGACAGGAAGGGAGAGAAGGTGCCCATCTCGTTCTCGAGCACCAGGCGGGAGGCCTCGGGGTCCACCAGGAAGTCGTCGCCGTGGCTGGTGCGCACCCGGTAGACCACGCCCTGGGGCCAGATCTCGCCGCCCTGGGTCTGCAGGCGCAGCAGCTGAGAGACCGGCACGTCCACGCCCACCAGCTCACCACCCACGCTCAGGTCCATGTCCAGCTCGGCATCGACCCAGCGACCGGTCAGCTCCGAACCGTTGCGCAGCCAGACGTCCACGTAGCCACCGGAACCAGCCAGCTTGTCCCCCTCCACCGGCACCACCTCGCCCACGTCCTCCCAGGGGATGACCAGGGTCCCCAGGCCGCCTTCGAGCACCAGCTCCGGAGTCTGGATGGAGCCCATCAGGACCTGGCCGTCGTCGATGGTGGCCCGCACGGGCCACAGGGACTCCTCGGCGCAGCCGGTGGTGGTGATGAGTACGGACAGCAGCAGGGTGATGGACGGGAGGGGACGCATGGTGAGCTCCGGGGTTGGGCAGGGCGGGTTCTCGACACGCGAGGGTGGCCCTGCGTTCCGCGGAGAGGGAACGCGCGGGAGTGGGCTGGGCTTACAGGGGCTCCACCGACGCAGCCACGGCCAGCAGCTGGGGGTAGGGCAGGTTTCCCACCAGGGTCAGGGCGGCGTCGCCCTGGTTCCAGCTCACTGAGGTGAAGCTGCCTGCGAAGACAAGCACGCCGGGCTGGCCGGCCACCTCCACGGGTACGCCGAGGTTGGGGTCCACGGCTCCCGGCAGGGCTCGCGCCTGGGTCAGGGACAGCCAGCGCTGACCGCCCTCCATCAGGGACACGGCCATGGGCAGGGCGTGGCGGCCCCGGACGGTCTTGGTGAGCTCGACCCCCTCGGGCAGGGCTGTGGGCAGCCGCAGACCGAAGTTCATGCTGCGCTGGATCTCTTCGAGGGGCTGGCCCGGATCCCTGAGGTCCCAGTCGAACACCACGGCGTTGCGCGGGAAGCGGTGCTGGAAGGCCGAGGGGTCGTCGACCTCGACGGTCTCCATCTGCTGCACCTCCATGGCGTAGAACAGGGCGTCGTCCTCGTCGCGGATCTCCACGGCCAGAGGGAAGGCGGTGGTGCGGTCCAGCCAGGTCTGGGTGCGGTGGAGGTAGGGGCCCTGGCGGGTCGGGGTGGACCGCCAGCGCTCCGCGCTGCGTTGGGCCAGGGTCTCCACGCCCTCGTAGGTGATGTCGAAGCTGTGCAGGGACCACAGGGCGTCCTGCTCCCAGCTGGCTCGCAGTGCGGCCTCGTCGGGGGGCTGCATACCCCGGATGCGGACCCCCATCAGGTGGCGGGGCCACCACAGGGTGATGGTCTCGCCGTCGTACAGGAACAGCTCCCCGGCTCGGCTGGCGGGCTCGAGCACCTCCACCCGCACGGCGCCCGCGGCGCTGGTGCGCAGCTCGCGGACCACGGGCCTCGAGGAGCCCGCCCAGCGCTCCACCAGGCGGCTGCGCACGGCGCCCATGGCCAGGGGGTCCCGGGCGGTCCAGCTGTCTTCCGCTGGCTGCACGCTGGCCGCCACCACCAGCATCTCCTGGTAGGGGAGGTTGCCGATCAGGGTCAAGGCGGTGTTGCCAACGGCCCAGCTGACGGTGCTCCAGGAGCCGCTCAGCTCGAGGTTGCCTGGGCGGCCGGCCACGTCGATGGGGATGCCGAAGCGGTTCATGGGCGGCCCGCCCCAGTGCCGGGACTCCATCATGGAGAGCCAGCGGGCACCGCTGCCCATCAGCACATTGACCACGGGCAGATCGGGGCTCTGCAGGACCTTGTTCACCGCGAGCTCCATGGGCAGCTCGGCGGGTAGGAGCAGGTCGAAGCCCAGGGCCTGCTGTTCCTCGAGGGTCATGCCAGGGGCGTCCAGATCCCAGTCGTAGACCCGGGTGTCGTCGGGGAAGGCGATGGTGGGGTCGGTGGCGGCCGCGACGTCGAGCTCGATCTCCTGGGTACGGGTGGCGTAGAACAGCTCTCCGTCTTGGTCCCGGATCTCCCAGCCCAGGGGCAGGGCGGTGCGCTGGTCCAGCCAGGTCTGGTAGGGCAGGTGGCCGGCGTGGGGGTCGGTGGGGGTGGAGCGCCAGTGGCTCACCGGGCGGCCGGCCAGCTCGTCGCGGCCCTGCCAGCTGTTGTCGTAGTGGTGCAGGGCCCACAGCCCGTCTTGCTTGGCCATCTCCCGCAGCTGCTCGACGGTCGGTGCCTGGGCGCCACGGATGCGCACGCCGAGGCGCTGCTGGGGCCAGTGCATGCTCAGGGTCTCGCCATCGTAGGCCAGGGTCTCGCCCGCGCGCTCAGGGGGATCGGTGATCTCCACCCGCATGGCGCCGTCGGCGCGGACTTCGACCCTGCGCACCAGGGCCGGGGTGGCACAGGCCGGGCAGGCCTCCTTCACGGTGCTCCGGTAGCCCTCGAGTGCGAAGATGTCGCCCTCCTCGGCGCTCTGTGGGGCCTCGATGCTCGCGGCCACCCGCACCATCTCCTGGTAGGGCAGGTTGCCGATCAGGGTCAGGGCCGTGTTGCCGGCGTACCAGCTCACGGTGCTGAAGCTTCCCATCAGGGTCAGGCTGCCCGCCTCGTCGCCCACGCGGATGGGGATGCCGGCACCGGGCTCCAGCACCCGGCCGAAGCCGTGGCTCTCGGTGAGGGACAGCCAGCGGCCGTCGTCGTCCATGAGCAGCTGGGCCATGGGGGCCCCCGACTCGCCCGCCAGCGCCCGACGAAGCTCGAGCCCCAGGGGCAGATCCTCGGGCAGCAGCAGGTCGAAGTCCAGCTGCTGGGCGAGCTGGTCCAGGGGCACGCCAGGGCGGGCCAGGTCCCAGTCCAGCACCCAGCTCTCGGTGGGCAGATCGCAGGAGAAGGCGCCGGGGTCCACGGGGACATCGATCTGCAGCTCGGTGAACTCCATGGCGTACCAGGGCTGGATGGGGGAGTCTCGGATCTCCACCTTCAAGGGCAGCGAGTACTGCAGATCGGTCCAGGCCTCGTAGGGGAAGAGCAGGGGCTGGTGGCGGGTGGGCACCGCCTTCCAGTGGCCTGTCTCCCGGCCCGTGACGGTCTCGGTGCCCCGGTAGCTGTGGGCGTAGTGCTTCCAGGACCACAGGGTGTCCTCGGTGATCATGCGGCGCAGCTGGCCCGGGGTGGGGGCCTCGGCGCCCTGGATGCGCAGGCCGATGCCTTCGCGGGGGAAGTGCATGCACAGGGTCTCGCCGTCGTAGACGATCAGCTCACCGGCATGCTCTGCGGGCGCGAGCACCTCCACGCGGATGCGGGAGGGCGCTTCGTAGATCACCTCCCGGAGCACCTCGGCCCGGGGGCCCACGCCCGGCGCGGCGTCCCGGACAGTGGGGTAGCGCTCCACGTAGACGCCTCGGTAGGAGCTCAGCTCGCGCTGGTCGGCCACCACCTTGGTGGAGATCATGCCGGCGTACATGCGTGTACAGCCGGTGGTGGACAGGCTGGCCGCCAGCAGCAGGGCGGTGAGCAGACCCAGGGTGAGGACGCGCCGCCGCGCGGGCCCGGGGCTGCGGGCAGCCAGGTGCCGCTCGAGTACCACCAGCGCGCCCTGGGCCAGGAAGAAGGCCAGGGGCTCCCAGGCCAGCCGCCCGACGGTGGTGGAGAGCACGGCCACCCCGGCCAGGCCGCTGACGGCGAAGCTCGCCATCGTGGCCCGCACCTGACGCTCTCTTCCGCCCAGGGGCAGGTAGACGCGCTCGTGTAGCCAGCGGTGGTAGGGCACGTTCCAGCTGCGCCACAGGGCGGTGGGGGAGGGGCCGAAGGGTCGGCGGCCGAAGGGGTCCGGGAGCTCGCAACCCACCATGCGCCAGTAGGCCGTGAGCCACTCCAGGCAGCCCCGCAGCCCCAGGTAGACCAGGAGCGCGCGCCCCAGCAGGACCAGCCCCACCCCTGGTCCCTGCTGCAGCTGCAGCGTGAGCCAGAACAGGACCGGGAACAGCAGGGCGGCGGCCGCCAGCCGGGCACCCCCCGCGGCCATCATCGGGTAGTGCCGCACCAGCAACGCCCGGGTGGGGTCGGGTCGGAAGGCGGTGGTGAGCTCGAAGCCTGGCCACAGCAGCAGGAAGCTCAGCACCCTCAGGCTGCCTTCCCGGGTCCGGCTGCGCAGCACGCTGTGGGCCTTGATGACGAAGCAGAGCACCCCTGTGGCGCAGAGCAGGCGCCAGCCGGCGGCATGCTCGGGCAAGGCGGCCGTGGCGGCGAGCATGGGGACGGTGCTGGCCACCAGGCCCGCGATGGACCATGGTCCCCGGGCTTCGGCGCGGGAGAGGCGGTCCAGCAGCCCGGCGCTGATCCAGCAGGCGACCCCGTAGCCCCACAGGCCCAGG
The DNA here is from genome assembly GCA_937912125.1 of uncultured Pseudomonadota bacterium. Classification (GTDB taxonomy): domain Bacteria; phylum Myxococcota_A; class UBA796; order UBA796; family JAFGLY01; genus CALDOK01. The sequence continues at coordinate 13,455 of CALDOK010000279.1, forward strand.
ATGGTTCCTGGGAAGGGCACGGGCCAGGTCAGGGCTGCGACGCCGTGGACGCCGGCTATGACGAGCAGGCTGGCCAGGACGCATGCGGCCAACAGCAGGGCTGTGCTCGCAGCCCCGGCGGGTCGAGCCGGACGGTCCCACAGCTTGTGGCCCGCGGTGAGCAGGCGGCCGACCTTGTCGCTCAGGGCGTAGTACCAGGGCATGGGCCCGCCCACCCAGGGGAAGTCCGCGGCCATGGCGTCCGCTCCGGTCCAGGGGGAGTCGGCCTTGTCCAGCCGTGCGGTCCAGCGTCGGAAGTAGCTGCGGTAGGCCAGGTTCATGCCCCAGAATCCCCACAGCTGGGCGATGTTGTGGTTTCCGGCCTGAAGGGAACGGCGGAAGATGCTGGTGTTGCTGTAGAAGCGCTCCATGAAGCGGGTCGCACCGGCGCGGATCTCTTCGGCGCTCATTCCCTGGGGGGCGATGGTGATCCGGGCGCCGTCGTAGTCGCGCAGATCCGTGGCCAAGAGGCGGCCCTCGGCCTCGGCGCGGTCGTGGGCGGGGGTGCCAGGGAACAGGGTCAGCATGTTGGTGCTGGCCAGGTAGATGCCCGTCTCTTCGCAGAAGCGGGCGGTGGCGTCGAAGCAGTCGGGGCTGGCGCCGTCCAGCCCCCACATCAGGCCGGCGTGCACGAAGATGCCGTGGTCCTGCACCATGCGGATGATGCGGCGGTATTCGCGTACGTGGTTGAAGCCCTTGTTGTTGGCCAGCAGGGCCGCCTCCTCGATGCTCTCCATGCCCACGAACACCTGCTTGCAGCCCGAGCGGGCCATGCGCTCGAGCAGCACTGGGTCGTCCATGGACTTGATGGTGGCCTGGCCGTACCAGCCCCACACCCGGCGTCGCTCCAGCAGCTCGCAGACCTCCAGCAGGTGCTCGCGGTCCGCGGCGAAGTGCATGTCCACCGCTTCGATGTAGCCGTGGTCCCACTGGTCCAGATCGGCCTCGATGCGCTCGAGGGGGCGGGTGCGGTAGGTGGGAAAGCCGTAGGGGCCGTAGCAGAAGCTGCAGCGGTGGGGGCAGCCCCTGGACAGCTCGATGGGGAAGTTCATGGTGTAGTAGGCGCCAGCCCGCTGCAGGTCGCGGCGGGGCAGGTGGCAGCCGGCCAGGTCGGGGGGGCGCTCGTTCTCGTAGACTCCCGCCAGACGGCCCCGCTCGAGGTCAGTGACGATGCGCTGGCCCAGGCCCTCGACCTCGCCGACCACGACCGCGTCGAAGTGGGCGAGCAGCGTGTCTCGCATGGTGGTCGCGTGGGGGCCGCCGATGATGGTCTTGACCCCCTGGGCGCGGAAGTGACGGGCCAGGCGGATCGCGCGGCCCACATTGTAGGGCTGGGCCGTGAAGCCGACGAGATCCGTGGGGGAGAGGTCGACCGGCTCGACGTTCTCGTCGTTGATGGAGACTTCGGCGTAGGGGGCCAGCTCAGCGGCGACGGTGGGCAGGCGCACCTGCCGGTAGCGAGGCACGGCCAGGGGCATGTCCATCAGGCGGATCTTCATCGGGTCCTTCCTTCTCCGGGCAGGGGAGGGAAGGAGCGGGGCGCCCCGGGGATGTCACCGAAAGCTTCGGGGGGGCGATCAGCGCTGGGTGATCACCAGGCTGAGGTTGTCGGCGTAGCCGTCGTTGTAGCCCCAGGCCCAGCTGGCCTCGAGGACCAGCTCGATCTGGCGGGTGCCCTGGGGCACGGTGCCCAGGGCCTCCTCGTAGATCAGGCCCGTCTGGTCGCCCCGCTCCGAGGACCACACCGGGCCGACGGTGGCGCTGCCCAGCACCGTGCCGTCACGCTCCATGAAGGTGGCGCTGAGGGAGGCGCGGTCGTCCTGTTCCGCGTAGCCCCCCAGCCACCCGCTGAGGATGTAGGTGGCGCCGCTGTCGATGGGCAGGGCCAGATCTTCCACGTCCACCAGCTGGCTGATCTCGGTGCCGTAGGCCACCCCGCCGCCGGCGAAGAAGTTGGCGCCGCGATCTTCGGGGCCGGGGTCGCTGCTGGCGGGGAAGCCGCCGGGGGCGTCGTACTGCAGCACCGTGAGGTAGCCGGGGTCGTACCAGCCCGCGGCCCAGGCGTCGGGCACGCCCTCGTAGTCGGGGTAGCCCCGCTCGTGCTCGGCGTCCCCGTTGAAGATCAGGTTGACGTCCAGGGCCGCCACCGGGGGAGCGGTGGCCTCGAAGCCGATGGGCACACCGTCAAGGTCCCAGTCTGTCCAGTCCTCGAGCTCCACCCCCAGGTGCTGCAGGGCGGTGGGGACCACGTCCACCGTCTGAGGCGGAGGCCAGATCTCGCCAGACGCCACTGAGTCGCCGGACACGATCATGGGGGTCAGGCGGTGGGAGGGGATGTTGAAGCCGTGGTGCAGGGTGGGGTCGCCGGCGTGGTCCGCGGAGATGATCACCAGCCAGTCCTCGTCCTCCCGGGAGGCGCGACCGTCTATGGCGTCCAGGATATCCAGCACGAAGCCGTCCACCTCGCTGATCTCGGCTTGGTACTCCGGGTACTCGGCGCCGTAGCCGTAGGCGTGGCCCACCCCGTCGGTGTCGCCGAACATGATCACGTACAGGTCGGCGTCGGTGGTGGCGGCCCAGGCGGCCACGTCTTCGCCGCAGTAGCGGTCCGGGCTGGCCTCGTCGAAGTAGCTGTCGGAGTAGTCATCGTAGTCGTAGAAGGCGTGGTAGTCGGGGGCGCCGGGCTCCACCAGGCCCTCTTCGATGGGCAGCCAGGACTGGCAGCCGGCCACGGTGGCGTCGGGCAGGGCCTGGTGCACCAGGCTGAAGATGTGGGGGTAGGCCAGGTAGTGGGGGTCGGCGAAGCTGTTGTCCGCGACGCCGTGTTTGTCCCAGTGCACCCCGGTGAGGAAGGTGGACCAGCCCGAGCCGCTGATGGTGGTGCTCTCGGCCCGGCAGTCCATGCTCCAGGCCGAGCCCGGCAGCAGCCAGTCCATGGCCGGGGTGTCGGTGAGGGGGATGACGTCGGGGATGAAGCCGTCGATCATCACCAGCAGCACCTTGGGGTCCAGAGGGGGCGGGATGTCGGTGTCCGCGTCGGTGTCGCTGTCGGCGTCCGTGTCCGTGTCTGTGTCGCTGTCGGCGTCGGTGTCGGTGTCGGGCTCGAGGCCCGTGTCCGGGGTGGGGCGACACTCCCCATCCCTCTCGACGGTGCCTTGTCCACAGATGAGCTGGGTGCCGCAGGCGCTCGCCAGCAGCAGGGGGGTGAGCAGCAGGGCGCGCATGGTGTTCCTTGGGGGGTGGTGCTATTCGTCGCTGGGGGGCGCCTCGGCGTCGTGCTCGGCCTCTGCGTCCTGCGCGTTCTTCTCGGCCCGGTAGTACAGCAGCATGGCGCTGTGTACCGGTCGCACATGGGCCTCGGCGTAGGCGTCGTCGCTGTCGGGGTTGGCGAGCAGCTCGGTGGTGGGCAGGTCGAGTATGCGGCCCCGCAGCACCATGCGCTTGGAGGAGCCGCCGTCCAGGTTCATGGCCTCGAGGCAGCCCAGGGCTTGCATCAGCCGGGCCGTGGCGCCCAGGGTGAAGCCAGGGGCCCGGTGGAAGTTGCGGCCGTCGATGGCGGCCAGCAGCAGGCGACCCTGATCGTCCAGACCTGCGGCCATGCGGGGCAGCAGGTTGTGATCGAAGGTCTCGTCGCCCGAGAACGTGGCGGGGGGGGCGCTGCCCGTGAAGTCCTCGGCGCGCAGATCGATCTGGACGCGGCCGCCTATGAGCAGCATGGGGCCGCCGGTGACGGCGTTGTGCAGCAGGCTGCCAGATGCGGTGGTGGGCAGTGTGTAGCTGAGGCGCGCCCCGGGCGTCTGGGCGTGGTGGTGGCCCTGGTGGGTGGGCAGAGCCAGGACGAAGCCCGCCAGGGGGATGGGCAGGGGGCCGCGGTGGAGCGCGATCACCCGGTGGCCCACGATGGCCAGGGAGCTGCCGCCGTGGTCGGGGCTGAGATCGCCCCAGGCGCGGTTGAAGGCCACCGGGTGGGTTCCCAGCTGGCCCAGGGCATTGCTCGCGGCGATGGTTGTCTGGCTGCCGTCGCGCCAGGTGAGGGTGACGCCAGCCATGCCCATGCGGCGCACCAGGATGTCGCCCTTGTCGTCCTGGGCCAGGGTGGCGCGGTGGAACACCGGGGGCGAGAGCACCTCTCCTTCCCGCAGCAGCAGGCCCACCGGATCCGTGCGGCGGCTGGGGGGCTCGATGTCGGCCTCGGAGTACAGGAAGAAGCCGCCCGAGATCGCGGCCATGGCGTCGGCCTGTTGGACCTGACGCACGAAGTCCCGACCCGCGCCCCGGGCCATGCGCCTGCAGTCCAGGGCTTGGAGCCGTGGCCGCGCGGCGCGCAGCAGGTTGATGTGCAGCGGGCCGAGCTCACTCTCGCCTTCGAGCTTGGCGTGCTCGAGGCCAGGGACCGCCTCGGTCCAGTGGACCTCCTGGGCCAGCGCCTCGATGCTCGGGGGCTCGGCGTCGCCGAGGCGGTGGCGGTGGTGCAGAAGGGCGGCGTGGCTGGTGTAGAAGTCCACCAGGGCGCGCACCCGCAGGGCCCTGGGGGCGGGCGCCTCGAGGATCTCGGCCACCCGGTGGGTGGCGCCGACCCGGAGCACCTTGGCCTCAGCGATGCGTTCGCCAAGCTGGGCGAGCAGTTCGTGCAGGGCCAGGTAGCGGCGGGCGAACATCTCGGCCTGGTCCAGGTCGATCTCGCCGTCCAGGGTGGCGGTGATGCGCTGGGCCAGGCCTGGCGCGAGCATGCGGGCCCTGGTCTCCAGGTGTTCGAAGTCCAGCTCGGGCTCGTCCTTGGCCGATCCGCGATCGGGGAAGGCCTCGAGCACATCGAGGCAGCCCGGGTCCAGCCCTTGCTCGAGGACCGTGCTGCGGCATGTGGTCAGCCACGCGGGTGTGCTCATTCCTCCGCCTCCTGGTGCTCGCTCATCGGCACGAAGTCGCGTGTCTCGAAGCCGGCGGGCACTGGGCGCTCACCTGGCGGGGGCCGCCCGCAGGGGGCGCGCATGGACTCGGGCTGATGGCCCGGGTCGCGGATTGTGCCTTCCCCAGACAGAGGGCGGCGGTCGTCGTCGGTCAGGGGAGGGCGCTCCACGGGGGGGAGCCCCAGGAAGGTCCTGGCCCGGTCCAGGCTGCGACGGAGGCGACGGCGAAGCATGGGCTCGTTCTAGCGCGGGGGCCCCCTAGTGTCGCGGCAACTCCCTCGGGACGGGCTGGTCCTGGATGCGCAGGTGCTCCTCGAGGGTCTGCTCCAGCCACAGGGCCTGGGCGGCTTCGTCGAGCCGGTCGATGAGACGACGCTGCTCGCCCCCTTTGGTGATGACGTGCAGCTCGTAGCTGTAGCTGCGGCGGCCGTGCTTGCCCCGAAGGACCCGTTCCTTGGAGTACAGCTGCCGAATGTCGTCCACTGTCGTGTTGCCTGGCCAGGGCAGGGGTGAGTGTTGGATGCACAGGGAGTTGTGGGTGGCGCGGATCGTGGTGGTGTTCAGGAAGCCGGAGGCGGCGATGTAGGCCACGACCAGGCCGACGATCACGTGGCCGAGGGTGAAGAGGATCTGCTGGGTGACGAGCCCAGCCTCGGCGCTCCCCCCGGGCCCCAGGATGTTGGCGTAGTACCCTCCCAGGGCCAGGAACCAGATGACCGTGAACGCCGCCCACAGGGCTGCCTTCAGGGTGAACCATTGCCAGCTGATCTGCAGCTGCCCACCGACGTGGTCCAGGGTGAAGCGGGCCGGCATGGCCACCGGCGCCCGCTCTTCGTACGTTCGGGCCCCCGGCGCAGGCTGAGAGAAGTCCAGCTCCACCACCGTGTCGCAGTGGCGGCAGCGCGCCAGCCCACGCGAGCGGTCCATCGCGGCTTCGTCCAGGGGAGCTCCACAGGTCTTGCAGTGGATCTGCATCGTGTCGGTCTTCTCCACTCGAGGCCCCAGCATCATAGCGGAGCTCGAGCGCGCGAGAGCGCGTCTCGGCGGCCACCGTCGTGTGGGCGCGAGGCAAGGGAGCAGGCCGACCTTGTCCGCCCACGACCCCCGTGCTCGCACGGACTCCATCGGCGACGACGTGCCGGGTGCGCCGTGCCCATCCTCTCGATAGGTGTCGCGGCACGCCCCTGTAGCTCATCCGGATAGAGCATCGGTCTTCTAAACCGAGGGTAGCAGGTTCGAGTCCTGCCAGGGGCGCATTCATCCAGGGTTTTCGCGGAGCGGGATGTCTGGAGGAGTCGGGCCTTCTACATTCGGATGGTTCATCGGGTGGGCAGGCTCCCCAAGCTATACCGGATTCCGCTCCATTCATGCGGAACAAAGAGAGGAAAACAGATCTCTCGGTATGGGATGAGGCCTGGGGGTACCGCCATCTGGATGTGGGCGGACCCGTCCTGCGAAAGAAACCGAGGGTAGTCAAGGCAGCAAGTGAGCGTCCTCGCAGGCCTGTTCCAGTGATCCCTATTGGGGATTCAGCCCTCGTCGGCGACGTACCCCCCGCTGCTCCGCGCCCCGACGAAGCGCACCAGGCCGCGGTCCCGCAGGAGCTTGACGTACTTGGCCACGGTGGAGCCCGACGCGTCCAGCTGGCGACAGAGCGCGGGGCTGCGCTGGCCCGGCTCGGCCCGGATGATCTCGAGCAGGCGCTGTGCCTTGGGGGGGAGGGCTTCGGGCTCGGCCGTCTCGATGGGTTTCTTCTTCGCCGGTTTTTTCGACGCGGCCTTCACGGCCCGCGGCCTGCGCGCCCTCGGCTTGGGTGGGGGCTCCGCGATGCTAGGCTCCTCCTCCATGGGCTCGCCCTCGAGCGCCAGGTCGATCCCGAAGATGGAGGAGAGGTCGCCGCTGTCGAGGATCGGTGCGCTCGTGGGGGCTGTGGAGGCCGTGGTTTGGGTGATGGCCTCCTCGAGCAACTCCGACGGGTCGACCCCGCGCAAGGTGAAGAGCAGGGCGGGCTCCTGATCCAGCCTCGCACCGACGCCGTAGAGGGCGGCGGCGACGTGCTTGCACATGGTGGCCCAGTCGGGGCAGCTGCAGCGCAGGTCGATCTCTGGCGGGCTGGGGAACAGGCCTTGGCCCTTGCGGCTGACCACCTCCATCACACCGCTGGACAGCTCGCCGGTGAGCAGTTCCACCAGGGAGCCGATGCGGCCGGCGCAGGCGGCGCGGATCGCTGTCCAGCGGGCGGCTGGGAGGGGAGCGATCTCGATCTTCACCTTGTAGGGGGTGGCGCGGCTGCCGGCGACGATGGCCTCGACGAGGCCCGGTCCGATCCGGAGGTCGAGCACCGATCCGTTGCGCGCGTAGGTGCGGCCGCGGGGCAGGCGGTTGGCATAGTCGCTGTAGGACTCGAGGTTGCGGCACCATGCCTGTCCCCAGAAGGTCTTGGCGATGGTGCGGCCCTCGATGACCACCGGTGCCAGCTCGCGACCGCCCTTGGCCAGCTTGCGGGCGGCGCGTTCGGCCTTGGCCTGGCGCTCCGCTACGGGGACGTAGCGGGGGTAGCCGCTGGAGTAGGATCGGGATCTGCTTCGGCTCACGTGCTCACCGCCCGGTCGAGGTCGAGGCTGACCATATCCAGCAGCTCCTGGTTCGACAGCTCGGTGAGCTTGACCTCGGCGCCGCTGGACAGCACCTGCTCGGCCAGCTCGCGCTTGCCCGCGATCAGCTCGTCGATGCGCTCCTCCACGGTGCCCCGGCAGACGAACTTGTGCACCAGCACCTTGCGCCGCTGGCCGATGCGGAAGGCGCGGTCGGTGGCCTGGTTCTCCACGGCCGGGTTCCACCAGCGGTCGAAGTGCACCACATGGTTGGCGGCGGTGAGGTTGAGCCCGGTGCCGCCGGCCTTGAGGGACAGGACCATGAAGGGCACGCGCTCGTCCTGCTGGAAGCGGTCCACCAGCGCCTGCCGGCGCTTCACGGGGGTGCCTCCGTGCAGCACCAGGCCTGGGTGGCCGAAGCAGGCCTCGAGGTGGCGCCGCAGGGGCTCGGTCATGGAGCGGAACTGAGTGAACACCAGCACCTTCTCCTGCCGCTCGGCGATGGGCTCGCACAGCTCGGTGAGGCGGGCGAGCTTGCCGCTGGCCTTGGTCTCGAAGCTCTCGTCCCCCAGCCAGAGGGACGGATGGTCGCAGATCTGCTTGAAGCGCATCAGGAAGGCCAGCACCATGCCGCGGCGCTCCATGCCGTCCGCCTGCTCGAGGACCTGCGCGAGCTCCCGCACCGCCTTCTGATAGTGGGCGGCCTGGGGCCGGCTGAGCAGGCAGTGGGCGGTGATCTCGATCTTGTCGGGCAGGTCGGAGATGACGCTGCGGTCGGTCTTGAGCCGGCGCAGCACATAGGGGCTCACCAGGGCCCGCAGGGGGGCGTAGCCCTGGTGGCTGCCGGCCATGGCGCGGCAGGCGCGGCCGAAGGCCTTGGCCGACCCCAACAGGCCGGGGTTGAGGAAGTCAAAGATGGACCACAGGTCGCCCAGACGGTTCTCCACCGGGGTGCCGGTCAGCGCCAGGCGCCAGCGTGAGGGCAGCGCCTTGACCGCGCGGGTCTGCTTGGCCCCGGGGTTCTTGATGGCCTGGGCTTCGTCCAGTGCGACCATGCGCCAGGGGTACTCCCGCATCCACGGGGTCCGCAGCACCGTGCCGTAGGTGGTGATCACCAGGTGGTGGGCCCCGACCTCGGGGGCCTCGAGGGCCTTGATGCGATGCGAAGGGAGCTGGGAGGGGTGGGCGATGAGGGCTCGCAGCCTCGGCGCGAAGCGCGCCAGCTCGAGCCGCCAGTTCTCCACCAGGGAGGCGGGCACCACCAACAGGTCCACCCCGGGCTCGCCGCGGGTCTCGAGCAGGCCGAGCATGGCGATGACCTGGATGGTCTTGCCCAGGCCCATGTCGTCCGCCAGGCAGCCACCCAGCCCCAGGCTCCAGAGTGTCCGGAGCCACTGGAGCCCCGCGCGCTGGTAGGGACGCAGGGTGGCGTCCAGCCCGGCGAGCGCCACGAGTTCGTCGCTCGACCTGGGCGCCCGGAGCGCGTCGAGCTGCGACTCGAGCCAGCGACCGGCGACGACCTCGGACCAACGTGGGCGTTCGTCGAGATCGTCGTCCTCGGTGCCTTGCTCCAGCCCCGCCATCAGGCGCATGGCTTCGGCGAGGCTCACCCCGCCGGCCTCGGCCTGGGCCTGGACCTCGCGCCACTGGTCGAGCACCTGGCCCAGCTTGTCCGGATCCACCTCGACCCAGTGACCCTTGATGAGCGTCAGCCCGGCGCTGGCGCCCAGCAGGGCCTCGATCTCGGCCTGGCCCAGCGGCTCGCCCCCAAGCGTGAGCTCGACCCGGAAGTCCAACAGGGCATCCAGCCCGAGCGCCGAGGGCTTGTCGTCCCCCACGGTCACCGAGACCACCGGACGGTTGCGTCGCCGGGCGCGCCACCAGTCGGGCAGGCGCAGCACCAGCCCGGCGCGCTCGAAGGCCTCGGCATCGCTGAGGAAGGCGTGGGCCTGGGCCGCGGTCCAGGCCAGCGGGTGGTAGATCTCGCCGCGCTCGATCATTCCGGAGATGAGCTGGCTGTGTTGCCCGGCGCGCTGCAGGGGCGTGAGCAGCGCCACCAGCTCGCGGCGCTTGCGCGCGCCGGCGTACTCCTGCAGAGCGCTGCTCAGGGGCACGTGCTGGATCTGCTGCCGTCCGGGGAGTTGCCGGGCATAGGTGGCGAGGAAGGCGAAGGGGTATCGAGGGTCGCGCTTGTTCTCGGCCAGGTGCAGGCAGACGCGCCCGGCCAGGTGCCAGACGGTGTCGCAGCTCGCCAGGAATGCCTGGAGGCCCCCCCCGGTCGTGACCGCTCGCGCGGCAAGGGCCTGGCCGACCTCGGTCCACAGCCCCGCGAGCAGGGCGGGGGTGATCCGCTCGGCACCGCGCATGGGGGGCGCCTTGGCGGCCAGCGCGCAGAGTGCGGTGGTAAGGGGTTCGGGCAGGCTGAAGGCTGCCGGGTCCAGGGGGTCGGCCAGGGCACAGGAGCCGGCCACCACCTGGCGCCCTAGCTCGCGCCACCAGGCCAGGGTCGGATCCAGCGGGGTGCCGAGCTCGGCCGCGCCGAGCTGCAGCAGGCCGAAGCCCGTGCCCTGCGCGAAGGACTGCTCGATCCGTTCGCTGATTCTGCGGGGCAGCGGGTAGGCCCCGTTGGGATCGCGGACGAGCGTCACCTGCCCGCTGGGTGTCAGGGTGGCGATGAGGGTCGGGGTGTCGGAGGTGGTGGCGTCGGGCACGGTGCAGGCGCTCTGTCCGAGGTCGAGAGTGCGCGGGTATCACGGTAGGTCCCTGGGGGAGCAGGTCTCGCAGGGCGGGATGGTGCCTCGAGGAGAACCGCTGGTCGCTTCGGTCGGTCGTCAGAAAGCGTTCGACCAAGATCCCCAAGTCCCCCTCAGTCCTCGAATCCCGGCCTCCGGAAGCTCATGTGGTCGGGGAAGGCGCCCTGAAGCTGCTCGAGCAGGTGGCTGGTCTCCATCAGGATCTCCATGGCGCGGTGGTCGAGGCGGTGGGCCTCGCACCAGCGGGTGAGGATGGAGATGCAGGCGTACAGGCCCAGGGCAGCGACCTTGGCGCTGCCTTGGGCGTCGTTGGGGTGGGGGCCCTCGGTGGGGCCGCTGCGGCGCTCGTGGTGCTGGGTGAGCAGGGCGCGGTAGAGCTTGTTCGGCACGAGGATGGCATGCCAGCCCAGCACCTGGTCCAGCTCGCGGGCCGGGCCCTCGCTCCCCTCGGCGGGCCGGTCGGCCAGCCAGTCCAGGCATGCCTGTCTCCACGCATTGGTGGGACGCATCAGGGGGTCGTCCTCGAGGCTTGGCCGGGGCTCCTCATGGATCAAAGCTTCGCGGATGCCGTCACCGGCCACGAGGCAGCGGGCCCGATGGCGGCAGCGCCCACACCAGCGGTCGCAGTAGGCGCTCACCAGCTCCCAGTGGTCGAGGTTGGAGATGGGGTTCCAGGCTTCGGTGGGGTCGCTGTGGGTCATGCTCGTTCTCCTGGTTGGGATGCCGTCGCGTCGCTCTGCATGAAAGCAGGGAACGTGCCAGGGGCTACGCTGGCCCAAAAGCCGCATTGGATGGTCCGGTGGCCTGTCGATCCGTCGACGATCGTCAGAAGTTCGACGGTCGACTTCGTCACCTCGACGGCCCCCAGAGCCCGCGGACTCCGGGGACGAGAGGAGCCGCGTGGCCAAGGTGCCCTTTGCAAGCGCGACGATGTGCGCTAGCCTGGGTGGGTTCCGAACCCGAGCCATCATGCCCTGCCCCGTCCAGCCCTACGCCTCGCCCCATGGCTCGACCCCATGGGTCTCCGCGGCAGCCCTGGTCCTGCTCGCCGCCTGCGGAGGCCGGGAGCTCGAGGTCTCCGCGACGGTCAACGAGACCACCGCCACGGTGATCGAGCTGGCGTGGAGCACGGATCAGCCCGGCGCCTCCTGGGTGGAGTACGGCCCCACCGAGGCCATGGGGCTGCAGACGCCGGTCTCGGACCCGGGCACGGAGCACCACTTCGCGCTCTTCGGGCTGCCGCCCTTGTCGCCCGTCTACTACCGCGCGGTGACCACCGTGGATGATGACGAGCTGTCGGCCGCGGGCGAAGCCTGGACCCTCAACCTGCCAGCCACGCTCCCCGACATCGAGGTCACCGTCCATGAGCCCGCGCTGACATCCGCGGAGCCCTACATGATGGGGCTGCTGGTGGGCGTGAGCAGCGCCATCTTCGTGGTGAACCGTGCGGGCGATGTGGTCTGGTACCGTGAGCTCGATGGGGTGGCGGGGCCGAAGCCGCCCGTGTACGGCGACGTGCAGTTCGCCCTGGACGGCAACGATCTGGTCTTCAACCGGTTCACCGCCGACCTGGACGACCCCGAAGGGCTGAACACGATCCTGCGGGTCTCGCTGACCGGCCAGGTGATCGACGAGCGGAGCACCCCCAGGTCCCACCACGCCTTCGCGCAGGTGGGAGATGGCCGGTACGCCTATGTGGCCGCCGATGTGCGCTCGTACCAGCTGCCGGACGCGATGGAGCCCGCGGACATCGTGGGCGACGCCATCGTGGTGGTGGACCCGGATGGGGGAGCGGAGACGGTGTTCTCCACCTGGGACTGGACCCTGCCGACGACGGTCACCGATCCGGATCTGTCGCTCTACGGCGACATGGCGGACTGGACCCACGCCAACGGCCTGGCCTGGTACCCGGAAGACGGGACCTTCCTGTTGTCCGCTGGCTACACCCAGGCGGTGCTCGAGGTGGAGCGCAGCAGCGGTCGCTTATTGCGCCACTTCGGGCATGATGGCGACGTGCCGGTGGCTCCCGGGAGCACCGACTTCTTCTTCCAGCACGACCCGACCTGGACGGACGACGGCACGCTGTTGATGGCCAGCGCCTACCTCGAGGGCGAGGGGGAGCGCGAGGACTCGATGTTCATCGCGGTGGAGTACGCCGTCGAAGCTGGGCAGCTCCAGGAGGTGTGGTCCTACGGCAAGGACCAGGACATCGCCACCCTGGCCGAGGGGCAGGCCCGGCGGCTGGCCAACGGAAACACCATGGTGAACTGGGGGTTCACGGGGCTGTGCCGCGAGGTCACCCCTGCGGGCCAGGTGGTCTGGCAGTTGGAGGCCGCGGCGGGGGCCGCCATGGTGCGGGTGCGGCCGATCTCGAGCTTCTACGAAGGGTATTGAAGGCGTATCGTCGGGGTGTCCGTCGGCGACCCGGGCTGTCGAGGATCAGGCTGCAGTCGCGCCCTGCGCCCCTGCGGGTTCCTCCAAAGCCCACCGCGCCGGGATGGAACCCCCAGCCTGGCGTTCCGGTGAGGTGCCGGCCGGGCGACCTGCAGCCCTTGGAGCTATGGTGGCCCTCCGGAGGCTTCCTGGTCCACGTCCCCGCCATCGACCGCTCGCCCCTGACCCCGCTCCGAGGGGCCTGCGCACCTGGGCTCCTGCTGCTCGCCGCGCTGGGGGCGCTGGCCCCAGGCTGCGACGGCTGGCGCGACAAGTCCGGACGACCCGATGACACGGGTCCAGCCCCCGTGCTCGACGCCGAGCATGGGGTGGCGGCGCGGGCTGTCATCGTGGTGATGGACGGGGTGCGCATGGAGGAGAGCTTCGGCGACGGGGAGTCGGACGCTTGGGGAGGGCCCACCGCCGAGGTCATGCCGCGCATCCGCCACGACCTGCGCCGCCAGGGCGGGGTGGCCCAGCCCGCCTATGTCACCGGCACCACCTTCACCTCCTCGGCCCACGCCAACCTGCTCACCGGCGTGCGGCAGTACTACCCCAACATGGGCTCCTCTACTGGCTATGCCCGGCGCCAACCCGACCACCCCACCCTCTTCGAGCAGCTGCGCGTCGAGCGGGATCTCGGGCCCGAACAGGTGGTGCTGGCGGCCAACACGACGATCCTGGGCGACCTGGTCTACGGCCACGCTCCCGGGTACGGCCGCGACTACGCCGGCCAGTACCTCCACGTCACCGTCTCGGGCGACTCCAACGCGAACGCCCAGGACGACGGCATGGTGCTCACGCGGGTCAAGTCCTCCCTTGACCGGGACGACGCCGTCTTCGTGCTTGCCAACCTGCACCAGATCGACCGCTCGGGCCACAGCAACGCCCCGGTGTACGCCAACTACGTCGCGGACGTCGACAGGCCCTTGGTGGATCTCTGGAAGGGCCTGCGCGGGGCGGAACGCCGGGGCGAGGATCTGCCCCTGGTGGTGGTCATGTCCGATCATGGACGGCACCGCTTCGTGGATGAGGAGAGCCCCTGGCAGGACCACGGCTGTTCGTGCACCGGTTGCCGCGAGGTCCCGCTGCTGATCATGGGGCCGGGCATCGAGGCAGGCGCCGTGGCCACGGCTCCGGCCCTCCTCGAGGATGTCACCCACACCGTCGCCTGGCTGATGGGCGTGCCCATGCCCTACAGCACCGGCCTGGCCCTGGACGAGTTCCTGGTGGGCGCGCCCGATGTCCCGGTCCGCAGCGGCGAGGTGGCGCTGGCGGCCGACGGCGATCTGGTGGCCTGGCAGCGCTGGGAGCCCACCCGCGAGGCCCGCAGCAGCGTGGTGGTGGACGATCAGGTGCTGGCTCAGGGCGTCCTGCATGTGGAGCAGCCCACCGTGGCCCGGGGCGACGGTGTGGACTTCGCCTGCTGGCGGCAGCTCGATCTGGTAGAGGGGGCCGAGCGCTGGCCCTGGGAGGGCCACTGCGCCCGCCGCGTCGCCGACGGTCCGTGGGAGGATCTGGCGCTGTTGACCGGCGAGCTCCCCGACGGGTTCGAGGCGCAGCTCGAGGTCGACAAGCAGGGCCGGCTCTGGGTGTTGTTCCTGGGCGGTGTGGAGAGCGTCGGGATGGACGCCATCACGCCGAGCACGGTGGGCTACCTGTTGGCCCGCTGGGACGACGCCAGGTCCTCCTGGGAGTACTCCACGGCGCTGCGAGGCCGGGATCGTTTCCCCAGCAATGCGCGGCTGCGCCTGGTGGATGGCGAGCTCTGGGTCGCGACGGTCCGCTCCGATGACGAGGCCTCCATGCGCTACTCCCGCCATGTGGTCCTCTCCACGGTTCGGTGGGCCACGGGAGGGCTGCCCGTCTGGCGCGAGGTCGCCAGCCTGTACCCCACGGACTCCGACAACACCGAGGTGGACCGGGTGGAGCGCCCCGCGCTGGGTGTGGTCGGCCGGGGTCTGGTCGTAGCGGCGGTGGGCTACAGCGATGAGGGCACCTACCTGATGGCCTCATCGCAGCTGTCCACAGGGACCGGAGAGCAGGAGTGGTCCGAGCTCGTCACCCTGGACGACTCCGGACGGGTCTACCCCCACCTGTCGCCAGCTATCTCCGACGACGGCTGGCTGTACTGGGCTCGCCAGGCGGGCGCAGGCGGCGTGACCATCTGCCGAGCCGATAGCGCTGACGCCACCCCCACCTGCCACGACACGGGCTCGGGATGGATCGACAGCCTGGCACCGGCGAGCGGCGGCGTGTGGGCCAGCTTGAGCGATGGCGACTTGAGCTGGAGCAGGGTCTGGGTGCCGTTCTAGGCTAGGGCCCCCAGCCTTCCTTGCGCAGGACGATCATGGCGCTGGCGCAGGCCTCTGCGTCGCTGGCGGGATCGTGGTGCTTCAGGGGGATGCCCAGGTGGCGGCAGAGGTCGGGTAGCCGGGTGGGGCGCAAGGACCAGGCCTGGCGGGCCAGGCGCATGGTGCAAGCGAAGGGCAGGGCAGGGGGCTCGAGCCTGGCCAGGGAGCAGCAGGCGTAGAGCACGCCTTGGTCGAAGCTGGCGTTGTGGGCCACCATGAAGCTCGCGCCCTGGAGGAACGGCTCCAGCTCTGGCCAGACCTGTGCGAAGACGGGCTGGTCCTGGACATCTCTCCAGCGGATGCCGTGGATGTGGGTGAACTCGAAGGTTCGCCGCGGTGGCTGGATCAGGCGGGTGACCCGCTGGGTGATGCGCGCGCCCTCGACCCGGACCAGGGCGACAGCGCAGGCGCTGTCGCGCCCGGTGTCGGCGGTCTCGAAGTCGATGGCCACGAAGGTGTCGGGCGAAGGTTGGGAACTCATGGGCACCAGTCTATCGGGCGGCGGTCCTGGAGGCTCGAGGGGTGGTGCGTTCCCTGGGGCATAGCTTCCTGGGCGGCGCCGATCGTCGAAGGCCCGACGCCCATGTTCGACACTTCGACGATCCGGGACGGGTGAAGGCCCACTATCGGCTGGCACTCGGCTTGCTGTTGGAGGCTGCGACACCAACACAGGAGGTCGGTATGTGTGTCGTGGAGAAAGATTCCTGGAGCTACCCCATCGGCGACGGCTGCGAGCTGCGCGGGGATGACATGCCCAACCCCTACGAGCCTGTACTGGCCGCGCCCTGGGGTGGCTGGGAGCTGCCCTGGGATCGCGGCCGTGGGTCCGCCGAGGTCGCGGACCACTCCCGGTCCAGCGAGCCAGAGCGCCTGGCCTGGTGGATCTTCGTGCTAGGCATGGTGCTGTGGGAGATCCAGCAGGGACACCGTCCACCCGACACCGTCTCCTCCTGCATGCCCGAGGAACGCTGGCTGGCTTGGGCCCTGTGTTGGGTGCTCGAGACCGAGCCTTCTGAGCCCCCCAGGTGGTTCCGCTTTGCCGCCCGCGCGGCCTGGAGACGTCGCCAGCTGGCGATGCTCCACCTGCAGAGCGCCCTGGTGGGGCTGTACTGGGGGCTCGAGGTTCAGGCCCGCACGGCAGCGCGCACTGAGATCATTCCCGCGCAGGATGCGGCCACCCTGTGGTGCTGAGGCTCTGGTGACAGCCCTGTGGGCGTAGTGTCTCTTTGTGGAGTTACGTTGCGGGGCCGGCCCCTCGCGGGGTAAGCACGGGCCACCCGCCCTCTACCCCGGTGCCGATCCCATGAGCGCTCCCCTGCTGCACTCCTACCCCCTGGGCTTCCACGTCTCCCGCGCCGCGGGGGTCCGCCCTGGGCTGGCCGCGCTGACCTCGTCATGGACCGAGGGGCAGCGGGGCATCATGGCCTACCGCGAGCTGGCGCTCGGCCTGGCGGAAGACCGGGCCAGCGCTTCCCTGCCTCCCGCCGGTGAGCTGCTCTGCGGCAGCCTGCTGGCTGACGTCATGCGCGCGCTGCTGCTGCGCTACGAGCGTGAGCACGGCCCCGCCCTGGCCGCCTGCGTGGCGGAGCTGGCCGAGACCTTCGCCGATGGGGATCTCGAGGAGAGCCTGCTGGCTTTCCTGGATCGATACCCCCCTCGCAGCCCAGGCCAGCCGGAGCCCGACGCCCAGGCGCTGGCGGCCCTCGAGGGCGCCGATGTGGCCGTGGGTGGCGAGCTGTTGCTGCGCTGGCTGCACGAGGACAACCCTGCCTTCCGCGACCTGCTCGCCCTCTTCGACGCCGAGCCCGGTGACGAGCATGCCGTCCGCGCGCCCCTGGCCACCGCGCTGCTCGCGCTGCTCGAGGCGGCCCCGCCCCTGAGCGGTCTGGGCATGAGCCTGACCGAAGCCCTGCTGGCGCCCGCTCGTGCCCACCCTGAGTCCCTCTCCGCTCAGCTGGACTGGGTGCGCGGACACTGGGCCCATGTGCTGCCCGCGGGGATGCTCGACCG
Source organism: uncultured Pseudomonadota bacterium (assembly GCA_937912125.1). Classification (GTDB taxonomy): domain Bacteria; phylum Myxococcota_A; class UBA796; order UBA796; family JAFGLY01; genus CALDOK01. The sequence continues at coordinate 30,545 of CALDOK010000279.1, forward strand.
GCTCGGCCAGGCGAGCGATCTGCGCGCGGCAGAGCTCTTCCAGCGCGGGGGGCCGCCGGGCCCAGCGCCCGTGATCCGCTTCGACGGCGGGCCCGAGGACCACGCCCCCGAGGCATTCAGCGACGACGCCGACTGGATGCCCAACGTGGTGCTGATGGCCAAGTCCACCTACGTCTGGCTGCACCAGCTCACCCAGAGCTACGGCCGCCCCATCGCCACCCTGGACGCCATCCCCGACGAGGAGCTGGATCGGCTGGCCCGCTGGGGCGTGACCGGCCTGTGGCTCATCGGCCTGTGGGAGCGCTCCGCGGCGTCCCGCACCATCAAGCAGATGATGGGCAACCCCGAGGCGGTGGCCTCGGCCTACAGCCTCCACGACTACAGCATCGTGGCGGAGCTGGGGGGCGAGGAGGCCTTCCACCGCTTGAGGGATCGGGCCCAGCAGCGTGGCATCCGCCTGGCGGGCGACATGGTGCCCAACCACATGGGGCTGGACTCCAGCTGGGTGGTCGAGCACCCCGATCGCTTCATGTCCGTCGAGCAGCCGCCCTACCCCAACTACCGCTTCACCGGCGCCGACCTCTGCGAGCACCCGGACGTCAGCCTGCGCCTCGAGGACGGCTACTGGAACCACAGCGACGCGGCCGTGGTGTTCCAGCGCGTCGACCACCGCGGCGGCGAGGTCCGCTACCTCTACCATGGCAACGACGGCACCAGCATGCCCTGGAACGACACGGCGCAGCTGGACTTCTCCAAGGAGCAGGTGCGGGAGGCGGTGATCCAGGCCGTCCTGGACGTGGCCCGGCGTTTCTCCATCATCCGCTTCGATGCGGCCATGACCCTGGCCAAGAAGCATGTGCAGCGCCTGTGGTACCCCAAGCCCGGCGACCAGGGGCCCGTGCCCTCGCGGGTCGAGCACGGCATGTCCAAGGAAGCCTTCGACGCCATCATGCCCAAGGAGTTCTGGCGTGAGGTGGTGGATCGGGTGGCCGCCGAGGTCCCCGACACCCTGCTGCTGGCTGAGGCCTTCTGGCTGATGGAGGGCTACTTCGTGCGCACCCTGGGCATGCACCGGGTGTACAACTCGGCCTTCATGCACATGCTGCGGGACGAGAAGAACGCCGAGTACCGGGCCAGCATCAAGAACGTGCTGGCCTACCAGCCCGCCATCCTCGAGCGCTTCGTCAACTTCATGAACAACCCTGACGAAGAGCCCGCGGTGGAGCAGTTCGGTCGTGACGACAAGTACTTCGGCGTGGCCTTGCTCATGTGCACGCTGCCGGGGCTGCCCATGCTGGGCCACGGCCAGATCGAGGGCTTCGCCGAGAAGTACGGCATGGAGTACCGTCGCAGCTACTGGGACGAGGCGGTGGACGACGGCCTGGTGCAGCGCCACGAGCGCGAGATCTTCCCCTTGATCCGGCGGCGCCGGCTGTTCAGCGGCGTGGCGGACTTCGCCCTCTACGATCTCGAGTCCGACGGCGGCGGCGTGAACGAGGCCGTCTACGCCACCAGCAACCGCTTCGAGGGACAGCGGGCCCTGGTGGTCTACAACAACGCCTACCCGTCTGCTGCCGGGACCATCCACCGGGCCGCGCCCGTCAACCGCGGCAGCACCGATGAGCCCAGGCTGGTGGACCAGGATCTCTGCGAAGCCCTGGGCCTGCCGCGTGCCGGGGACATGATCTGTCTGCTGCGCGATGGCGTGTCTGGCCTGACCTGGGTGGCACCCTGCGACCGCCTGGCCAGCCAGGGGCTGCGGGTGGAGCTGCAGGGCTACCAGTACCGCGCGTTCACCGACATCCGCGTGGTGCACGACCACGACGGCGCCTGGCGTCAGCTGGCTGATCGGCTCGGCGGCCGAGGTGTGCAGGATCCCGAGGCCGCGGTCCAGGACCTTCGCACCGCGCCGCTGCAGGACTGTTTCGGGGCCCTGGTCGTGGGCTGGGCCCGCTGGCAGGCCGGCGATGAGCCCCTCTCGGCGGCTCAGCTGGCCGCCGAGCTGAACCTGCGGGGCTTCCCCAGCGAGCCTGCCCTGGCCAAGGCGCTGGGCGCTCGGCTCGAGGACGTCGCTGGTGCCTTGGCCGATCCCACCTCCCTGGGGCTGCCTGCCGCGCTGTCCCAGAGGCTGCTGGGCGGCCTCGATGCCGACCCGGGTCCCCGCGCCCGCTTCCTGGCTGTGCCCCTGGCCCTCACCCTGCTCGCCTGCTTGCGCGGCCGGGCCTGGACCCGCTGCGGTGAGCCCCGGGACCTGCCCAAGGCGCTGCGCCTCGAGCCGGCCGTCGCTCGGGCCCTCGACGCCTTGGGGGGCGGCGGCTGGGAGGCCGCCCGCGACGCCCGCCTGGTCTGGCTGCTGGCCGGGCTCGAGCTGGGCTCCGACTGGCCGGGGGCCCTCGAGGTGAGCCCCGATCTGCGCGCCTGGCTGGGCGTGAACGAGTACCAGGGCGTGACCTATGTCGACCGCCAGCAGCTGGACACCCTGCTGTACTGGTGGCAGGTGTTGGCCCTGCTACCGGAGCTGGAGCTGGACGAGGATCTGGCCGAGCGCGCGCAGGCTCGGGCGGATCGGGCGGTCGAGCTGCTCGAGGCCGCCGAGACGGCGGGGTGGACCCTGGAGGGGCTGAGCTGACCCGGGCCAGCGGCGGCCCAGCGTCGAGCGGGCCTGTACCCGCGCGCGCCCGACCGACGAGGGATCAGCCCCCGAAGCTGCGAGCGAAGAGCTGGTCGATGGCCGCCTTGCCCGCATCGGAGAGGGCGCGGGTGCCTGTCCCGCCGATGGCGGTGGTCTCGATGACCGGCTCGCCCAAGACCCACTCCGTGCCGCTCCAGCAGTGCCAGGCGTCGCGCTCCTGACAGTAGACCCACACGGTCTTGTTCCAGCGCTTGGCCAGCTCCACGGACCAGCCGGTGCCGCCAGTGACGGTGCCGTCTTCCCGGATGATGCCCACCACGAACAGCTGCCGGACCTGGCTGGCCAGGTGCCACTGGGTCTGGATGATCTTGGCGATGGGGCCGTTGCGATCCCAGATGCGCCGGAGGTGTTGGTTCACGTAGACCATGCTCACGGCGCCCTGCTTCAGCTCCTGCTCCGTGAGGGTCTTGGACCCCTGGGTCCGGACCTGGTGGTGGCCCGCGAAGGTCAGGTTGATCTCGGTGAGGCCCCACCGCTCGGCGGCCTGGCCGAAGGCGCACTCGGCGCCGGTGACGCCTCCGGAGACCAGGGTGACGGTCTGGGGCGCGGGGGAGGGCGCGACGATGTCGGTGCCCGGGGACGGCTGGCCTGCGACCAGCATGGTCACCGGGTCGAGGCACAGCGCGGTGGACTCGGAGACGTCCTCGCCACCGGCCCGCAGCACGCGCAGCTGGACCTTCTGGCCCTTGGGCTCGAGGACCACGGCGGTGTCGAAGGAGCTGGCGAGCTCCTCGGCCGACGGACCCCTCCCGCGGTGGGTCTTGACCGTCCCCCAGATCCGGATGTTGGCTTCCTTGGCGAACGCTCGCCAAGCGCTGGAGTCCACCTCGGCGGCCTCGAAGGAGCCATCGATGACCACGACCGCCGGGCGGAAGTCCATCACGTCATCGAGCGTGGTGAGCAGGCGGCCGAGCCGGGCGGGGGTGAAGGGGCCCGAGAGGAAGCTGTGGATGATGCGGTTGCGCTCGACCTCCACCTGGGCCGAGGCTGGGTCGACGCCGCTGGCGCGCGCGAGCTCCGTGAGGATCTCGTGGTAGAAGCTGCGCACATGGGCAGCCGGGTCCTGCAGGGAGACGTGCAGCACCTCGGAGCTGCGGAGCAGGTGGCCCAGCGCGATGTGCACCAGGAAGGGGCTCTTGCCGACCCCGGCCCGGGCCATCACCATGCCGAGCTGGCCTGGGGCGAGGCCTCCACGGATGCAGGCGTACAGGGTGCTGATGGGGCTCTGCCGAAAAAGATCGCTGGTCATGGTCAAGCTCTCCTCGAGCGCGTGCTAGCGCGCCTTGCGCTCGTTGTAGTCGGCGATCACGTCCTCTTGGACCTGCTTGGGCACTGGGGCGTAGCGAGAGAACTCCATCGTGAACTCGGCGGTGCCCTGGGTCACGCTGCGGAGCGCGGTGGCGTAGCCGAACATCTCGCTCAGGGGAACCTCGGCGTCCACCTGGCAGTAGGCGTTCTGCTCGTTGACACCTTCGATGACGCCGCGGCGCTGCATCATGGTGGCCACGATGGCGCCGTGGAACTCGGTGGGACCTTCCACCTGGACCTTCATCAGCGGCTCGAGGATGATGGGCTGGGCCTTCGGGTAGACCTCGCGCCAGGCCCCGCGACAGGCTTCCTGGAAGGCCACGTCGGAGGAGTCTACCGAGTGGGCCTTGCCGTCGTTGATGGTGACCCTGACCATGGTCACCGGCGCCTCGACCAGGCGCCCCTTGGCCAGCATGCTGGTGAAGCCCTTGTCGCAGGAGGAGATGAACTCCCGCGGGATGGTGCCACCCTTGATCTCGTCCACGAACTCGTACTCGCCGTCTTCGAGGGGCTCGATGAAGCCCACGACGCGACCGTATTGCCCGGAGCCGCCGGTCTGCTTCTTGTGGGTGTAGTCGAACTCGGCGCGGCGGGTGATGGTCTCGCGGTAGGCCACGCGGGGGGCGCTGGTCTCGACCTCGGCGTCGTACTCGCGCTTCATGCGCTCCACGTAGACATCCAGCTGCAGCTCACCCATGCCCGCGATGATGGTCTCGGAGGTCTCTTCGTCGGTGGACACCCGGAAGGTGGGGTCCTCCTTGGTGAAGCGCCGCAGCGCCTTGGACATGTTGCTCTGGGCCTTGATGTCCTTGGGCGTGATGGTCAGGCTGATCACGGCCGCGGGGATGTGGATGTTGGCCATGGCCAGCTTGACGGTGCCATCGGTGAAGGTGTCGCCCGAGTAGCAGTCCACCCCGAAGACCGCGACGATGTCGCCCGCCGAGGCTTCGTCGATGTCTTCCATCTCGCTGGCATGCATGCGGACCAGGCGGCCGATCTTGACCCTCTTGTTGCCGCGCAGGTTGACCATGAAGTCGCCCTTCCTCATGACGCCCTGGTAGACGCGCATGTAGGTGAGCTGGCCGTAGCGCCCTTCCTCCAGCTTGAACGTCAGCGCGACGAGGGGCCTGTCGGGATCGGAGGGGATCACCACCTCGACCGCGTCCTCTACGGTGCCCTTGGCCAGGTCGATGGCCTTGTTGGTGATGTCGGTGGGGCAAGGCAGCCACCTGACCACTGCGTCGAGCAGGGCCTGTACACCCTTGTTCTTGTAGGCGCTGCCCAGCAGCACCGGCGTGATCTGCTCGGCGATGGTGGCGGTGCGGATCGCCGCGTGGATGAGCTCAGGAGTGACGCGCTCCTCGAAGACCGCCTCCATGAGCTCGTCCGAGAACATGCTGACCACGTCGAGCAGGATCTCCCGGTACTCATCGGCTTGTTCGCGGAGCTCCGCGGGGATGTCGTCGATGCGGATCATCCCGCCGTTGGCGCCCTCGAAGTACACCGCCTTCATCTCGATCAGGTCCACCAGGCCCACGTGGTCCCCCTCGAGGCCGATGGGGATCTGGGTCATGACCGAGTTGTGGCCCAGCTTGTCGCGCAGCTGCTGGCAGACTCGGAAGGGGTTGGCCCCCTGCCGGTCGCACTTGTTGACGAACGCGATGCGGGGGACGTTGTACCGCTTCATCTGCCGGTCCACGGTGGTGGACTGGGACTGCACTCCGGAGACGGAGCAGAGCACCAGGACGGCTCCATCCAGCACGCGCAGCGCTCGCTCCACCTCGATGGTGAAGTCGATGTGCCCAGGCGTGTCGATGATGTTGATGTGGTGGCCTTGCCAGCTGCAGTGGGTGGCGGCGGACTGGATCGTGATGCCGCGCTCGCGCTCGAGCTCCATGAAGTCCATCTTGGCGCCCACGCCGTCCTTGCCGCGCACATCGTGGATGGCGTGGATGCGGTCGGTATAGAACAGGATGCGCTCGGTGAGCGTGGTCTTGCCGGAGTCGATGTGGGCGCTGATTCCGATGTTGCGGAACAGGTTCAGGTCTGCGGTCATGGTTTCCTTCCTGCTGCGCAGGATTTGCCTCGGATCGGGGCGGCTTCTACCTGTACGGAAGGGGGCCGTCAAAGTGGCGAGCTCACGGCGCGAGCGACGAACGGGGTTTGTGCGTCCTGCCGCGGCGATATCGTCGGTTTTGTAGGAATTTCTTTTTCTGCTGCCACCCCAGAATCGACACCCGATCACGCCGTTGCTCTGGCACGCGCGGGTCAGGGGTGCGGCGGTCGGCAGGCCTCTCCAACCAGCCATGCCCATGCCTATGGCCGCACGCCGAGGGCATGGCCGCATGCCGAGGGCATGGCTGGGCGCGGCGAGGGGCTGGCGAGGGGCGGTCAGTCCGCCGCTGGCGCAGCGGGGCCCTCAGGGGCGGCTGGCTAGTCGGACGGTGAGACGGTGACCGCCGTGTGATCGGTGACCACGCCCTGGCTGGACCACTGGTTGTCGTCCCAGCTGTCGTCGTTGATGCCGAAGCTCAGGGAGCCGGTGGACGGCGCCTCGAAGCTGGTCGTGGTCCCGATGTGGAACACGGTGCTCACGCCGCCCTCTGCGACGAAGAGGCCCACGAGCTGGCCGTGGAAGCAGCCCTCGTAGTTGCAGGGCAGCACCGGGTCGGTGACCGGTCGCTCGGGGTCCCCGTCTGCGTTGATCCATGGCCCTTCCGGGCTGGTGCGGTACTGGTCGTTGACGCTCGCCTGGATGTCCACGCGATCGCCGGCGCACATGGGGATCTCTTCCTGCCAGCCTACGTCGAGGCGCAGGTACTGCACCAGGGTGTAGTCCATGGGCTTGCGGCACTCGCCCACCCGCAGCTGGGCAGGCAGGCCATCCAGCCAGTAGCCCCATGCCTCGGCGTCGGCGCCGGAGGCCATGACAGGATGGCAGAAGCCGGCGTTGCGGGTGGTGACCTCCTCGATTCGCTCCGGATCGCCCAGCAAGGTCATCTCCAGCGTCTCCACCGACGAGGAGCTGAAGGACACGCCGTCGTCTCGCTGGCCCAGCCACTGGCTCTTCATGGCCTCGAGGGCGGTCTGCCGCGCTGCACGACGTTCCGAGAGAGCCAGATCCGCCCACATGGGCGGGAAGTAGCATGCCCCCAGCCAGCCGGGGTCCTTCTTGTCGGGGGCCTGGGAGTACCAGCCCACCGGAGGCGGCGCCTCGACCTCGGGACGTCTCTTGCCGTGGGCCACGGAGGCCACAGCCAGCACAGCGAACAGGATCGGGGCTCGGGACATGAGGCCTCCATGACTGTGGACCAGGGCCGCCGTCGCCGCCTGGGCGTCGGGGCTGTTAGTGTTCGAAAAGATAATTTCAAACTTTATGATAACACAATCCGTGGCTTGATGTGGGCCTTTGTGAGCGTCGAGCCTGAGTGCTTGGTTCCCAGTGACCCCGGGCCTCGAGATCGCTGCACACCCAGCCGCAGGCCAGAGGGCTCGGGTGGCCGCGATGGCGGCGCCGGTCGACCGGGGGTGCCCGACCAGCCCAGGGTGTCCGAGCCCGGCCGCCACGTTCGGGATCGGCTCCGGGGTATAGGTTGCAGGCAGTGTTCTTCAGCCCCCTTGCCATCTCCTCCACCTCGCGGTTCGAAAGGATCGGAACTACTCGATGACACGGCGAGATCTCGACATCGCGGCCATGTACACCCAGTATGGAGCCTTGGTGCGCCGGAGGATTCGCCGCTTCTTCTCCGACGAGGAGGCCGACGACGTGTTGCAGGAAGTCTTCACCCGCGTGATCACCAGCCAAGGGACCTTTCGGGGCGACAGCTCCCCGGCCACCTGGCTGTATCAGGTGACCACGCGCCACTGCCTCAACCGCCTGCGGGACCGCACGCGCAGGGATGAGCTGTGGGTGGAGCGGGGCGCGGTGTACTGGAGCCAGCCGGCGGCCTCGGCCGACCAGGAAGCCCGGGCCCGGCTGGCCCAGGTCTGGCGGCACATGGACGACGAGACCGTCGCCATGGGCGTGTACTACCACCTCGATGGCCTCACCCATGAGCGCATCGCCGAGCTGATGGGCTGCTCCCGCCGCACGGTGGGCAACCGGCTGGCCGAGCTCGCGGATCGCACACGAGGTGCCAAGTGAGCCTGGACCCCACCCTGTACACCCGCGACTGGCACCTGCAGGACCTGGCCCTCGAGCGCTTGGAGCTGGGGGACCTCCAGCCCCACGAGGCGCGCAGCGTTCAGGATCACCTGGTCGCCTGCCCGGCCTGCCAGGCGCGACGCCAGGCCATCGCCGCCGAGCTGGCCGCGCCCCTGCCCGAGCTGACGCTGGAAGCCACCCAGGGTCCCGTCGCTGGCGGTGGCGAGGTGGTCGCGCTGCCCGTCCGGCGGGCTCGCTGGGTCTTCGGTGGCGCCGCCGCCATGATGGCCATGGCCGCTGGGCTGGTGGTGACCTTGCTGCAGCCAGGGGCTCCCCAGGACGATCCCGAGTTCCAGGCCCGCGGTTCCGCGCTGATCCTCGAGGTGTACCGCAAGGACGACGCGGGCGCGGTGCGCGTTCGGGACGGTGACGGGGTGCGGGCCAGCGACCAGTTGGGCTTCCGGGTGGCGAGCCAGGATGCTGGCTACCTGCTGGTGTTCGGCGTCGATAGCACGCTTCGGCCCTACCCCTGCTACCCGGCCGACGCGAGCCGCGGGGCTGTGGCATGGCCCGCCAGTCCCACCCCGGTCCAGCTCGACGCGGCTGTCCAGCTGGATGCCACCCCGGGTCAGGAGCGCATCGTGGCGCTGCTGTGCGATGAGCCCATAGACCTGGAGCTGGTGGCGCCCACACTCATCCAGGTCGTCACGGGGCTCGAGTCCGGGCAGGATCTTCCCCCGCTCGACCTCAGCTGCCTGCAGCGAGAGCTGCGGCTCCACAAGATCCAGGACGCCCCTTGATCGCCGCCACCCTGGTCCTGGCCGCGAGCCTGCTGCAGCCGGCCATGGCTGCCGAGCGTCGCTACGCTGTGGTGGTGGGGGCCAACATCGGTGACAGCGACCAGGAGCCCCTGCGCTATGCCGAGCGCGATGCCCAGCGCGCGGCCGCCGTGCTCCGGGACCTGGCCGGAGTGAACGACGAGGACATGGTGCTGCTGCTGGCCCCCGATGCCGCCCGCCTCGAGCGGGTGCTGGCGCGCACCGCCGAGCGGCTCGCTGCCGAGACCGCCGATGGCGACCGCTCGCTGGTCTTCGTCTACTACAGCGGCCACGCCGATGAACGCGGCTTGCGCATGGGACAGAGCAGCTTCGCCCTGGATACCCTCCGAGAGCAGGTGGAGGCCATGCCCGTGGACGTGCGGGTGCTGCTGGTGGACGCCTGCCGGTCGGGCGAGATCCTGCGCAGCAAGGGGGGGACCCCGGTGGAGCCCTTCGCCATCACCCTGCGCGGACCGGAGCAGAGCGAGGGCCTGGCCATCCTCACCTCGGCCAGCGGCGAAGAGGACGCCCAGGAGAGCGACCGCCTGCAGAGCGGTGTGTTCACCCACCACCTGCTGGCGGGTCTACAGGGCGCGGCGGATGTCTCGGCGGATCACAAGGTCACCCTGAGCGAAGCCTACCAGTACGCCTACGACCGCACCCTGATGAGCACCAGTCGGGCGCCCACCCTGCAGCACCCCTCCTACGTCTTCGACCTGCGGGGTCAGCGGGACCTGGTGCTCACCGAGCTCGACGGTGCTGGACAGACGGGGCTGGTGGGGCTTTCCGAGGCCGGCCAGTACGTGTTCTTCGACCCCAAGGGCAGCGAGCTGGTGGTCGAGGCCGAGGTGTCTGACTCAGGCACCCTGGCGCTGCCTGCGGGCAGCTATCTGGTGCGTCGTCGCCTGCCGGACAAGGTCTACCAGGGAGCGGTGGAGGTCACCGCTGGGGAGCGGATCGAGCTGTCCCAGGCCACCATGAGCTTGATGCCCTACGGCCACACCGCCCGGCGTGGCACGGCAGACGAGCGCCACAGCGCCACCGCCTTGTCTCTCGGTGGTGGCATGGTGGGCACCGCCTCACCGGGCTTCGGGCTGGGCCCAGCGGCCGACCTGGGGCTGCGGGTCGACACCCCCACGGCCACCTTCGGCCTGGGGCTCCACTACGCCCAGCACGGCGCCGAGAACGCCTCCCTGGCCATCGACCAGCGCAGCTTCGGGGCGGATCTGGGAGCGGTTCGTTTCATCGACATCGGCACGTTCGCCCCGGGTCTGGGCGTGCGCGCTGGCGGCGACCTCGTCTGGCAGCGCTTCGCCACCACCGGCGTGGCTCCTGACGTCTCGAGCCTGGTCGGCCGCGTCGGCCCGCTGTTCAGGCTCGACTGGGCCATGGCCCCGCGCTGGCTGCTGGGGCTCGATGTGGGCGCCGACATGCAGCTGTACCTGGGGCTGGACCCCAACGACGGCACCACCTCCCTCCGCACCACGGCGGTCCCCCATGCCTCGCTCGCGCTGTCTCGCTACCTGTTCTAGCGCGCTGCTCGCGTGCCTGGCGTTCGGCTCGAGCGCCTGCGGCGATGCGCTGCAAGGGTCGGGCTACCCTGGTGAACCGCTGATCGTGATCGCGGGCCAGGTCCTCATCGAGGAAGCCTTGCCCCCACCCGAGGGGGAGGTGCGGGTGGCGGTGTATTGGTCCAGCCAGGGGCACGATGGGGTCCAGCACCAGCAGGATGCCGAGGTGGGGACGAGCTTTCCCGCGCTGTACACCCTCACCCTGTACACCTTGCCGCCGGACGAGGTCTTCTACCGGCCCCCTCAGGCCGAGCACCCCATGGCGATCGGAGTGCCCATCGTCTACGAGGACCTGGACGGCGACGGCGGCCATGACCAGGGCGAGCCGGTGCTCGGAGGCGCTCAGGGCGTCCTGGTGTTCTACGCCGCTGAGGCCGAGAGGCTTGGTGCCCCGCCGGATGACGGCGGCCCGGGCGGTGACGGAGACACCGGCCGCCCTGGTCCAGGGGGCGAGGAGGGCGAGCTTCCCGAGGGCTACCACACCGCGATCCCGCAAGGAGACCCATGCGGGGACGGCGTGCTGCGGCTTGAGCTCGTGGACTCCTCGCTGGTCGAGCTGGTGGTGGGCGAGCTGTGGAGCTTCCTGCCGGACATGGACTGCGACGACGACGTCGACGAGTGGGGGGAGCTGTAGGGGCGCCGGTTCGCGCTGGCCGGTCGCCTCTCCGGGGGACGGACTGGGCGCTTCCACGTCAGCGGCTGCAGGTGTACCCTGCGCCCTTCACCCGCCTGCCTCGGAGCCGCCATGATCCGCTCGTACCCCTTGCTGCTGCTCGGCTTGGCTGTCCCTAGGCCCCATCCCGCCCTCACTCAGACCGAGGACCTGAAGCTCACCCCGGCCCACGGGGGCTACGGGGCGGAGTTCGGCGGGTCCCTGGCGGGCGCGGGCGACGTGGACGGCGACGGCTACGACGACCTGATCGTGGGCTCCCCGGGCTATGGCGTGGGCATGGGCCTGGCCTATGTGTACCCGGGCTCCGCTGCAGGGGTCGATCCGGGTGTGTTCACGCCGCTGCTGGCCTCGGACGCCGGGATCCTGGACGCCTTCGGCGCCGCGGTGGCCGGGGCGGGGGACCTGGATGGTGATGGCTATGACGACGTGATCGTGGGAGCCCCCGCGACCGACGACGCCGGCTCCGACGCCGGCTCGGTCTATCTGTACCGGGGCAGCGCCAGCGGCGTCCTGAGCAGCACCGAGCTGGAGCTGTCGGCGTCGGACGTCGCAGCGGGAGACCGCTTCGGCGCCGCCGTGGCGGGGGTTGGGGATGTGAACGGCGACGGCTACGACGACGTGGTGGTCGGGGCCTACGCCCGCGACAGCGCCGCCGGCGCCGCGTACCTGTACCTGGGCTCACCGGGGGGGCTGGACCCGGCCAGCGAGGTCCTGCTCACCGCGGCGGACGGCGCCGCGGGCGATCACTTCGGCGAGAGCCTCGCTGCAGCGGGGGATGTGAACGGAGACGGCTTCGCCGACGTGATCATCGGAGCCCAGGGGGCCGGCGACGAAGGCGCGGCGTACCTGTTCCTCGGGGGTGCCTCCGGCCTGGACGGCGGCACGGCCATCCGGGCCTCGGACGGCGTCGCGGACGACGCCTTCGGCATCGCGGTAGCGGGCGCCGGCGACGTGAACGGCGACGGCTACGACGATGTGATCGTGGGCGCCAGCGGGGTAGACGCCAGCGGGGCGTCCGCGGGCGCGGCGACCCTGTTTCTCGGCAGCGCCAGCGGCCTGGAACCCACCAGCGAGCATCTGCTGCTGGCCTCGGACGGCTACGGCGGAGACAGGTTCGGCTATGCGGTGGCCGGGGCAGGGGATCGGGACGGCGATGGCTACGCCGATGTGTTGGTGGGCGCTTACGGTGACGACGACGGCGGCTCGGGCTCCGGTGCGGCCTATGCGACCCCGGGCAGCGCCAAGGGCCTCGTCGCTGGCGGTGAGATCAAGCTGCTGGCGTCGGACGCGGACTCGGACGACGACTTCGGGCTGGCGCTGGCTCTGGCGGGCGATCTCAACGGTGACGGGGCAGCCGATCTGGCCATCGGGGCGACTGGCGACGACGACGAGGGCTCGAACAGCGGCGCGGTCTACCTGTTCTACGGGGAGTGCACCGCGGTCTCCACCTGGTTCCTCGACGGCGACGGTGACGGCTACGGCGACCCTGAGACCTCTGTGGAGTCCTGTGGCGCTCCATCGGGGCACGTGGCGGACGCGACGGACTGTGATGACAACGACGAGAGTGTGTACCCCGGCGCGCCTGAGATCCCGGGTGACGGGTTGGACCAGGACTGTGATGGTGAGGACCTGGCCGGTGACACGGGGGACTCCGGCGGGCCGCCCGAGGACACCGACGGGCCTGTCGATACCGGCGAGCACCCCAGCGACAGTGACAGCGACAGTGACGAACCAGACTCGGCGGCGGGCCCCGAGGACACGGGTGAGCCCAAGGCCCCCGAGGATGAGAAGGGCTGCTCCAGCGCTGGGCGAAACGCAGGGGTGCTGGCCCTGTTGGTGGCGATGCTGCCCGCGCTGGCCAGGAGGCGGCGGTCCTGACCTCCGGCGATCGTCTATCATGGCCTCCGTCCCCGGAGAGTCTGTCATGCGCCTCGTCCCTTTCCTCTCGCTGTGCCTGCTGGCTTGCAACCCCCTGACCGGCGAGACGCCCTGGTCCAGCCCCACCGAGCCCACCGTGGAGCGGCCCGGGGACGACACCCCGGATGACACCGGCGACACCACCCCGGATGACACTGGCGATCCGGTGGACCCCTGGGACATCGAGTGGGACGGCGCCTGCAATCCTCTGTCCACCGCCGACGACTGCTTCTTGCCCTTCCCATCGCTGTACTACACGGTCGCCGCCGACACCCCCACGGGGCTGCGCTTGGACTACGAGGTCGAGGACTACACCAGCCCCGCCGGCGCGCTGCCGGTGGACCCGGCCATGTTCGACTTCGCCGATGGGGTCTCGCCGGTCAGCCCCATCCTGGTGAGCTTCGGCAGGGACGTCGATGCGGCCTTCCTGTCGGGCTGGGGGGATCAGGAGGGCACGGTGGCGCCTGGCGCGCCCATCGCCCTGATCCACGCCGAGACGGGCCAGGTCATCCCTGTGCTGACGGAGATGGACCAGAACAACAGGGACGTTGCCGACTACGACGGCCGCCACCCCCTCATCATCCGTCCCCAGGCCCCCATGGAGATGGGCGCCCGCTACCTGGTGGTGCTCACCAATGCGCTCACCGACAGCGAGGGCTCTGCCCTCGAGAGCCCCGATGTGTTCGTGGCCCTGCGCGATGGCATCATCACCAGCGACGCCACCGTGGAGGGCATGCGCTCCCGCTACGACGAGCTGTTCGCCACGGCCCAGGCGGCTGGCTGGGCCCGTGAGGACCTGCTGCTGGCCTGGGACTTCCAGGTGGCCTCGAGCGAGTTTGTGCTGGGCCCCATCCGCTCCATGCGCGCCCAGGCCCTCGAGGTGATCGAGGCTCAGGGTGTGGCCTACACCATCGACTCGGTGGAGGTTGACCCCAACGAGAACGTCGCATGGCTCGTCAAGGGCCACTTCACTCCCCCGGACTTCCTGACCGTCGACAACGCGCTGGAGCGGGCCGAGGACGGCAGCATCGTGCTGCAGTCCCTGTGGGCCGAGGCGGACTTCACCATGGTGATCCCGCCCCAGGGGCGCACCCAGGGCAACCTGCCCCTGGTGGTGATCGGCCACGGCCTGTTCGGCACCGGCGACTGGATGCTCGACAGCGGCACCGCAGAGTCCCTGACCCAGCCCCTTGCCGCCGAATTGGGCGCGGCGCTCATCGCCACCAACTGGATCGGCCTGTCCGGTGGTGACATCGAGCTGATCATCTCCGAGGTGCTCACCGACATGAGCCGCATCACCGTGGTCACCGACCGGCTGGTGCAGAGCCACGTCAACACCATGGCCCTGGTGGAGCTGGCCCTGGACGATCTGCCCGATGCCCCCGAGATCGGCCGTGAGGTGGAAGCCCCCCTGCTGGACCCCGAGCGGGTCTACTACTACGGCATCAGCCTGGGGGGCATCCAGGGGGCCTCGCAGACGGCCATCTCCCCGCGCATCAAGCGGGCCGTGCTGGCGGTGCCGGGGTCGGGTTGGTCCCACATGCTCCAGCGGTCCACCCAGTTCGACGCGCTGGACACACTGATCGACGCTCTGTACCCCGACCCGATGACCCAGAACCTCTTCCTGGCGGCCCTGCAGACCTACTTCGACTTCTCTGACCCAGCCAACCTGGGCACCATGCTCAACGACGATCCGGACTACCCCGACGCGGAGCCCAAGCTGGTGGTGTTGCAGGAGGCCATCGGTGACTGCCAGGTGCCCAACCTGGCCACGGACTTGCTGTCGAGGACCCTGGGGGCTTCGCACCTCGAGGTGGCCACTGATCCGGTCTATGGGCTCGGCACTGTGGCGAGCCCGACCACCGCGGTGGCGCTGACCCAGATCCGCGTGCCTTCCAACCTCGAGGCCTACTTCCCGCCTGACGTCAACGTGATCCCCGTGACGGACAACGGCGTCCACAACGACGCCGTGCTGCAGGAGGCGACCTTCGGGCAGGCCAAGCACATGTTCGAGTTCGCGGAGATCGTGCACCCCTGCGATGGGGAGTGTGATCCCGACTGATCTCTGCTCGGGAGCACGTAGAGTGCTCCCCATAGGTTCGAGCGTGGCGTGCGCTGACATCTCGTGACATCAGCGTCTGCCCTGGGCGGGTGCCCGCGTGTCGAAAGAGCTGGAACGCCGACCGACACGGGAGCCTCCCATGACACATCGCGCCCTCATCATCTGGTCCGTCGTCTTCAGCGGCTGCGGCCCCAGCGCCAGCGACACCGCCGTGCCGGTGGTGGAGACCGACTGGACCTACACCGTGGTCGATTCGGATCAGACCGAGTGCTACGGGCTCATGGACGCCATCGACTGCCCGGCGGAGGGCGAGGACTTCAACGGTCAGGACGGCCAGTACCTGCGCTACGCCCCCAGCTACGACAGCGACGGCGAGATCGTGGTGGACAATGTGACCGGCCTGGTGTGGCAGTGGGAGCAGATCGGCGACGTGGACCCCGGTGACGCCGAGGCCTACTGCGAGGACCTGGAGCTGGGGGGCATCAGCTCCTGGCGGCTCCCCACGGTCAAGGAATCCTACTCCCTGATCATGTTCGACGGCAGCACCGGGATGGCGGCTCCGGAGGACAGCGGCGCGCCCGAGGACGCCATCCCCTACATCGACACCGACGCCTTCGACTTCGCCTACGGCTCCGGCTCGGAACGCTACATCGACACCCAGTTCATCACGGCCACGGACTACGTCAGCTCGGCCTTCGCCAGCAACGACGGCTCCAGC
Organism: uncultured Pseudomonadota bacterium; assembly: GCA_937912125.1. GTDB lineage: Bacteria > Myxococcota_A > UBA796 > UBA796 > JAFGLY01 > CALDOK01. Next base: position 46,448 of record CALDOK010000279.1, read on the forward strand.
GCGGGTGAGGCCTGCTTCTTCGGCACCAACCTCGCGGACGGTCGCATCAAGTGCTACCCGTCCAACGGCATGCAGAGCTTCGACCTGCGCTGCGTGGCGGGCAACGAGGACTACGGCTTCAACGATCTCGAGGCTCTGGGAGACGGCACCATCGCCGACCACGCCACGGGTCTGCAGTGGATGGCCACCGACAGCGTGGACGGCATGGACTGGGGCGACGCCCTGGCCTGGTGCGAGGGCCTGGACAGCGCCGGCTACGACGACTGGCGCCTGCCCGACGCCAAGGAGCTGCAGAGCATCGTGGACTACACGCGCTCCCCGGACACCACGGGCTCGGCGGCCATGGATCCGCTCTTCGACGCCACGCCCATCACCGGCGAGGATGGCTACGAGAACTTCGGCTGGTACTGGACCAGCACCACCCACCTGGACGGTCCGGGCGGCGGTGTCTACGTCGCCTTTGGTGAGGCCTTCGGCTACTTCATGGATGCCTGGCTGGATGTGCACGGCGCCGGCGCCCAGCGCAGCGACCCCAAGACCGGAGACCCCGACGACTATCCGGTGGGTGGAGAAGGCCCTCAGGGTGACGTGCAGCGGGTGTTCAACCTGGCCCGCTGCGTGCGCGATCTGGAGTAGGGGCGCTACGTTGGGGCCTTGGAGGTCCCGTGCAGCGCGCTCTCTTCGTTCTGTTCGCCCTGGTCCACGCCGGCTGCGGCCTGGGTAAGGCGCCCGTGGTGGTCGGCGACACGGGAGATCCCAGCGACAGCGAGGCTCCCATCGAGGACACCGCCCCGGTGCGCTACCACCCCGACGACTACGCCTCGGCGGCGGTGCATGGCGCCGAAGCCCGGCTGTCGGTCCAGCGCTGTGTCAGCTGTCACGGCGAGGACCTGATGGGGCTGGGCAGGGCCGGCGGCTGCGATCCCTGCCACGCCAGTGGCTGGCGCGACGACTGCGTCTACTGCCACGGTGGCCAGGACGACACGACCGGGGCGCCACCCCTGCACATCTCCGGCGCCGACGACGGCCAGGCCGCCAGCTTCCTCCCCCACCAGGCCCATGTGGTCGACACCGCAACCCACGCCGCCTTCGGCTGTGAGCAGTGCCACGCGGTGCCCACCGACGTGCTCAGCGCCGGCCACTTGTTCCTGGGCGACGATAGCCCGGCGCGGGCCGAGACCGACTTCTCCGGCGGCATCGACAGCACCGTGGGCTGGGACGACTCCCGCACCTGCGTGTCCAGCTGGTGTCACGGCGACGGCCAGGGGGCCGCAGGGCGGGTGGAGCACAGCGACGAGGTCCAGGGCTGCGGCGCGTGCCACGAGGACGCTGACAGCGGCTCCGGCGGCTGGCGGCGCATGACCGGCGAGCACGAGGCCCACATGGATCGCGGGCTGGCCTGCCGCCACTGTCACCAGGACGTGGTGGGCGACGACGACGCCATCGTGGGGCTGTCGCTGCACGTCAACGGCGAGCTGGACATCGCCATCGGCGACACCTGGGTGAGCTGGGAGGGCGGCAGCTGTGACGGGCTCTGCCACACCGATGGCTTCTGGTACTGGCACTGGTCCAGCAGCTGGGAGTAGGGCCCGCCTCTGGCTGGAGTGGCTGGGAGAGCAGCAAACTCGTCCGGCCCGCTTCTTTTCGTGCTAGGCCTACGGTGCACTCTTCTCCAGGAGCACCCCGTGGAACCCAACACCACCGGAACCGTCGCCATGGGCGCGGGCATCGCCGTCGTCGTGCTGCAGATCGTGATGTTCTGCGCGGGGTTCATCCCCATCGTGAACTTCGTCAACTTCCTGCTCTTCCCCCTCATCCTCATTCTCGACGTCGTGGCCATCGTCACGGGCGTGATGGGCATGAAGAAGGCCACGCTGCTCGGGGGCGTGGGCAAGGGTGCGTCCGTGACGGGTCTGGCCATCGGCATCGGCCACATCCTGCTGATGATCGGCCTCACCATCGTGGGGCTGCTGGCGGGTGGCCTGGCCGTGCTGGCCAGCGCGCTGGGCGCCTAGAAGCTGAACCGCCCCCGCAGATACCCGGCCTTGCCGGTGGCAGAGAGCTCCGCGTTCTTGCCGCCGAAGCCGATGGCGCCGTAGGCGGAGATCTCCAGGTTCTGGCCCCACGCGTAGGAGATCCAGGGGTTCAACAACCACGAACCGTCGCTGAGGTTGGCGATGCCGGTCAGGGCCAGATCCGTGTGAATCCGGCCCAGGGGCACCTGCACGGTGCCCGTGCCGTAGTGCTGGCCCAGGGCCCGGATGGTCTGCTCCATGTAGAGCATCCAGTGCCACAGGGTGTAGGCGTCCGCCGACTCCATGCCGCGCTGGTTGTACAGGTACTCCACCATCAGCGTTGTTCCGCCGGGGATGACGTACTGGGCACCGGCGTCGACCTCGATCCACGTCTCCTCGGCGATCTTGTCGAGCCCTTCCCAGTCATCCAGCGCCATCATGTTGTAGGCGCCCTCGGCCCACAGCCCGACGCCCAGGACCTCACCGTTGATGTCCAGGCCGACCATCTGCCGCCGTCCCTGGACCATGAAGGCTTCCATGCTCATGGCGGTGGGGTCCAGCCCGGCCAGGTCACGGTAGTTGGCGTAGCTGGCGGTGAAGGCCCACTGGCCCGGGGCGATGCGGGCCCGGGCGGCGATGGCGCTGTCCTCGACCTCGAAGTCTCCGAAGGTCTGCCGGGGCAGGGCCCAGGCCTCGATCATGCCCTGCAGGGGCAGGACGTACTCGAAGCGGGCGGCGGTGACGCCCTGCTTCTCGTAGGACGGGTCGAGCATGTCCTTGACGGTGAAGGGGTCGGTGGGGTTCCAGAAGTACCCACTGCCGAACCGGAACGGCTGCTTGCCCATGCGGAACTTGAACTGCCCCTGCCGCGCCGAGAAGTAGGCGTCGTTGAGGTAGATCTCGTCCTCCATGGTGAAGCTGGCGAAGCTGGGATCCCACATGGCCAGCATGGCGATGTCGTCGGCGAACTTCTCGGGCAGCACGTCGGCCATGGCGATGCTGGTGGTGCCGTGGAAGCTGCGGGCCACGAGGTTGGCGTTGGCCGAGAATCCCGCCGCCGGCTTGGCCTCGAGGTTGAGCCGCAGCTTGTTGTAGTCCATCAGATCCAGGCCGCTGCCCTCGGGCTCATCCTCGCCTTCCTCCAGCTCGCGCTCGGGGAAGGCCATCAGCGCGGCCTGGTTCTCCACGTAGCCAGACCAGCGGATGGTCTGCTCCTCGGCCATGTTGACCGAAAAATCCCCAGCCTGAGCGCCTCCAGCCCAGATGAGCACGCCGAGCATGAACGTAGGGGTGCATTTCACATGCTCCCGCTTGGTACACGGCCAGCTCATACCTCCACCCCCGCCTTCTCCAAGGCACCGATCAGGGCTGGCAGCAGGTAGGCCGACATGAGGAAGCAGATGGTGATGCCCAGGCCCAGGATGATGCCCATGCTGGACAGGCCCCGGTACAGGCCGAAGGCGAAGGTGCCGAACGCCGCGATGGTGGTGATGGAGGTGAGCAGGATGGCTCGGCCCACCGTGGACAACACGGTGCCGATCTTGCCTGCGCCCTCGATGCGGTAGCGGTGGATGACGTGCACGCCGTTGTCGATGCCGATGCCCAGGATCAGGGGGATGGCGATGACGTTGGCCATGTTCAGCTCGATGCCCAGCAGGGTCATGGCGCCCACGGTCCAGATGGCGCCCACGCTTAGGGGGATCAGGGCCAGCACGCTCGAGATGATGCCCTCGCCCAGCTTCCCGCGGCGGAAACCCCAGAAGTCCACCAGCAGCAGGATGGCGATGGCGATCAGGGCGTAGAGGGTGGCGGCCTTGCCCTCGAGGGCCCCTCGCTCGATGGTGGCCACGAACAGGGGCGGGGTGCCGGTGACCCGGGGGCTGACGGCCGCGACGTCGGCGAACAGGCGCTGCTGGAAGTCCTGGTTCCACACGTCGCCGCTGGGGTAGGCGGTGATCAGGAACTTGTCGCCCCCGATGGACTGGTAGCGCTCGCGGATGCTGTCGGGCAGCGACTCGAGGGTGATGGTCTCGGGGTTGGCCATAGCCAGGTAGCTGCGCTTCATGGCCGGCTGGAAGACGTCCTGGAAGCTGTCCAGCAGAGCGGGCATGCGCTCGGGGTTGGCTTCGGCGAAGGCGGCGATGGCCTTGACGTCCTCGGACGCGGCGACCCGGGGCCAGCCGCCCGGGGGACGGGGCTTGCCCTCTTCGCGCTTCACGCAGGTCTCGCCCTCTTCCACGATGCGGCCGGCGGCCTTGTAGAGGCGATCCTGGCCGGCCATGTAGGCGCTCTTGCGGATGGTGATGACGTTGCAGTCCATCTGGTACAGGGCCTTCAGGAACGCATCCACGCGCTCCTGGGCCGTCGCCAGCTCGCCTTCTCCGGCTTCTACGAGCAATTCGGGATCGACGGTGAAGCGGGGGGGCTCGTCCCAGGCGTCCACGCGGTCCCGGATCTGCTCCACACGCTCGGCGCGCTCAGCCTGCTTGTCGGCGGGAGGCAGCATGTAGGAGATGGAGTCCACCATGCGAATGGAGCCCAGGTCATCGAGCCCGTCGGTCAGGGTATAGGCCTCCTCGAGGCTGTTGGCGCTGACCACCAGGGAGTCGGGGTGCAGGTAGAAGCGCTCCTCGAGCACCTCGGACAGCTCGATGGAGGCGAGGTTCTTGGCCTCCACATCGAACATGTCCTTGGTCCAGGCCACGTCCTTGGCCTCGAAGGCCAGGAAGATGGTGGCCGCGCCGACCACGGCCAGGGTGACCGGCCAGAAGCGGTGGGCCCAGCCGCCGGTGACGGCCAGGAAGCGGAACTCGATGACCGAGCGTTTGGTGACCAGGGGCGTGCCCTTCTTGGCGGCGCGCTTCTCGCGGCGACGGTGCAGGATGACCAGGGCGGCGGGCAGCACCATCAGGCTGGTGAGCAGGGTGCAGAGCACGCCGATGCCGGCGGCGATGCCAAAGTCGGTGAAGCCCTTGAAGCTGGTGAGCCCCAGGGCCAGGAAGGCCATGGCGGTGGTGAGGCCGCCGGTGAGCACGCCCTTGCCGGTCTTCTGCAGGGTGGCCCGCAGGGCGTCCTCGATGGACTCGCCCGCGCCCCTGCGCTGGGTGAACTCCCCCAGGATGTGGATGAAGTAGTCCACCCCCATGCCCAGCAGGATGATGGGGAACATCATGGCCATCATGGTCAGCTCACCCAGCACCAGGGCGTTGACCCCCAGGGCCACGGTGATGGACATGGCCAGCACCACCATGGCCACTACGGGGGAGGTCCACATGCGGAAGGTGATCACGAACAGGGCCAGCACCGCCACGAAGGACAGCAGCATGTTCCAGCCGAAGTCGTGGAACATGGTGGCGTATTCGTCGTCCACCACCACCTGCATGCCGGCCATGCCGGTGCCCGAGTCCAGCTTGTCCAGGGGCGCGATGGACGGCACCTTGTAGGGCAGCTGCAGGCGCATGGCGTCGATCTTGGCCTGGTCGCCCTCCAGGGACGGCAGCATGGCGTTCCAGATGCCGGTGACATCCCAGGGCCCAGCGTAGTTCTCGCCGATGGCCGGGTGCTCGAGCAGCAGCTCCTCGAAGATGTCCCGGGCGCGCTGCACGGCGGGCACGGAGTACTGCCACTCCTCGGAGGAATAGACCGGCTGCACCATCACCAGCAGCATGCTCTTGTCGTCGGAGAAGAAGTGCTCCTCGCCGATGGTGAAGCGCTGCACGGCGTCTTCGATCTCGGCCTTGGCCACGGCGGGGTCCAGGTCGGGGTTGTCCAGGTACCAGCGCAGGGTGCTGGGCAGGGACCACATGGAGTCGATGGCCCGGGTGGCGGCGGCTTCCTGGGCCTCGGGGCTCTCTTCGCCGTCGCCTTCGTCGACGTATTCCTTCTTGAACAAGCGGTTGTAGCCGTCCACCACGGCGGCCAGCCCAGGCTCGTCGAACTGCCCGTTGTCCAGCATGTCGTCGAGATCGTCGGCCTCCACCATCATCAGCCCGTGCTCGAGCATGAAGTCCAGCTGCTCGCCGTAGGTCACCCGCTCGATCAGCGGCTTCCCGTCGGCGGTGGACAGCTCCAGCAGGTGATCCTCGAGCTTGCCGGCGAAGGTGAGCAGCTCGTCCGGATCGGGGCCCTCGAGGGAGAAGAGGATGATCTCGGAGTTGCCGTACTCCTCGAGCACCTCCTTGAACTCCTGCACCGCGGGCTCGTCCTGGGGCAGCAGATCCATCCAGCTCATCTTGGGCACGATGGTGGCGGAAAGGCCCGCGCCGACGAGGAAGGTCAGCAGCGCGGCGATGAGGTAGCGCCAGGGGTGCCGGGCGGAGCCGGTGGCGAGCCAGTTGAAGAATCTCTCTCTCATGGGGTACCTCGATGGGCGTCCGTCGAGCTGGGCGGGCACACCAGACAGCCGCGTTTCACAAAGTCCCCGACGGCCGCGGCGAGCCGGGGGGGATCGTTGTCGATGAGTCCGAAGTGGATCTGCAGGAACAGGGCGTCCAGCAGCACGACGATGGAGGCGCCGGTGATGGGGGAGTCCAGCTCGGGGCGGACGGTGCCCTCGCGCTTGCCCTCTTCGAGCAGGTCCTCGATCACCTGGTTGTACTGGCGGTAGATGTCTGCCAGCTGGGCCTCGAGCTTCTGCTCCAGTTCCTCGCCAGCGCCGGTGAGGATGGACAGGAAGGCCTTGAAGAGGTGTGGGACATCCGCGTACATGTGGAAGGTCCCGCTGATCATCAGCTCGAGCTTGTCGGCCGCGGGCATGGGCATGGCCAGCAGCGGCTCGAGCTCGGAGGTCACCTTGTCCGTCTCGCGCTGCACCACCGCCAGGAACAGGTCGTCCTTCGAGGGGAAGTGCCAGTAGACCGTGCCCCGGCCGATGCTGGCGGTCTTGGCCACGTCGCTCATGGTGCTGCGGGCGAAGCCCTTGTCGTGCAGGCAGGCCATGGCGGCGTCGAGGATCTGGTCGCGCTTGGCGGCGAGGTCTTCGGGGCTGCGGGCGACCTGGCGCTTCTTGGGTGGGGTCATGGTGCGCGCCCTACATCGAGGTGATGAAGTCGGTGGTGAACAGGCTGTCCTGGACCTCCACGCCGTAGGCCACCTCGATCATCTTGATGGCCGTCTGGCTGCCGCGCTTGAGGTTGTGCATGACCATCTCCCGGGGGGTCCAGGTGCCGCTGATCTGCTCCCAGCCGGACATCTCGAGGGTCTTGACGTGGCGGTCCTTCTTGTCGAGGTAGTGCACCTGGTGGGTGACGAAGGTCTCCGCGTCCACCCAGGCCACCATCTTCGAATAGGAGCTGTTGCCCTTGGGGGTGGCGGTGAGCTTGTGGCAGGAGCGTCCGTTCAGGTCTTCGTCGACCATCTCGGTGGTGGTCCAGTCGTCTTCCCAGGAGCCGCCGCTCATGTCTTCGTAGCTGAAGTCGCTGCCTTCCATGCTGCCGTTGCGGGCGGAGCTGGCGATCTTGCGCAGGTCGTCGGAGTCGGGGAAGTAGGCCCACATCACGTCGCCGCCCTCGAGGCTGAGCATGCCGATGCCGGCGGAGGGGGCGGGGGAGATGAAGCGCATCACGGACTGATCGTCGCCGCCCTTCGACCAGCTCTCGATGCGGAAGGTGCGGGTGGCCCCCGAGGTGGTGGTGATGGTCTGCTCCATCAGGATGTGGGCGGTGTCGGACTTCTGGATGGCGTCGGCCTTGGCCAGCACCTCGGCGGGGGTGAGGGCCTGGGCCACTGTGGGCAGTGCCAGCATCAAGGCGGCGAACACGGTGGTGGTGATGGTGTGCATGTCAGCTCCTGGGTGCTGGGTCTTGCTTGACCGACTCTTGGGTCGGTAAAGCCCGACCGACGTGTCAGTCGGTATAGGATCGATCCCCGATGCCTGTCAACTCTTTTCTCCGGCCGCGTCCCTCAGGCTCCTGTGAGGGGAAGTGCCGGGAGCCTGGGCGTCGGTGCGATAGGCTCTCCCATCAGGAGATTCCATGCGCCATGCCCTCGTCTTGTCCTGCTTCGCCGTCCTCGCCTGGTCACCGTCGGCTCTGGCCCTCGAGCTGCCTCCTTTCGATCCGGAGCAGCGGATCTATCTGGTGCCCGACGACTTCCGCTTCCCCACCCAGGCGGTGCGCCAGGCGGCGGGCGCGGTGGAGCATCCCGTCTACGTGGTGGTCTACGAGCAGGTCATCGACGGCAGCATCCAGCCGGGCCACGAGTCCGAGACCGAAGACGCCATCGAGGCCCTCTGGGCCGAGTGGCGCACGGCGGCGGGGCTGTCCGGTGGGGTGACGCCCGGCGGCTTCGACGGCGCCGAGGGTTCGCTGGTGTTGCTGGCCATGGACGATCGCGAGGTGCGGGTGGTGACCGGCTCGCGCTGGGATGCCGAGCTGGGCCTGCACAACGACGCCCTGCTGCCCATCATCGACCAGCACTTCATGCCCAAGGCCCAGGCCGGGGATTATGACGGCGGGCTGGCAGCTCTGGTGCGGGGGCTCGACGGCGCCATCACCTCCAAGCAAGGCGCCCTCGAGGCTGCGATGCGCGAGTCAGCGCGGCGGCTCGCGCAGCTGGAAGAGGAGCGCGTGGCCGAGGAGCTGCGCCGCACGGAGCTGAAGGCCGCCGCCAAGCGCTGGTCGATCATCGGTGGCTTGGGCTTCCTGCTGGCGCTGCTGGCGGGCCTGGTGGGCTTCTTCCGCCTGGCGGCGGTGCGCGCGCGGCGTGGGTTCGACGAGGCCCTGGCGCGGCTGCTGGCCCAGCTGGATGCGGCCGACGCCAACTTCGCCGACTTCCGCATCGACGTGGAGCTGCGGGACCGCATCGTGGAGCTGCGGCTCAAGGGGCCCGTCACCACTGCGCTGTACGAGCAGGTCAGCGGCAGCCTGGACGAGATCCAGGCTGGCCTGGCTGGCATGCGCCGCCATGTGGAGCTGTGTCGGGCCGAGACCAAGGCCGGCCTCTTCGCCACGACACCCTGGCTCGAGGGTCAGGACCGGCTCGAGGGCCCTCTGGTGATCCGCACCGAGCAGACCCAGGACCGCCTGTTCCCGGCGCCCTCCCAGGCCCTCGAGGTCGAGCCCGCGGCCTTCATGGCAAGCCTCGAGGAGCGCTTCGCCACCGCCAAGGTGGGCTGGAAGCGGGTGCTGGACGCGGTGGAGGCGTCGCTGCACAAGGCCAGCGCCGATCTGCCGCGGGACGATCTCGAGGCCATGCTTGCCCAGCTGGATCAGGCGGGTCTGCCCGCGGTGTGGGTCCAGGACCACCCGCTCATGGATGACCCCGAGGCCTGCTGGGCTGGTCTGGACGCTGTGCGCCGAGAAGATCCCGCCGCCTACCTGGACGCCCTCGAGGATCACCTCGAGCACGACGACGCCCTCGAGGCGCTGGTGGACGAGCTCATCGCGGGGGTCGCCCGCGCCGCGGAGCTGGTTGCCGAGGCCCAGGAGCCTTCGGTGGAGGGGCTGGACACGGTGGTGGACGAGGAGGAGCGGGACCCCGCACCCATGGCGGCGCAGGTCCACCAGCTGCATGCACGGCTGCTGGACATCGCCCACGCGCGTCAGGAGCCCGACCCCGAGGCGCTGCACGCCACCTTCGATCAGCTCGGCGTCGCCTGCGCGGAGCTGGTGGACCGCAAGCGCCGCCTGCTGGCCAGCGTGGAGCGCGCCCCGGGCCTGGTGGCCGAAGCCCAGGCCATGCTCGAGGAGCTGGAGGGGGACTACGCGGCCTCCCGGGCGCTGGCCAAGGAGCTGGCTGGTGAACACACCGCCGCCTCCCTGTCCCAGGCGTGGGTCGAGGTCGCCGAGGCCCGCGAGGACCTGGAGCAGTGCCGCGCCGCCGCGCTGCAGGCCAAGGCGCTGCTGGACCAGCGTCGTCACGTCGCCGCCGAGGCCACCGCCGAGCGGTCCCTGAGCGAGCATGGCGAGGCGGTGCAGGATCTCGCCGAGCTGTGCGCCGTGCTCGAGGAGCTCGAGCGGGCCAAGGCCGAGGCCGAGGCGATGTTCGCGTCGCTGCAGGCCAAGCGCGATGCATCCGCGAACGATCTGGCCGGCTTCGGGGGCTTCGGTGACGTCCAGCTGCTGGTGGAGGGCGACGCGCTGCGTCAAGCCCTCGAGGCCGAGTGGCGTCAGGGCGTTCCCCAGGACTGGAGCGTGCGCCGGGAGAGCGCCCGGGCCGTGCTGGGCGCCTGGGCGGTGGGGGTGGGGTCCGCACGCACCGCCTACCGCGCGGAGCAGGCTCGGCTCGCGGCCATCCGCCAGGCCGAGGAGCGCCGCCGCCGCGACGAGGAGCGCCGTCGTCAAGAAGCGGAGCGGGCCCGTCAGCGCCAGCGTTCGTCGAGTCGGTCCAGCAGCACGCGATCGAGCTTCAGCAGCGTCAAGCGTTCCAGCAGCCGGTCCTCGAGCAGCTCGAGCCGGTCCAGCGGTCGGTCCTACAGCAGCAGCAGCCGCAGCGCCGGGCGCTCGACTCGCTCCAGCAGCCGCAGCGGCGGAAGGAAGTTCTAGCTGAACGCGGATGGTGAAAGAACCGCGACGCCTCGGGCGTTGTCCACCGCACGCGACACGGAGCCACCATGTTGATCGCCGCTATCTTGTTGTCCGCCGCCGTCCACGCCGAGTCGTGGTGTGCCTATCCCCTGCACGCCCACGAGTGGGGGGTCGAGGTGTTCCGCGCCGACGGCCACCGCGAGCCGCCGGTGGCCATGCCAGGCTGGTTCCATGGTGAGGCTCCCAGCGCGGGCCCCGAGGGCACTCCGGTGCGCACCCTGCCCGCCGACTCGGGCGTGCGCACCCTGCCCGTGGTTCACTTCTACGGGCCCGGCCGCTGGGCGGACACCGTCCCTCTGGCGGTGGAGGTGGGCTTCAGCCAGGGCCGGGCTGCCGCCTGGTACCCCCAGGCCGACCTGCTGCGCTCGCCGGAGGAGGCCAACGGCGGGGCCGCCCGTCGTCAACTGGCCGCCCTCCAGAAGCAGCGCGCCGAGCGCCAGGCCTTCATGGGCGACAGCGGCTACCTGCCGGGTGATCCCACGGCCCAGCTGGTCTGGGACGCCCTGAGTCTCTCGCCCGAGCCTGCCAGTTCCCCCCAGGAAACCGACGTGTCCTGGGTGCCCGCCCTGCGGGGGCTCGATGCTCTGTGGGTCAACCAGGGTGGGGAGAGCGAGCGCTTCCTGTTCTACGAGGCCGACACCAGCGAGCGCCCGGCCCTGCGGGTGGAGCGGGGCGAGACCTGGAGCCCCCAGCGGCCCCACTACCTGCTGCACAACGACACGGATCACCCGGTCCACAGCGTGTTGGTGTTGACCGAAGGCGGCACCCTGGGGTTCTATGCGCCGCAGATTCCCGCGGGCAGCAGCGCTGGCTTTTTGCTGGACAAGCCCGGCCCCGATGATCCGCGGGCCCTGCTGAAGGATGCCCTGGTGGATCACGCTCAGCCCGTTCTCGCCACGGACTACAGCTGGGCGCGGGAGGACTGCGTCATGGGGCGCGACCCCGCCGTGCCGGTGACGCAGGCCTCGGACCATCGGCTCTTCGAGCCCGAGGTGGACGCCATCCTCGAGATCTGGGGGGAGCGCTTCTTCGCGGCCGATGACACCGTCATCCTGTATCGCGAGGACACCGAGTCCCTGGCCGAGCTGATGCCCCTGTCCCTCTACACCGACATGTTCCACTTCCTGGATCTGCGCCGCCTGGGCCTGGTGCTCTGGGAGGGCCTGGATCTGGCCGCGCTGACCGAGGGCGGCTCGTGATCGCCCTGCTGGCGGTGGCCGGCCTGCTGGTCGCACCGGCCCAGGCCAAGTCCTGGTGCGCGTCGCCCATCGTCGTCCACGAGTGGGGGGTGCAGGTGTACCGCGGGCCCGCAGCCCAGCCCCAGGCGGTGGAGCTTCCGGACTGGTTTCATCGGCTGCCAGCCGCCGAGGGTGTCCAGGCCACTCCGGTGCGCAGCCTGCCCGCCGATGGTGGTGAGCGAGAGCTCCCGGTGCTGCAGTTCTATGCGCCGCGGCTCTATGGCGGCACAGTGCCGCTGGCCCTCGAGCTGGGCGTTGCCCAGGGCCGCCCGTCGGTGTGGTACCCCCAGGCGGACCGCCTGTACCCGTCCCGCCTGCCCGGGGACGCCGGCGCGCAGCTGGCCTGGGACGCTCTGAGCCTCACCGCCGAGCCGCGCGCTGCGCCCCATCCTTCCTCCGCTCCCTGGATCGCCGATCTGCGCGCCGTGGACGAGGCCCTGTGGGTCAACCGCGGCGCCGAGACAGAGCGCTTCCTGTTCTACGAAGCCCGCACCGAGGAACAGCCCGCGGTGAGCGTCGCCGGTGGTCAGGTCCACAACGCGGGGCCCTGGGCGGCGCACGATCTCGTGGTGATCCAGCGCCTTGGTGGGGAGGCCCTCGTCGCCCGCCTCGACGTCCTGGGGCCGGGCCAGCGGGCGTCCCTGGCCTTCGAGCCGATCGCTGAACCTGTGACGGTGCTGCGCCCCTGGCTCACCGACCGTCTGCTCGCGGCGGGGGGTGTGGAGTCCCTGGCGGAGTGGTCCATGGACATGGACGACTGCGTGATGATGCGGGATCCTGCTCAGCCGGTGAGCCTCTCCAGCGGGCATGGCCTGTACCGCGCCGAGGTCGATGCCATGCTCGATCTGTGGCAGGAGCGCTTCTTCGGGCAGCGAGGCACCGTGCTGCTGTACCGGGACGACCCCGGGGCGCTGGACGCCATGGCGCCGCTGGCGGTGTACACGGACATGCACCACTTCGTGGAGCTGTCCCGCACAGGGCTTGTGCTGTGGGAGGGGCTCGACCTGGGTGCTGAATAGGGCGGCTATCCCTCGGCCCCGTCCTCGTCCTCGATCCGCAGCCGGATGCGGCTGACCTTGTCGGGGTGCTTGCCCACCTTGCCCTCGTAGTGGGCGCGGATGGTGTCCATGTCCGCGCGCAGGTCGTCGCCCGGGTAGAGCAGCGGCCCCAGGCTGGCGCGCTTGGTGGGGTAGTCCAGGAAGCCCAGGCAGATGGGCACGCCCGCTTCCTTGGCCATCCAGTAGAAGCCGGACTTCCAATAGGGGGTGTAGCTGCGGGTGCCCGAGGCGGGGACCATCAGCAGCAGGCGCTCGGCCTCGGCGAAGCGCTGGGCTGTCTGTTCCACCAGCCCCCGGGGCGCCGACCGGTCCACGGGGATGCCGTTCAGCGCCCAGATGAGCCAACCCAAGGGACCCCGCAAGTGGCTGGCTTTGATCAGGAAGTGGAAGCCGATGCCCGCACTCCAGCCGCAGATCAGGGAGTAGACGATGTCCCAGTTGCTGGTGTGGGGTGAGGCGATGAGCACCGCCTTGGACACCGGCGGGAGCTCGCCCACCAAGCGCCAGCCCGTGAGTAGGCACAGGACCTTGCCCATCCAGCGCGCCAAGACGTTGCAGCGGGGTAGGGAAGACGCCTGGGGCACGGGGCCTCCTTGGTAGCGCTTCCCCTATCCCAGCGCGTCGGGGGCGCCCCTGCGCTCACCGAACCCTCGATGGGTCCTGACTGTGCCCTCGGCCATCGAGCAGGAGAAGTGTCGTCGCCACCAGGGAGGGGTGCCTACGCGGGCCGAGGGCAGCAGGCAGGTTCACTCTCACAACCCGGGTGGTGACGTGAGGCTTCCGGGTGCGGTTGTCATCGTGTGTCATGCTCGGGGAGCGTGCCTTGGCCGTCCGGGACCCGTTATTCGAAGCGTCTCTGCCCAGGAGCCTCTCATGCCCTTGCCCCCCATGCGCGAGCCCATATCGGGTCTGCGGTGGCTGAAGAGCACCCTGTTCGGGCTGTGCATCGCCGCGGTGTTGTTCGACGTGCTGCTGTTTGTCAACGGTATCCAGATGTCCAGCTTGCTGGTGCGGCCTTTCTCCCGCGCGGCCTTTCGACGCATCAATCGCGGCTGCGCGGACTTCTGGTGGGGCCTGTGCGTGGCCGCGGGGCGCCGGGCCCACGGCATCGGCGTGGTGTTCACGGGGGATGACGTGCCCGTGGGCGAGAACGCCATGGTGGTGTCCAACCACCAGGCCATGCCCGACATCACCTTCCTGATGTTCCTGGCCAAGTCCAAGCGGCGCCTGGGAGACATGAAGTACTTCGTGAAGAAGCAGCTGGCGTGGGCGCCCGGGGTGGGCTGGGGCATGCTGTTTCTGGACTGCATCTTCGTGGCCCGCGACTGGGCCAGCGACGCCGACACCATCCGGCAGACCTTCGCGCGCATCAACGATGGCAAGGTCCCCATCTGGCTCATCTCCTTCTCCGAGGGCACCCGCATGACCGCGGGCAAGCTGGCCGCTGCCCAGGCCTTCGCTCGTGAACGGGGCCTGCGGGAACCCCGCCACGTGTTGGTGCCGCGTCCCAAGGGCTTCTCGGCGTCCATCGAGGGCCTGCGCGACCACTTGGATGCCGTCTACGACGTCACCATCGGCTATGTCGACGCCGTGCCCAGCCTGTGGAAGTACGCCCGCGGGCTGGCCCCCTGCGCCCACCTGCACGTGCGTCGCTACCCCATCGGGGAGCTGCCTGAGGGGTCCGAGGACCTGGCCGAGTGGCTGCGGGAGCGCTTCCACGAGAAGGACGATCTGCTCGAGGGCTACTACCAGACAGGCTCCTTCGCAGAGCCCAGCTAGAACACCCGGAAGTGCCGGCGGGTGAACAGCCAGGCGCCGATGGCGAAGTAGCCCGCGGTGAGCGCGGCGATGCACAGCAGCTCCACCCACACATCCCCCAGGCCTGCGCCGTGGTTCAGGATGCGGTTGAAGGCCCGCACGGCCATGGCGGTGGGGAGCAGGTCGGTGGCGTAGAAGGTGAACCCGTGGATGGCGCCCACGGTGATCTTGGGCAGCGGGAACATGCAGTCGGAGAAGAACATCAGGATGAAGAAGGGGAAGCAGCCCACGGTGAGCAGCTCGAAGATGGTGCGCATGAACGCCGCCACCACCACGCTGATGGCCACCACGGACAGGGTGGCCAGGGCGCCCACCACCAGCACCGCCAGCAGCGAACCCTCGCTGTGGTAGCCCACGGTCAACGCTGATCCGTAGGCCAGAGCCAGGGCCACCACACCGATGAGCACCTGGTTGGCCGACACCGCCGCGAGCAGCTCGAAGATGGTGAGGCGCGAGAGCACCAGCCGGGAGATGGTGCGCTTGTCCACCTCCTTGATCAGGGTGGCGGCGGCGGTGAACATCACCATGATGATCGCCAGCATCAGCAGGGCGGGCACGTAGAGGTCGAACTCCGAGGGCTGCTCGCCCCCGCCCACGCTCTCGATGCGCACGTCCAGGGGCGAGGGGGTCTGGGTGGCGGTGGCCACGGCGGTGAAGGCTACGTAGTCGGACATGGCCATAGCCATGGTGCCCCTGGGGTTCGAGGCCTCGCTGTGGTTGGTGAGCAGGGCAGGGGAGAGCCCCTCGCCGCTGGCGAACTGGTGGATCTTCAGAGAGAAGTCGTCGGGGATCTCCACCAGCAGATCGGCTTCGCGGGTCTTCAGGGCCTCGACGGCCCCAGCGAGATCCCTGGTCAAGGAGACCTCGAAGACGGCCTCACCGTCGCTGTGCTCGGCCTGGCGCCAGATCTCCACCAGATCCCGGGAACCGAGGATCGCCTCGTCGCCGGCGACGCTGTCGTCGTGGTCGATCACCAGCAGCTGGTAGGCGGGCACGGTGGCGTGGAAGTAGCCCCACATCAGGTAGACGAAGAAGGGCGCGAAGACCAGCACCATGGACAGGATCTTCCACTCGCGCAGGTTCTCGAGGAAGGTCTTGTGCAGGAAGGCCAGGGCTCTCATTCTCTCAACCCCCTCCCGGTCAGGTGGATGAAGACGTCTTCCAGGGTGCGCTTGCGTACGCGCAGGCCCTCGAGGGTCAGGCCCTGCTGGCGGATCCCCTCGAGCAGCCCCGGCAGCAGCTCGGCGGCGCGGGTGCTGGCGAAGGCCAGCGTGTTCCCCGCGATCCTGCTGTCCAGCCTCTCGACATCGAGGCCTCGAAGCAGCGGCCCCAGGTTGGTGGCGGCGTCCTCGGCGATCTCGATCTCCAGCAGGTCGCCCTCGCCCAGCTTGTCCTTGATGGCGTCCACCGTGTCCAGCTCGAGGACACGACCCCGGTCGATGATGCACACACGGTCGGAGAGCTTCTCGGCTTCCTCCATGTCGTGGGTGGTGAGCACCACGGTGACCTGACCCTTCAGGGAGGCCACGTAGTCGCGCACCAGCACCCGGCTCTGGGGGTCCAGCCCCGCCTGGGGTTCGTCCAGAAAGAGCAGCTCGGGTTCGTGGACCAGGGCCAGGGCGATGTTCAGCCTCCGCTTCATGCCTCCGCTCAGAGTGCGGGCCAGGCGCTTGGCCTTGTCCGTCAGCCCCAGCGCGTCGAGCAAGGTGTCGGCGCGGCGGCGGGCGTGGGCCCGGCCCAGGCCGTACAGCTCGCCCATCATCGCCAGCTGCTCTCTGCAGGTGAGCATTTCCCAGATCACGATCTCCTGGGGGCAGACGCCGATGGCGCGCAGGCCCCGGGTGGCGCCGGGCTCGAGCTGCACCCCGTTGAGCTCGATGGTGCCGGAGTCGGGGCGCAGCAGCCCGCAGAGCATGTGGATGGTGGTGGTCTTGCCGGCGCCGTTGGGCCCCAGGAAGCCCAGGATCTCGCCGCGGCGCACCTCGAGGGAGATGCTGTCCACCGCCACCAGATCGCCGTAGCGGCGGGTGAGGTTCGAGGCGCGGAGCACGATGTCGGGCATGGTCACTCCCTTGGCGGGGGGCGGGGGGCCCTTGGCTGGAGCTCGGGGACAGCCTACCGCAGCTGAGGGACCTGCCGCGGTCTGTGCTGCCTGGCGCTCGCGCTGGAGGCCGTGGCCCATCGTTCGGGCCAGTGGACCCGCGAGATGACCGCGGCCTCGCTTGCTGGCGAGGGCAGGATGCCCCCCTCCCGGACCGCTATCACGCAGCAGGGCTTCCCCTGCCCTTCGGGCACCGCGGCAGCCGCCGCTGGCTCGCCCCTCGGAGGTCCACCGGA
>CALDOK010000280.1 GCA_937912125.1 uncultured Pseudomonadota bacterium
CGCGCCATACGCCCGGGGCTCGGCTCACCCTCCCACCTTCGGCGCGCGTGGCGCGGGTCCCCTGACGCGCTTGGTGCTCGAGGCGCCGCCGTGGGGGAGCGTCACTCAGCTGGTAGGCTGTGGCTGGAGGTTCCCATGCGCACGCTCCTCATCGCCCTCCCGCTGTCCCTCTCTTCCTGCGCCTGGACCTGGGACAAGGCGGACCACTGCGACACGGACGGCTGCGACGAGTGCGTCTCCGACGACGACTGCGTGGTGGGCTACTCGTGCTGCGGGGAGGTCTTCTACTGCCTGCACCAGGACGAGCAGCTGGTGACCTGCCAGCTGGCCTGCATGGTGCCGCGGGAACCCGCGTGCCGGTGCGACGAGGGAGTCTGCAGCTTCGAGTGATGCGATCCCCCGACCCCACAGCGCACCGATCCCCGGCATCATCCAGCGCCGTTCACCCCTATCCCGTTGTGGCGCATCGGTAGAGTCGCGACGCCGTGGTGTGACCGTGAGCACGCTCAGGAAGTGTGCTCACCCCCATCGCCATGATCGTGATCGGGGTCTAGCTTGGCCACGCATAGCTCCGCACCCAGGATGCCGGAATGAACCTCCAGCGCTTCTTCAGCCCCCGCACCGTCGCCGTCGTCGGCGCGTCCGCCGACCCCGGCAAGGTCGGGTACGCGGTCTTCCACAACCTGCAGTCCTACCGAGACGGCACGGTCTACGGTGTGAACCCGCGGGCTGAGGAGATCCAGGGCCAGCCCACCTGGGCCAACCTGGCGTCCCTGCCCGAGGTGCCTGAGCTGATCGTGGTCTGCATCCCCGCCGAGGGTGTGCCCGCGCTGATCCGCTCCGCGGGCCGGCTGGGCGTCAAGGCCGCGGTGGTGATCTCGGCGGGCTTCGAAGAGGCCGGGGACGAGGGCGTGCGCCTGGGCCGGGAGCTGGCGTCCGCCGGCCGCATGGCGGGGGTGGAGATCATCGGGCCCAACACCCTGGGGATCATCAACGCTCGCAACGGGCTGAACGCCTCCATCGGCGGCGCCCTGCCGCTGCCGGGCGAGGTGGCGCTGGTCTCCCAGTCCGGTGCCCTCTGCACGGGCCTGGTGGATCTGGCCACCGCTCGGAACGTCGGCCTGTCCAAGGTGGTGTCCATGGGCAACAAGGCCGACCTGGACGAGACCGACTACCTCGAGGCCCTGTCCGACGACGACGACACGCTGCTCATCGCTGGCTACCTCGAGGCCATCGAGGACGGCGCCCGCTTCATCCGACGCGCCAGCCGCATCGCCCGTAAGAAACCCATCATCCTGGTCAAGGCGGGCAACACGGCGGCGGGCGCGCGGGCCGCCTCCATCCACACGGGTGGGAGGGCCAGCACCGAGGTGGCCTACGACTGCGCGTTCCGCATCGCCGGTATCGTGCGCGCCAGCGGCATCGAGGACCTGTTCGACCTCACTCAGGGCCTGGCTTGGCAGCCCCTCCCTCGGGGAGAGCGGGTGGCCGTGATCACCAACGCTGGCGGCGCGGGCACCCTGGGCGCCGACGCGGTGGAGAGCCGGGGCATGGAGCTCGCCGAGCTCTCCCAGGGCACCCGCGACGCCCTGGCAGCGTTCCTGCCCAGGGGGGCCAGCGACATGAACCCGGTGGACCTGCTGGGGGATGCCGACGCCGACCGCTACAGCCAGGCCCTGGCCTGCGTGGCCGCCGACCCGGGGGTGGACGCGGTGCTGGTGTTGCACTCCCCCCAGGTGGTGGCGGGACCCCTGGAGATCGCTAGAAGCATCGTGTCGGTGGTGCGAGACCTGGACAAGCCGGTGCTGGTCAACTTCCTCGGTGCCGGCTCCGTGGCCGAGGCGGCCGCCCACCTGCAGGCGTGTCGGGTGCCCCACTACACGTCACCGGAGCGGGCGGCGCAGACCCTGCGGGCCATGGCGGATCACCGGGCCTGGCTGGCCGCCCCCGAGCGCACCATCCGTCGCATCCCGGTCAACACCAACAAGGTCCGCAAGATCATCAAGAACTACCGGCGGCAGGGTCTGCAAGACATGCGCGAGCAGGACGCCAAGGCGGTGCTCGAGGCCTATGGCATCGCCATCCCCAGCGGCGCCTTCGCCACCTCGGCCGAGCAGGCCGTCGCGGCCGCCGACAAGCTGGGCTACCCCGCGGTCATGAAGGTGGTGGCCCGGGAGGTCACCCTCAAGCGCGAGGTGGGCGGCGTGCGCGCGGGGCTTGGCAACGCCCGGGAGGTCGAGGACGCCTTCGACCTGATGCAGCTGCGCATCCCTCGGCGGGTGCCGGGTGCCCACATCGAGGGCGTCTTGATTGAGGAGACGCATGGGGAAGGCCGCGAGGTCATCTTGGGCATGACCCGGGATCCAATGTTCGGGCCGATGCTCAAGTTCGGCCTGGGCGGCGTCTACGTGGAGGTGCTCGAGGACTTCACCTTCCACCTGGCCCCCATCACCCTGGCCGAGGCTATGGAGATGCTCTCCAGCACCAAGACCTTCGCCCTCCTCGAGGGCGTGCGCGGGCAGCAGGGCGTGGACGTGGAGTCCATCGCCGCCTGCCTGCAGCGCATCGCACAGCTCGGTGTGGACTTCCCCGAGATCGCCGAGCTCGAGATCAACCCCCTACGGGTGGGGCAGCGCCGCGGCGACACCGTCGCGCTGGATGCCTCCATCACCCTCAGCCCCCAGGGCTAGGAGCACGACATGGACCCGACCCCCTTCGACTGGAGAGAGCGCTTCGCCGACAAGCTGATGAACGCCCGCTCGGCCATGCAGCTGGTGAGCCCGGGTGAGCACGTCTTCATCGGCACCGGCTGCGCCGAGCCCCAGCACCTGGTGCGCGCACTGACCACTCAGGCCTCCCACCTGGCGGACACGGAGATCCTGCACCTGCTCACCATGGGCGTGGCCCCCTACGCCGAGCCCCAACATGCCGAGCGCTTCCGGTTCAACAGCTTCTTCATCGCCGACAACGTGCGCGGCGCGGTGCAAGCCGGCCTGGGGGACTACACCCCCATCTTCCTCTCGGAGATCCCGCGCCTGTTCGACTCCGGGCGCATGCCCCTGGACGTGGCCCTCATCCAGGTCACGCCCCCGGATCGCAGCGGCCTGTGCAGCCTGGGGGTGTCCGTGGACATCGTCATGGCCGCCGTGCGCAACGCGGTGACCGTCATCGCTCAGGTCAACGACCGGATGCCCTGGACCATGGGCGACGCCATGGTGCATGTGAACGATCTCGACGCCTTGGTGGAGTTCAGCGAGGAGCTCCCCCAGCCCCAGGTGGCCGAGCGCGGCGACGTGGTGGAGGACATCGCCCGCCACATCGCCAAGCTCATCGACGACGGCGCCACCCTCGAGCTCGGCATCGGGGCCATCCCCCAGGCGGTGCTCACCTACCTCACCGAGAAGAAGGACCTGGGCATCCACACGGAGATGTTCACCGACGGCATCATCGATCTCATCGAGGCGGGGGTCATCACGGGCCGCCGCAAGACCCTCAACCCCGGCAAGATCGTGGCCAGCTTCTGCATGGGGACGGAGCGCCTGTACCGCTACATCGATCGCAACCCCGTCTTCGAGATGCACCCCACCGAGTACGTCAACGATCCCATGATCATCGCCAAGCACGACGACATGGTGGCGATCAACGTGGGCATCGAGGTGGACCTCACGGGGCAGGTCTGCGCCGACTCCCTGGGCACCCGCTTCTACTCGGGCTTCGGCGGGCAGGTGGACTTCATCCGTGGGGCGGCGGCGTCCCGGGGCGGCAAGCCCATCATCGCGCTGCCGTCCGTCACCCGCGATGGCAAACACTCCCGCATCGCCGCCACCCTCAAGCCCGGGGCTGGCGTGGTCACCACCCGGGGGGACGTACACTGGGTGGTGACGGAGTACGGCGTGGCCTACCTGCACGGCAAGAGCGTGCGGGAGCGCGCTATGGCCCTGATCCAGATCGCCCACCCCAAGTTCCGGCAGGAGCTCCTCGAGCAGGCCAAGGCCCTGAACTACGTCTACAAGGATCAGCTCGCGGTGCCCTGGGACCAGATGGCCTATCCCGAGGAGCTGGAGACTCATCACACTCTGGCGGACGGCACCGAGATCCTGGTCAGGCCCGTCAAGCCCACCGACGAGGAGCTGCTGAAGGACCTCTTCTACAGCCTGTCGGAGCAGAGCCGCTACCAACGGTTCTTCTCGCGCATGGCCTTCATGCCGCACCGCACCCGCCAGCCCTACGTGAACATCAACTACAACGACCAGGTGGGCCTGGCCTGCGTGGTGGAGCACGCCAGCGGGGAGCAGCTGGTGGGGCTGGGGCAGTACATCAAGCTCCCCAACCAGCCCAAGGCGGAGTTCGCGCTGCTCATCTCCGATGAGTGGCAGCAGCGGGGCCTGGGCTCCTGGCTCACCAAGTACGTGGTGCGCATCGCCAGGCAGTCCGGGATCACCGGCTTCCACGCCGAAGTCCTTGCGGTGAACAAGGGGATGCTCGCGGTGTTCCAGTCGCTCCCGTACGAGCTGCGCATGAAGCTGGACGACGGGTCCTACAACATCGCCTTCGACTTCGTGAGCCCCGGCTGAGAGCGGAAAAAAAAACCGACGGGCTGACCGGGTTTTCACTTGCCGCAGCGCATGCTTCCATCTAAAGTGCGGAGCGTGGCCGGCGAGTGAAATCCCCGGCAAAGTGCCTTCCCCCCCTGCCTTTCCCCAAAGCCTCGCCGTGACCATGTCCCAGGTGTCTCCACAAGTGCGCGCGGCGCACAGTCCGCTCTCGAAGTTGCTCGTCGGATGGAATGCGAGTGAGCAAAAGGTGCGGTTTCCGGTCACTTTCGCGGTTGAGCGCGAGACGTCCAGCGTGTGGTCGCTGCGCATGGTGCCCGCGGGCATCGCTCAGCTGGCGCCTGCGCTGACCCTCAACGCCGCGGATCGCCTCGTGCTGCTGTCCGGTGGCGGTGTCGGCGCGGTCTATGCTCCGCGTGTTCGGCGTGGGGTGCCGGTAGTGCCATCCACGCTGCTGCCGCGCCTGGTGGCGCCCGTCGAGCTGATCCATGTGGCCCGCGGCCGCGCTGGGTCCATCCGCGCGGAAGACATCCCCACCTGCCTGCTGTCGGACCCCGAGGCCGCGCTCCCGGAGTCCTGGGGAAGCCGCTTCGCCTTGAGCATCCAGGATGGCTGCCACGGCATCATCTACTCCCGCGAGCGCGCCCTGCTGCGCTCCTGCCTGCGGGCCTATCTCCGGTCCTACCAGCGCTCGGTGCTGGGCGAGCACGGCCAGCTCCCGCCCCTGCCCGACGCCCTGCTGGATCCCCTGCTCGAGCCCCACTCCCCCGACACCTACGTCGAGGTGCTCTTCCAGCCCTCGGATCGGTACTGGACCCTCGAGCTGCGGCTGCTCCAGGCGGGCTCCGAGGTCCCCCTCGACGAGTCCCTCCGCTGGGTCTGCGAGGGCGAGGGCGGCACCTGGCGCTCCGGCTGGTCCTGGTAGTCGCCCAGTCGCGAGCTCCGATGGCCGGGCCCTTGTGGCCTGTGCCCCCCCCGCCGGAGTAGCTGTCGTGCATGAGCCAGCTGCCCCCGCCCTCTGAAGCCGCGCCCGAAGCCGCCGCCGCCTCGGAGGCTCTCGCCGAGCTGCAGGTCGCCCGGGTGGTTCCTCGGGGCCTGCTGCTGGCCGCGGGCTGGTTGGTGGTCTTCGTGCTCCTCAGCCTCGCCCTGCTGCGAGGCATGGTGGACCGGGAGCAGCTGGATCTGCTCTGGTCCCAGGCGCGCCTGGCGCCCCTGCTGGGCAGCTTCGTGCTGCTCTTTGGCGGGCTGGTGTTCATGGGGCTGCGCTGGCGGGCGCTCATGCCCGAGCCGGCTCGGGTAGGCCGTGCTGGCATGGTCGGCATCTGCGCCTCGGGCCAGCTGCTCAACATGGCCCTGCCCGGCCCCGTGGGGGAACTGGTGGCCGCGGGGCTGGTGCAGCGGCGCTACGGGGTCGAGGCGCCGGTGGCCCTGGCCGCCAGCCTCCACGCCCGCTTCGTCGGTGTCGTCAGCGCGGCGGTGATCACCCTGCTGGTCTGGCTCGCCGCCCCGATGCCCGTGCCCGAGAACGCCCGGCCCTTCATCCTGGGCGCGGTGGTGATGGTGGGGCTCTGGGGAGCCGCCCTGGGTCTCGTGGCCCTCTGGCCAGGGCTCTTCCTGGGTCCTGCCGCCGCCCTGCGGCGCCGGATTCCCGCACAGCGTCCCGGGCGCGTGCTTGGGGGACTGGACCGCTTCTTGGCCCTCGGGTCCCGGTTTGGCGAGTCCCTGTCCTCCATGACGCGGAACATGGGCTGGCCCCATGTGGTGGCGGTGGGCTGGAACCTGCTCGGGGTGGCCTCCATCTCCCTGGGGGCCTGGAGCGCCTCGTGGGCGCTGGGGGTTCCAGGGAGCCTGGCGGGCATGGTGTTCTCCCAGTGCGCGGTCACCGCGGGCGCCGTGGTGCTCTTCGCCATGCCCGGGATGCAGGTGGGCTGGGACGCGGCCTTCGCCACCCTGATGGTCACCGCGGTGGGGCTGCCCCTCGAGTTCGCCCTTGCCATCACTGTGCTGGTGCGCTGTCAGCAGCTGGTGGTGGTGTCCGTGGGCGCTCTGGTCCTGGCGGTGATGCTGCGCCGCCCCGCGGTCGTGCTCCGGGTTTCATCCGCGGCGCGGCGGAGTGCAGGGGTGGATGGATCCGGTTAGGCTCGGCGCGCAACAGCCTCCCGGGAGAGAGACACATGCGTGGTTCCAGCTGGATTTTCGCCCTTGGTTTCGCCACCGCCTGCGGTGAGAAGGCCCCGCCGCAGGTCGCCGCAGAGCCCACCCAGGCCGCCCCGGAAGCCGCCGCTCCGGTCGTCGAGGCTCCCCCGGTTCAGGAGCCCATGGTCGAAGAGCCCTCGTCGGCGCTGCCCTCCTCCAACGCCGATCTGCAGGTGTCCGTCACCCGCAACGACGGCACCACCCAGGCCGGCCATGTGTGGCTTGTCGAGCGCAGCAGCGACTGGTACGCCGAGGGCGGATGGATCGCCGATACCAGCGACGCCAAGCTCCAGCTCGAGGGCAACGGCACGGAGATCAAGGCCGAGTGGTCCGAGATCAAGAAGATCAGCGTCACCATCGCCAAGGTGTCGGAGTCTTCCGACTGCACCTACGACAGCGACTTCTCGCCGTGGATGTACGACTGCACCCTGCGCAACAAGGGCACCGCGGTCACCACCGACGGCCGCAGCTGGGAGATCACGGATCGCCACAAGTGGCGCTTGAGCTTCGACGGCGGCGCCACCAGCGAGTTCTGGCTGTACAAGCACCCCGCCCGCGAGCAGGACTCCCAGACCGTCGGGCTCGACTCCTCCGGCGAGAACTACGATCTGTATGTCAGCCTGCAGGACCGCCTCCGCGAAGAGGTGAAGACCATGGTCACCGGGGTTACCGTCTCGGCCCCCTAGGCCTCCCGTAGCAGGGACCCCCAGTGCACCGCCCCAGCGACTCCCCTCCTCGGTCACATGTCGCGACATGCTCCCTCGTCGGGTAGCCCCTGGGACGGCACCTTGAGCACCCCTGCTCGGTCCGGCTTCTGCTTCCAACCAGCCCTGATCCAGGGCGGTACGTCTGGCAGGTGAATCATGCCCGAGGCTCCGCGCTCTGATCTGGTGCAGCGCTTCCGTCGTTGGCTCGTCTGGGGCGTCGCCATCGCTGTGTTGCTGTACCTGGCCGGCTCCATCTACGCCGGCATCGGTGAGGTGGGCTCCGCGCTGGCGACCTTCGCCTGGTGGCTCATGGCGCCGGTGCTGCTGCTGGTGCTGTGCAACTACTTCATGCGCTTCCTCAAGTGGCACTACTTCCTGGGCCGCCTGGGGGTGAAGGTCGGCTTCAGGGACAACCTGATGATCTTCGGCGCGGGGCTCGCCATGGTCATCTCCCCCGGCAAGGCCGGGGAGCTGCTCAAGCCCTACCTGGTGCGGGTGCGCACGGGGGCCAACATGGCCACCACCATCCCCGCCCTGGTGGCCGAGCGCCTCACCGACGCCATCGCGATGCTCGCCCTCGCGGGGTTGTCGGTCTCCGCCTACGCGGGCGACAAGGTGCACTACATCGCCATCCCTGCCGTGCTCACGGTGGGTGGCCTGGTCGTGCTGGCGTGGAAGGGGCTCTCCCTGGCCATCCTCGGCGTCATCTCTCGGCTGCCGGTGATCGGGCGCTTCGGCGCGAAGCTCGAGGAGATGTACCTGGCCATGCGCACCTGCCTGGCGCCGGTGCCCCTGGTCGCCACGGTGCTGATCTCGGTGGCGGCCTGGTGGGCCGAGTGCGTGGCCTACTGGCTCATCTTTCGGGGCTTCGACGTGGCCGCCAGCCTGGACGTCTCCACCTTCCTCTACGCCTTCGCCACCGTGGCCGGCGGCGCCATGCCCGGTGGCCTGGGTGTGGCCGACGGCGCCCTGGGCGGCGGCGCCCTCACGCTCATCCCGGACATCACCGAAGCTCAGGCCGTGGCCTCGGCGCTGCTCATCCGGGTCACCACCCTCTGGTTCGGCGTTGGCCTTGGCGCCCTGGCCTTGTTCCGGGTGGGCGGTCTGCTGGAGGCCGGGGTGGCGCAGGATAGCGCTGCTGCCGAAGCCGAGGCCGCCGACCAGGACTGAACCCCGGAGCCGTCATGTACCTCGCCGCCTGCGTCCAGCTTCGCTCCACCGCTGATGTCGAGCGCAACGTGATCGAGGTCGAGCGACTGATCCGGCGTGCTGCGGGCTACGGCGCGTCCCTGGTCGCGACCCCCGAGTGCACCGTCTACCTGGGCCCCTGGGACGAGCGGGCCCGCATCGCGGAGTCCCTCGACGGCCCTCTGGCCTCCCACTTCGGCGCCCTGGCTTGCAGCCTGGGGATCCACCTGCTCATCGGGAGCTTCCCCGAGCGGGTGCTCAGCGCCGACGGCAGCCCGGACCTGGAGCGCACCTACAACAGCTCCCTGCTGTTCGGGCCCGACGGTCGGCTGCTCTGCTCCTACCGCAAGCTCCACCTCTTCGACGTGGACGTGCCCGGAGGGGTCAGCCTGCAGGAGTCCCGCACCACCCTGCCCGGCGACGAGGTGGTCACCTGCGACACCGCGCTGGGCACCCTGGGCCTCTCCATCTGCTACGACCTGCGCTTCCCCGAGCTCTACCGCGCCCTGGTGGATCGGGGGGCCGAGCTGATCACCATCCCCGCGGCCTTCACCCTGGACACCGGCAAGGATCACTGGCACGCGCTGGTGCGTGCCCGGGCCATCGAGACCCAGAGCTGGGTGCTCGCCCCCGGGCAGTGGGGTCGCCACGGAGACCAGGGCATCCGCCGCAGCTATGGCCACTCCCTGATCGTGGACCCCTGGGGAGCGGTGGTCGCCGAGTGCGGCGACGGTGAGGGCCTGTGCCTTGCCGAGATCCGGCGCGACCGGGTGCAGGCCGTGCGCCGGGGTATTCCGGTGGCGCAGCACCGGCGGCTCTGAAGGCGTCAGTCGGCGCGGGGAAGCCGCAGCACCGCCCGGACCAGGCGCTCGTAGATCGCCCCAGGGAGCAGACGCGGGGCGAGGACCTCGGCGCGGGCGCTGGCCGTGGGGAAGATGCGCAGGGGAGGCGATGGGTGCTCGAGGGCCTGGATGATGCTGCGGACGGCGGTGTCCACGGGGGCACCTTGGCCTTCCTTCTGCTTGTGCAGGGCCTCGAGCCGGCGGGTGATGGCCCCGTAGGCGTCGATGCCCACGCGGCGTCCGCGGACCCGGGCCTGGTGGAAGCCGCTCTGGGTGAGGCCCGGCTCGACGAGCACCACGGGCACTCCGAAGGGCTGCAGCTCGAAGCGCAGGGCCTCGGCCCAGCCCTCGAGGGCGAACTTCGAGCAGTTGTAGGCGCTCGAGCCTGGTGCGGCGCGGCGCCCGGCGATGGAGCCCACGACCACCAGGCGTCCGTGGCGCTGCCGCAGGGACGGGAGCGCGGCCCGGGCGCAGGCGACGGTGCCGAAGAGGTTGACCTCGAGCTGCTGGCGCCACTCGTCGGGATCCAGGTCCTCGAAGCAGCCGAACAGGCCATAGCCAGCGTTGGCCACCAGGGCGTCGATCCCGCCAGCCCCGTGGATGATGGCCCGGACGCGGGCCTCGGGCCCATCGAGCAGATCCAGTGTGGCGACCTGGACCCCGGCGCCCTCGAGGGCGGCGCGGCCGGCGTCGTCCCGGGTGGTGGCGAACACCCGCCAGCCGCGCTGGGCAAGGGCGATGGCGGCGTGGTGGCCGATGCCGCGGCTGCAGCCTGTGATCAGGACCGTGCGGGGTGTCTTGTTCATGGGCCCCAGATCTCCTTGGCCTTCTGCTCGATCTCCTGGTGGGCGCGCACCATGATGTCGGTCAGGGCCGCATCCCCCGGGATGTCGGGGTCGAGCTCCACCTTGCGGTCCAGCGCCTGCACCACCCGGCCGTCCTCGATCCACAGGCGCAGCTCACCCAGGCGCTGGGTCTGGTGGTGGGACTTGACCCAGATGGCCTCGCCCACCGTGAAGGGGGGCACGGACTCGTGGTGGCCGAAGGCGTCCACCACCACGCTGATCTCCGGGTGATCCTGGGCCAGCTCGCGGGCTTCGTCGATGGTCTGGAAGGCCAGCAGTACCACCAGGTCCACCTGGCCGCGCATCTGGTCGAGCACCACCTCGAGGGCTGGGCCCGGCTGCTCCACCGCGTACTGCGGGGTGGGCACGAAGCTCACCCCTGGGGTGGTGATGCCGGTGATGCCCAGGGTAAGCTCGCCCGCCTGGACCTTCAGCCAGGGCTGGATGGGCGCCACGTCTTCGGACCGGGCGCGGATGTTGGCGCTCACCAGGGGCAGGGCGGGGAAGGCCTGGCCCAGCTCGACGATGCCGGGCAGGTCCACATAGCCGGGGTTGATGGCGGTCCAGCTGCCCTGCTCGGCCAGGCCGTGCACCATCCAGCGGTTGCTCAGGGGTACGTCGGCGCGTAGCTCGCCCCCCAGCCCGATGGCGTCATCGAGGAAGTAGCCGGCGTTGAGCAGCACCCAGGGGGTCTCCGGGTTCGCGGCGATGGAGGCATCCAGGTAGGCCTGCAGGCGAGGGATGCTGCCGCGAGGCTCCTTGGGGCAGCCGCAGGGCTCGAGGGAGCCCTTCTGCTCCGAGGCGTAGAAGATCACCAGCTGTGCGTCGTCGGTGACCAGGCGATCCTGGATGGTGCCCTCGGTGGCGCGCTCGGCGGCCAGGGTGGCGGTCGAGCCCTGCACGGGCTGCACGGGGGGAGGACCGCTGGCGCGGGGGCAGGCGCTGAGTCCGAGGGCGGCCAGGAGGAGGGCTGTTCGCTGCACGGTAGCTCCGGGATCCGGGAGGCTGGCTCGGCCTGGTGGCTCGAGCCAGTAGCCTCGCGCCCTGGAGGGAATACAAGGGCACCACCCCTTATCCGAGGCCTCCGTGAAGCGCGCACTCCCTTGGCTGCTGCTGGCTTGCTTCGTCGTCTACGGCGTGCAGGCCCTCGGCCCGTGGAAGGCGCGCACCTGGAGAGCGGACAGCGCGCGGGACTTCGCCAGCTACTACTACGCGGTGCAGGTGGCGGCTGATGGCGGCGATCCCTACGCCAAGCGGGCGCTCACCGTCCGGGCCCGGGAGGACGGCACCCGAAAGGGGGGCGTACACCCCTTCTTCTACCCGCCGCCCTTCCTGCTGAGCTTCGCCTGGGTGCTGCCCCTGGATCTGCAAGCAGCCTTCCACACCTGGTTCTGGGTGGAGCACCTGTTCCTGCTCGCGGTGATGTTGGCCCTGTGGCGCTGGCACCCCAGCCGGCCCATGGCCCTGGCGCTCGGGGTCATGGCGGCCAGCTTCTCGCCCATTCCGGACAACGACTGGATGGGGCAGGCCAACCTCTTCGTGCTCGCCTGCGTCGTGCCGGGGCTGCTGCTGGTGGAGCGCGGGCGCTGGCGCCTGGGAGGGGCCCTGGTGGGGCTGGGCTGCATGCTCAAGATGAGCCCCGCCTTGCTGGTGGCCTGGTGGTTGCTCCAGGGGCGCTGGCGCCCGGTGCTGGCGGCGGTGATCACCGCCCTGGCCCTCAGCCTGGCCAGCCTGCCGCTGGTGGGCGTCGACGTGCAGTGGCGGTTCTTCACCGAGGTGCTGCCCGGCTTCGGCAGCGGTGACTACAACGGGCTGACGGTGCCCATCACCCTCACCCACAACCACAGCATCCCTTCGCTGCTGCACGAGCTCTTCGGGGGAGGCGCGACCACCAGCCTGGAGCCCACGGCCGGTTGGGTCTCCAGGTTCATCACCCTGGCCCTGCTGGGGCTGCTCGGCTGGCGCTTCCGTCGCCCAGGCGCCGACCCCCTGGCCGCCCTGTGCCAGGTGGGGGTGGTCGTGGTGCTCATGCTGGTGCTGCCGGTCTACACCTACGAGCACCACATGGTGTGGATGCTCGTACCCTACGCCGCGGCCTTCGCGGCGTTGGCGGCGGGTCGGCTGGGCAAGCTGTGGTGGGTCCTGCTGGTGCTGGCCTACCTCGTGCAGGCCCTGCCCCTGGACTGGCTCAAGGAGCTCTACTCGGAGCTCCGGGTGTTGGGCGGGCTCCGGGAGCCGGCCTACTACCTGCTGCGGGAGAGCAAGTTCATCGCGGCCCTGCTCACGGGCCTGGCCTGCGTCCTGGCGGCTGGGCGGGGGGCGGGCAGGCTCGGTCGGACTCGACCTCGGCATGACGCTGGCCGGTCCCTGGCTCCTGCTCGCGCTCCCGCTGCTGCTGCGGGCTCTGCCCTGGGGCAAGGGGACGCCTGAACGCCCCCCCTCTTGGCGGCTCGATCTGCCCATCGCGCTGGGCCTGGGGCTGACGGTGGCGCTGCTGTGCACGGCGCTGCTGTCCCAGGCTCTCACCGAGTACTTTCCGCTCTCGGCGGCGGACTTCGACCACTACTGTGGGCTGGTGGGGCGGGTCGCCGAGGGGAACCTGCAGTCGGAGCCGGGGGTGCGTATGCCCGCCCCCGCCTGGCTGCCCGCGGCCGCCAGCCACAGCCTGGGGCTCATCGACGGCCTCGCACTGCAGTCGTTCCTGGCTCTGGTGGCCACCTGCGCGGGGCTCTACCTGTGGGGCCTGACCCTCCGCGGCCGGCTGGCGGGCACACTCGCGGCCCTGCTGGCGGGCACCATCGGCCCCTTGGCCTTCCTGGCCCGCGACCTGAGCTTCTACCCGGTGGTGGTGGCGGGGTCGGTGGTGCTGGCGGCCGCGGTGGTGGCGAGCGTCCGCTTCCGGGGGGTGGGCCCCTCGGCGCTGGCGGGCGTGGCCGCGGCGGTGCTGTTGCTGGCCGACGTTCGCGGCGTGCTGTTCGCGGCACCCCTGGTGGGGGTAGGGCTGGCCTTCGCGGTGCTTCGAGCCCGGCGCTGGCCGGCCGCGCTGCTGCGGGTGGGCCTGCTGGCGGCGCCGGTGGTGGCCTCCTGGTTCATCGCCCACGCCGTGGTCCCAGCACAGCTCACCGGCCTCGAAGCCCAGGCCGTGATGTACGCCGATCAGGCCCTGCGCAACGCGGGGGAGTCTCCGGATCTGCTCGCGCGGGAGCAGGCCGCGACCCGCCACTCGCCGGGCTTCGTCTGGGGGCATGCGTCGCCGACGGCGCTGCCTGGCGCCTTCCTGTTCCTCGGCAGGCTCACGGATCGCGTCCCGCCCGCGGCGCGCGACAGCCAACAGAACGTGGAGCTGCGGGCCCGACACCTCGTGCCCTGGGCGGCTCCCGGCCTGATCGCCCTGGCCATCTGTCTGGTGGGGCTCGCGCGCAAGCCATGGAGGCTCGTGGCCCTAGGCCTCTGCGCGGCGCCCTTCCTGGGTATGCTCTGGGCCACCGGTCAGGTCCTGCCTCAGGAACGGCACCTGGCCACCGGTCTGGCAGTGCTTCCGGTCCTGCTGGGGGTGGCTGCGGCCGTGCTGGCCGAGGCTACTCCCCCTGTGGACGCTGGCTCGGCCCGGCCGCCGGGGGTGCTGTCCTGGCGCCAGGCGCTGCTGGTGGGCGCCATCGCAGCGGCGATGTTGGGGCTCCCTCCCAGCTGGCTGGACTACCAGGCCGGCTGGCGCAAGGGCATCGTCCAGTCCGAGCCTCGGACCCTCCTGCAGCGGGTGAAGGACCACCGGAGCATCCCCTCCAACCCCTGCACGCGGGCGCTGGGCCAGGGTGTCGCGGACCCCTGGTGGCCCTCGCGGCTCTACCCCCGCGCGCGGCGGGTGCTGGACGGCTCCGACACCTGGGCGCCGGACTAGAACGTCTGCCCTCGGGGGTCAGCCCGGCCATGACCCAGGCCTCGGCCACACGGCAAGTACTCGGCCTCGAAGGCGCGGGAGCGCCGGTCGCCGCAGGCGAGTGCAGCCTCGGAAAGGTCGGTGTCGGGCCTGGATAGGGGGGGAAGAATCTGTCTTCCCCCTAAACAATGGGCGAGGTCCTCGTTGAGGCCGTGGCCGAAACGTGGACCGTAGCCGGTCAGCCCTGCTGCTTGCGGCTGTAGAGCAGGGCCTCGGCCACCCGCTCGGCTTGCAGGCTGGGCTTGTCATCTGCGAGGTCGATGACCTGCTTGGCCAGGCGAAGGGCCACCCTGTCGCGTCCGGCGATGCGGGCAGCCCAGACCTGGGCCTCCTGGCGAGGCTCGGGCACCAGGGCCGCCAGCAGCCCCCAGTCCAGGGCGGTGCGGGCGTCCAGGTCCATGCCAGCCAGGATCAGCTGCTTGGCCCGGGCGGGCCCCACCAGGCGGGTGAGTCGGGTGCAGCCGCCGGCCGAGGGGATGAGGCCCAGGGCGGTCTCGGGCAGGCTGAAGCGGGCCTTGGGGCTGGCGATCCTGAGGTCGCAGGCCAGCGCCAGCTCGAACCCGCCCGCTACCGCGGCGCCGTGGATGGCCGCCACAGACACCAGGGGCGCCCGCGCGATGCGGTCGAAGACAGCCTGGGAGCGCAGGTCCAGGGCGTCGAGGGGGTCGGCTTGCTGCATCTGGGCCAGGTCGGCGCCTCCGCAGAAGGCGCCCTCGCCGGTGGACTCCACCACCAGCGCGCCCACCTGCCGGTCGGCCAGCACCTGGTCCAGCGCGCTGTCGAGGGCCTCGAGCAGGGCGAGATCGTAGGCGTTGGCCCGCGCGGGGCGGTCCAGCACGATGCGGGCCACGGGGCCATCACGTTCCAGGCGTACGGTCATGGATACCTCGGACTCGGGCGCTGGCGGAGGCCCGCGGGGGATGGTCCCGCACGGCCGTCAGCTTTCGGGCAGGAGCCTCCAGCATAGCTTGACTGGGCGCTGAGGAGGCCCTACTTTGCGCCACCTTGGCCCCCTCGAGGGGCTCGGATTCCCACCCCTCGCACCTGAGGAACCCCATGGCAAAGCAGCTTCGCAACATCGTAGTGACCGGCAAGAGCGGCGCTGGCAAGCAGCCGCGCATCGACGTGCTGTGCGAGGTCTTCGGCCTCACCCAGCTCAGCACCGGCAACATCTTTCGCGAGTACCTCGGCGCGTACGCCAAGGTGCGCGAGGGCGTGGACGCCCAGGCCTTCTACCAGGGCGACGGCTTCGCGCCCGACGCCGACATCCAGGCCGTCTTGGCGCCCGCCTGCGCCGCCGCGGGGGTCGCGCCTGGTGCCGCCGTGCTGGGCCTCAAGGCCGCCCGCTACGTCGATGGCGGCGTGTTCGTGCCCGACGACATCACCAACGAGCTGCTGGCCTCGGCGTTCCACGCCGCCGACGGCGCTGGCCTGGTGCTCGACGGCTACCCTCGGACTCCCGACCAGAGCCGCTTCCTGTTGGCCCTGGTGGAGCAGGCGGGCACGCCGCTGGATCTCATCCTGTTGGTGGACAACGAGGACGAGGCCATCGTGGCCCGCACCACTGGTCGGCGCATCTGCCCGAACAAGGCCTGCGCCAAGGTCTTCCACGTCCAGTACAAGCCCGCGCGGGATGGCAGGTTCTGCACCGCCTGCGGCGCCGAGGTGGTCCAGCGCTCCGACGACACCGAGGCCAAGATCCGCACCCGCCTGGCCGAGTTCCAGAACAAGGCCCTGCCGGGCGTGCGCGTGCTCCAGGATGCCGGCATCCCCATGGTCACCGTCGAGGGCAACCTGCCCGTCTTCACCGACGAGGCCGTGCGCGCGTCGGTGATGGAGGCTCTGGCCCCGGTGCTCGAGGCCTAGCCTCTGACCTCGCGCTGTCGCCCTCGGCGCGCTCCGGGATAGCCTCTCCACAGAGGTGCCCCCTGGAAGTGCTGGTGCGCGATGAGCTGGAGCCTTGTGTCTACCTGGACGACCGGGTGGCCAGGCTGCCCCTGCGCTGGCAGCTGCGCCCGGTGCCGCCGGAGCGCCTGGACGAGTTGCTCGTGCTGGGCGATCGCCGCGTGGGCCGGGCGCTGTATCGGCCCAGCTGCCCGGACTGCCGTGGCTGCGAGACCATCCGCATTCCGCTGGCGGACTTCCGGCGGTCCCGCACTCAGCAGCGGGTCTGGAGGCGGGGGCAGCGCGAGCTTCGGGTGGAGCTGCACGCGCCCACCGTGAGCCCAGACCATGTGGCGCTGTTCAACCGTCACCGGCGGCTGCGGGACCTGGCCCGCAACGAGCAGGACATGCCCATCCAGGGCTACGACTCCTGGCTCGTGCAGACCTGCTGCGAGTCGGTGGAGATCCGCTACCTGCGGGGCCGACAGCTGGTGGGTGTGGCCATCGCCGACCTGGGGGCCATCGCGGCCTCGGCTGTCTACACCTACTTCGACCCCGCACACAGCGATCTGAGCCCCGGCGTCTACTCGGTGCTCTGGCAGATCGACTGGGCGCAGCGCATGGGGCTGCGCCACCTGTACCTGGGCCTGTACATCGCTGGGAACAGACACATGGCCTACAAGCTGTGCTTCAAGCCCCACGAGCGACGCTCCGCAGGCGAGCCGGCGCCCGAGTGGGGGCGCTTCGAGCGATAGCTATGGCAGGATCAGCACATCCGTGCGCTTGTCCGCGGGCAGGAAGCTGCGGAAGGCGTCGTTGTCGTCGTCGTCGAAGGCCACGCAGCCCCAGGTCCAGTCGTAGGGGCTGCCGCCGCCGTGAAACAGGATCTCGCCTCCCAGGCGTGTCTTCTGGGAGGGCTTGCGGTCCGCGGCCACCGCGGCCTCGATGGCGCTGGCCTGCTCGGCGCTGACGAGGCCGGCCGCCAGCCCGGCCCGGGCGTCGGCGGCGTTGGGGTAGTGGATGGCCACGGCGGGCGCGAAGCCCGACCAGGGCTTGTCCGACGTGCGATACCAGCCGTGGGGCGTCTTGCGGTCGCCCCGTCGGCGCTTGGGTCCATGGGGGTGCTCACCGGTCGCGTCAACCCCCAGGGCAACGGGCCAACAGGCCGGCGCGCCGTCGCCGCCATCCGCCTGCGCGAGCTTGCCGCCCTGGAAGACCATGGTGCGCCGCGCAGCCTCCAGCACCACCACGAGGGCATCACCGCGCAGGCGTGGGTCGCGCGCGTCGAACAGAGGTGAGGCGGTCAGCTGCTCGACCTGGGCCAGGCATCCCTCCGGGAGCGAAGGTGCTTGCTGTGCTTCGGCGTCATGGACGAGCTGTGAGGGGCTCGCTGCCAGCAGCAGCGGGAGCAGGAGATGTGCGGCGGTCATGAGCCTCCCGGGGCGGTCTCTCAGTCCTCCGACAGCGCGCGTGGCCAGCGGTTCCCGGGCGGCTCGATGCCGGCTCGAGGCTGGCCTCACGAGGCCATGGACCCTGCGCGTGGCATGGACTATGATGAATCCCGGTACGGACCGGAACTCGGAGGTCTCCATGCTCGCCAATGCCCCCCGTGGCCTCGCCTTGCTCATCACCCTGGCCCTGGTGGGCTGCCCCAATGGCGGCGGTCCCATCGTCTGGGACGATGGTGGTGACAACAACACCGGGCCTTCGGGGCCCCCCATCCTGTCGGTGGGCATCACGCTGATCGACTTCGGTAGCGTCATCTACGGGCAGAGCTACAGCGAGCAGCTGCACGTCGAGAACGTGGGCGGCGACGATCTCCACCTCACCGACATCACTGCCACGGCCCCGTTCTCGGTCAACTACGCCAGCGGCGTCACGGTCACCCCGGGTGGCTCCACCACCCTGGTCGTGCGCTACCAGCCCACCGAGTACGCCGACCACGACGGCAGCTTCAGCTTCGACTGGAACGCGCCCTCCGAGGTCGAGGGCGACACCGCGGTCGTCTTGACCCACTTCGAGCTGCCCCTGTACGGCGCGGTCATCACCGACGAAGACGGCGACGGCCACGACTGCGAGGGCGCGGGCGGCGACGACTGCGACGACGAAGACGACCACACCTACCCCAACGCCGCCGAGGAATGGTACGACGGCGACGATCAGGACTGCCAAGGCGACGACGACTACGACCAGGACGGCGACGGGTACCAGATCAGCTACTGGAACTCCGACAGCGGCAGCGGTGGCGGCGACTGCAACGACGCCAACCCCGACGTCTACCCGGGCGCCCCCGACGAGTGGTACGACAACGTCGACTCCAACTGCGACGGCCGCGACGACTGGGACCAGGACGGCGACGGCTACCGCACCACCCTGGGTGACCGTGGCAACGACTGCAACGACCTCGACGCCGCCATCAGCCCCGGGGCCGAAGAAGACGCCACCAACGAGATCGACGACGACTGCGACGGTCGCATCGACGAGTCGTAGGGCGCGCAGCGAGTCTCAGGGCGTCGGGCCTCGGCGCTTCAGGACATCACGCCCGGTAGCCCCAGCAGCAGCAGCCGGACCAGGACGTCACCGAAGAACAGGGTGACCAGTGCGCCCAGTGCCAGGAAGGGGCCGAAGGGGATGGCGGTGCGCAGGCCCCGGCCTCGCAGCACGATGTGGCCGATCCCCACGATGCTGCCGATGATGCTGGAGAGCAGCATGACCAGGAACAGGGCGGGGAAGGCGCCCAGGAAGCTCCCGATCATGGCCAGCAGCTTGACGTCGCCCAGGCCGATGCCTTCCTCGCGGCGGATGAGCCAGTAGACCCCCGCCACGGCCAGCAGGAAGCCTCCGCCCACCAGCGCGCCCACCAGCGCCTGCTTCCAGCTTGGCGCCAGCTCCGGGGCCAGCAGGCCGATGCCCAGGGCGCCGAGCACGCCTACGGGGACCGCGTAGATGCTGAACTCATCGGGGATGATGTAGTGGTCCAGGTCGATGAAGGTCAGCGCCACCAGCATGCACACGAAGGTGGCGTGGTAGGCGAACAGGGCGATGTGCGCGGCGTCGAGGGCCTCGACCCCGGGGATGGCCTGGCGCCAGCAGAGCAGCACCAGCAGCCCGGTGGCGGCCTCGATCAGGGGGTAGGTGGCGGCGATGCCGTTGCCGCAGCTGCGGCAGCGAGCGCGCAGCAGCAGCCAGCTCAGGATGGGGATGTTGTCGTACCAGGCGATGCCGCTGCCGCAGTGAGGGCAGTGGCTGGGGGGCGAGACCACCGAGCGGTCGTCGGGCATGCGAGCGATGCAGACATTCAAGAAGCTGCCCAGGCAGAGCCCCAGGATGAGCACGAAGACTTGGAGGACGATCCAGAGGTTCATGGGCGGAACTCCTGCAGGGCCGAGCACACGCGCTCCACCTGCTCGTCCGAGAGCTCGGCGTGGCAGGGGATCGACAGGCTCTCGTCGCACCAGCGCTGGGCGTTGGGGCAGGGGGCCTGGGGCTGCAGCGCGGGCTGGGCGGAGAGTGGGCGCGGGTAGTAGACCGCGGTGCTGACCAGGCGCTCGGCCAGCCAGGCGCCGAGGCGGTCGCGGCGGGGTGATCGCAGGATGTAGTGGTGGATGGGGTCGCCGGAGTGGCGGTCCAGCGCCGTGCAGCCTGCCGGGAGGGCCTGGTCGTAGGCGGCCGCGATGGCCCGCCGGCGCGCGACGCGGCGGGGCAGGTCGCCCATGTGTACGCCGAGCACAGCGGCCTGCACGGCGTCGAGCCGGCTGTTGAGGCCAACGTGGCCGGCGACCCGCTGGTGAAGGTGGGGCTGGCCGGGCACGCCCCCGTGGTTGGCGAGCAGGCGCATGCTCTGCGCCAGTTGGGGATCGTCGGTGGCCACCAGGCCGGCATCCCCCGCCGCGCTCAGGGTCTTGGTGGGGTAGAAGCTGGCGGCGGTGATCACCCCGAGGCGCGCGGGGGGAGCCCAGCCCGCGGCCTGTGCGGCGTCCTCGATGAGGGGCACCGGAAGCTGGGGGTCCGGGCAGCGCATGCCGAAGAGGTGGACCGGGATCGCGGCCCGGGTGCGAGGGCCCATGGCGGCCTGCGCGGCCTGGGGAGCCATCAGGGGGCGGTCCGGGAGCACGTCCACGACCACGGGACACGCGCCGACCCTGACCACGGCGCCCGCCGTGGCGAAGAAGCTCAGGGCGGGCACCAGGACCTCGTCACCAGGCTGGACGCCCAGGGCCAGCAAGGCCAGGATCAGGGCGTCGGTGCCGCTGTTGACCCCCAGGCCGTGGGCGCGGCCGAACAGGGCCGCCCCCCTGACCTCGACGGCCTGGACCACGGGCCCGCCGACCCACTGCCCGGAGCGCAGCACCGCGAGCACGGCGGCTTCGGTGGCGGCGGCCAGGCGCAGGTGCCTGGCGGCCAGATCGACCATGGGGATGGGGGTGAGGGCCATGCCCTACTTGAAGTCCCGCTGCTGGAACACCACGACGGCGGCGATGAGCACCACCGTGGAGTAGGCGAGCCCGTAGCCTGTGGCCGTGGCGACCCGCGCCCAGCCGATGGCCAGCTCGTGGGTGGCCTCGGGCTGCACGTTGAAGATCTCGAAGTTGGGCAGCGCCCAGTAGAGGAACTCGGAGAGGCGCTGGACCCAGGGGCTCTCGGCCTGTTGTCCGAACGACCAGATGTCGTCGGCCAGGTGCCCGATCACGAAGACGGCGAGGGTGAAGGCGCTGGCCGTGGTGGGGCCGGAGTAGGTGGAGAACAGGGTGGCCCACGCTGTGAGCAGCATCAGCTCGACGAACAGCAGCGCCAGGAACGCCAGCAGTGAGGGGTGGGGCATGCCCAGCCGCAGCCCCATGATCACCAAGTACAGCAGCGCCATGATGCCCAGGTTGACCGCGAGGGTGAGCAGGAGGCCGAAGTACTTGCCCATCACGAACATCCAGCGGGGGATGGGCTTGGCGGCGATGGTGTAGATGGTCTTGCGTTCGAGCTCCTTGTAGACCAGGGAGACCCCCAGGAACATGGCGATGACCGAGCTGAACAGCGAGATGGCGCCCATGGCGGTGCCTCGCATGATCTTCTCCTGGTCGCCGATGGTGATCTCCTCGGTGACCAGGGAGGCCACCAGCATCACGCAGGCGAAGAAGAGCAGCGAGTAGAGCACGCGGTCCCGGATGGCCTCGCGGTGGGTGTTCTTGGCGATGGCCCAGATGCGGTTCAAGGGGACACCCCCGGGGGCGTCGTCGGATCGTTGCGGCCCAGCTCGGAGAGCAGGAGGTCCTCGAGGGTCTTGCGGTTGGGGATCACCTGCACGACCTGGCCGCCAGCCTGGCGCACCTGGACCAGCAGGTCGTCCAGCTGCTCGGGAGGCAAGCGGACGATGCGCTCGTCCCCGCGGCTGGTGACGGCTTCGCCCAGCAAGGGAACCTGGGGTGGCACTCGCACCGTGCAGTCCACGTGCTGCACCTGTTCGGAGAGCAGCTCGTCGATGGAGCCGATGGCGCGCAGGCGCCCGCCCGCGATCAGGCCGACCCGATGGCAGATGCTCTGGACGTCGGACAGAACGTGGCTGGAGAAGAACACCGTGCGTCCGCGGCGGCCCTCTTCGAGCATCAGATCGCGGATGAGCATGCGCCCGAGGGGGTCCAGGCCGCTCATGGGCTCATCGAGGATGATGAGCTGGGGATCGTTGATCAGCGCCTGGGCCACACCGGCGCGCTGGAGCATGCCCTTGGAGTAGGTGTGGAGGGGTTTGTCGGCCACCCGCTCCAGATCGACCCGGGCTAGCAGCGCGTCGGTGCGCTGGCGCCGGAGGGCGGCGGGGATGTCGAAGAGCTGACCGTAGAAGTCCAGGAACTCCCGGGCGGTGAGGTGCTGGTAGAAGTAGGGCCGCTCAGGCAGGAAGCCCAGCGGTCGCCTCGCTTCGGGGCTGCCGATGGGCTGGCCCAGCAGGAAGGCGTGGCCTGCGGTGGGGTACTGCAGGCCCACCAGGCACTTGATGGTGGTGGTCTTGCCTGCGCCGTTGGGGCCGATGAAGCCGAAGATCTCTCCCTTGGGGACCTCGAGATCCAGGCTCTCCAGGCCCCTGCTGGGGCGCCGGAAGAAGCCCGAGTAGTAGGTCTTCTGCAGGCCTCGGATCTCGATGGCCAGGTCAGGCGCAGCGATGGGCTGTGCACCGGTCATGGAAGCCTTTGGGTGCGAGGAAGGAGGGCTGAGCCGATCCTATTCGCTTTCTTCGTGGGGTCCAGGGATCGGCGGCGGGAGCGGTGTGTCTTGGCTGGCTTCGAGGTACTCGCGCACCTTGTCGGGGGGGTAGGAGCCGGCGCTGCGCCAGTTGCAGCGGCAGCAGTAGGGCCCGGAGTCTTCGAAGCGTCCATGGATCTGGGCCACGCGCCAGCGGTGGATGGTCGGTCCCCACCACAGCTCGGCGATGCTGGCATCGGCCAGGTTGCCCAGCACGTTCTCCATGTGCTCATCGAGACAGCAGGTGGTCAGGCGCCCGTCGGTGTGGACCATGGGCGTGTTCCACAGGCCGGCGCAGGGGGGGCGGCGCGGGGCGCTCATGGGCTGTCCACCTCGAGGTAGGGGTTGCCCGAGTCTTCGCGGCCGTCGGGCAACCCGGCGCCGAACAGGTCGAGGTAGTCCAGCAGGTTGCCGCTGCCGCTCGGACAGGGCTTGGTGGAGAAGGTGCCGGAGACGTCCAGGCTGTCCAGGCTGAAGCGCCCCGTGAGCGCGTCATCCTCCACCTGGATGTCCACGTTCCCCGGGGACTCCACGGGGATGACCTGCTGCTCGACCACGGGCACGTACTCCCGGTACAGGCCGTCCTCCTCGGACACCTCGGCCTCCCACACCGCCCGGTAGGCCGCCAGGGCCACCCTGGGCTCCACCTCGTCCAGGCCGTAGGGCGAGGCGGCCTCGCTCACCGGGTAGCTGCCGTCCCAGGAGGCGTCGTCCCAGGTGAAGAGGACGAAGGCCATGACCACGGAGCCCTCGCGGTTCCAGGCCAGGTAGTAGTCACGCTCGGCGGCGGTGATGGCGTCGGGATCGGGCTGGGAGGGCAGGGCGCAGGGGAAGTGGCTGTTGGAGATGACGACCGCGGTCGCGGGAGAGCCGTACATGTCGGTGGCGATGTGGAAGGCCGTGCGGATCCGATCGCTGCCGTGCTGTGTGCGGATCCAGCCGTTGGGGGCGCAGCCCGTAGCAGCGGCGACCAGGACGGAGAGGAGCGGGAGGCGGCCCATCAGAAGGACTCGGGGGCGCGCAGCACGTCGCCCTCCTTGGCGATGCCCAGCCGCACGCAGGCGGCGGCGTGCATGGCGTCGGCGGCGGCCTGATCGGCGCAGTTCAGGGGGCGGATGTAGATGGCGTCGCGCTCGTGGGAGGGCCAGTCAGCGGTGAGGTCCCAGGGCCTACCCGTGCCCCCGAGCAGCGCGGCCCACTGCTCCACGAAGCGCTCGACCTCGTGTACGTTCTGGGGCTGGACCACGAAGGCGATGTGGGCGCGGGGCCACAGGCTGCCGGCGGTCTCGCGGGCCTGGACGAAGGCTCGCAGGTTGTCGGCCACGCGCTGGTAGTGGTCGGCGCCCTTGACGGCGACGTAGGTGGTGGCCGAGGCGGCGTCGAAGCTCCAGTGGACGGTGGTGAAGGTGTCCGCGGCCTGATGGGGTGAGGCGGCCAGGCGGATGAGCAGCCGCGAGCGCTGGGGCTGCAGCAGCACGCCGTTGGTGTGGAGCTTGAAGGTTCGGAACAAGCGGTTGTCCCGGTTCATGGCGAAGGCGTACTCCACCATCCGGTCGAAGTCGGGATGCACCGTGGGCTCCCCCAGCCAGTGGGGGCAGAGGTGGATCTCGTCGGGGGCGTCCGCCAGCCCGGCGAGGACCCGACGCCAGGTGTCCCAGGCCATGAAGCTCTTGGCCTCCCCGTGGGCCAGGCTGCGCAGAGACTGGCTGCACATGGGGCAGCAGACGTTGCAGTGATCCGTGAGCTCGAGGTTGAGGTTGACCGCCATGGGGTGATCCTACACGAGGCCGCGGACCACGCGCTCGTGGGCCAGGATGTTGGCGGAGCACTCGCTGCAGCGCGGGGGCGGGGTGCCGGCGAGCATGGCCGCGCGGATCTCCTCGAGAAAGTCGCCGCTGCGCCAGACATCGACCAGGCTGCGCTGCTCCACGGACTCGCCCTGGCCCGCGAGCACGCAGCAGGGGCTGGTGCGGCCGTCGGCCTGGACCACGATGTAGTGCCAGGCCTTGAGGCAGGGCGCGCGGCGCAGCTGGGACAGCATGTCGTCGGCCCCGTGGGCCGGGGCAGGGGTCTCGACCACCAGGGCGCCCTGGTCACTGCCTCGGTGGAGGTTGCGGGGGTCCAGGAAGTGCTCGAGGGTGGTGGCGATGCCCAGGCGCTCGGCCAGGGCCATGGCGCGCCGGGCCAGTGCGGGGACCTGGGCCTGCTCGTGGGGCTGGAGGGCCAGCGCCAGCTGCTCGGGCTGGTAGGCGATCAGGGCGTCGAAGTCGATGCGGAAGGCGCCCAGGGTGTGGCCCAGGCGCACCATGTCCTCGAGGGTGTGGAAGTTGGTGCGGGTGAGCACGAAGTGCAAGGCGATGCGGGGGAGCTGGGCGCCCCGCTTGTCCCGCAGGGCCCGCAGCCTGCAGATCTTGGTGACCACCCGGCGGAAGCAGCCCGGTTGCCCCCGCAGGCCGTCGTGGATGGCGGCGGTGGGGCCGTCGACGGAGAAGTGCACCTCGTCCCACCCGGTGCTCACCAGCTGCTCGCGCAGCTCCGGTCCCATCAGGGTGCCGTTTGTGGTGAGGATGCCTTCCATGCCCAGCGCCTTGGCGCGGGCCATCAGGGCTGGGGTGAGGGCGCGGGCCGCGAGGGGTTCGCCGCCGCCGAGCAGGAACAGGCGCTGCACGCCAAGCTCGGCGGCTTCCTCGAGCAGCTCCAGCTGCCGCTGGGCGCTGAGCTCGGGCAACCCGGGCCGGTGGCGCTCGGTGGTGTCGCAGAAGCGGCAGTCCAGGTTGCAGCGCAGCGTGGGGTAGAGCTCGAGGGTCAGGGGCCCCTGGACTCCATGCTCGGGCCAGCGGCGGATGCGCTCTGCGATGGTGACGGGGTCGGGCACCGGCGCAACGTAGCATGCTCCCACGGTGGGCGGCCCCGCCTTCGCACCCTCCCCCCTGGCGGATGGTTGCGGCCTCCACGCCGTGGGACACTCCGGGAATCCGGCTTCATCACGGTGTGTCGATGGATCCACTTTTCCTCGAATGCTCGCGGTCTCCGGCCCGTCGATGCGCTCGCCCCGGCCGAGCTGTGCCGGATCACTCGAGGACCAAGCCATGCGTCACCTCCCGCCCCTGCTCGCCTGCCTCGCGCTCATGGCGCTGGCCCCGCTCCCCGCAGGCGCGGCGCGCCATCGTCATCACGCACATCGGACGCCCCCTCCGCCGCCGGTGGCGCGGGTGGTCGTGCGCCACGCCGTCCATGTGCCAGTGCAGCGCTGCCCCGGCGCTGGCACTGTCTGGGTCTCAGGGCACCCGGGCCAGGGAGGCCACTGGGTCTCGGGCCACTGCCAGCAGGTGGGGCCTGCGCCCCGAGCGGGCTGGTCTTATGTCTCGGGCTACTGGGACGGGAGGGTCTGGGTGACGGGCTTCTGGCGTCCTTCGGCGCGGGTGGGCTTCACCTGGGTCGAGGCCCACGTCACCGATAGTGAAGAGTACGTGACCGGCTACTGGGAGCCCGAGGGCGCCTCCCCAGACGGGATGATGTGGCGGCCCGGCTACTTCGACGGAAACGACTGGGTCGCGGGGGGCTGGGTTCCCAGCGAGCGCTACAGCGCCTACGACGATGACGGTGAGCTGGTCTTCTTCGCGGTGGGCGACGGCCACGTCGAGGAGCTGGCCATCCCGGAGATCGGTGGCCTCGAGATGGAGCGCGGTAGCAGCGATCCCGGCGATCTCGCCGCCGATGCCGAGCTGGGCGAGCCCCAGGACGGCCCGCAGGAGCGCCACGCCGGCGTGCCTGACTAGGCCGAGGTGTCGCGAGTGCTCGGAGCGCGGGGTGTCGGGCCTGGTCGCTCGGCCGGCGAGGGCCGAGCCGGGTCAACGCCAGACGGTATCAGGGGCAGCAACACCGTGAAGCGGGCACCGCCCCCTGGGCGGGCCGAGACCTCGAGCTCGCCGCCGTGTGCGTGGACGATGCGGCGGCACAGGGCCAGGCCCAGGCCGGTGCCTCCGCTGCGGCGGGTGTAGAAGGGGATGAAGACCTTGTCGCGGTCCTGCTCCGGGATGCCGGGGCCGGTGTCCTCCACCACGATGTCCACCGTGGATGGGCCGCTGCCGTGACCGAATGCATGGCCTAGGCGGGTGTGCAGCCGGACGCGTCGCTCGGCTTCGGGGGGCCGCGCCTGCGCCAGGGCTTGCACGGCGTTCTGGAGCAGGTTCTCGAGCACCTGAGCCAGCAGGGTGGCGTCCCCGGGAGGTTGGGGCAGAGGCTCGGTCAAGGCCAGCTCCACCACCACATCGCTGGGGAGCCCCTGGCGCTGCAGCAGCTCCAGGGTGCGGGTGGCCAGCTGGTTGACGTCCAGGGCGGCGGGCTGGAGGACCAGTGGCCGCGCGTAGTCCAGGAAGCGCTCCACCACGCGGTTGAGGCGGTCCACCTCCTCGATGATGATGCCGACGAACTCGGCGGGGCTGTCCTCGTCGCTGGGGTCGCAGGCGGTGGTGGGGCCCTCGAGGTACTGGGCCGCGCCCTTGATGGCGGCGAGGGGGTTGCGGATCTCATGGGCGAGGCCTGCGGCCATGGTGCCCAGGGCCGCCAGCCGGTGCTGCTCTTCGAGCTGGTGGAAGCCGTGGACGTTCTCCACCACCACGGTGAGCTGGTCCGCGACAAGGCGCAGGCGCGCCAGCTCTTCTTGGGAGAAGCCGTCGGCACCGGGCTCGTCCGCCAGCCCCAGCCAGCCCAGGACCAGATCCCCGCTGGACAAGGGCAGCAGGACCTCCATGCTCAAGGCCTTGAGCAAGCGCGCCCGCTGGCCGGCCTGCTCTGACCCCGCCAGGCCCCGCCGTGCTGCGCGCACCAGCTCGCCGCGCACCAGCCAGGCCCCGACCCGGCCACGCGGATCCATCAGGTCCACCGGAGGCACGGCCTCGAGGGGCTCCAGGCTGGGCTCACCCCGGGCGGCTGCGCGCGCGAAGTGACCTCGATCCTGGTCCCACAGGTAGATGGCTGAGTAGGGCACGCGCCCGCTGGCCACCAGCGGCTGGAGCATGGCCTCGTAGGCCGAGGCCAGCCCGATGGCCTTGGGCAGGGCGTCGCCTACCTCGGCCAGGGAGTGGGCCAGGAGCTGGCC
Source organism: uncultured Pseudomonadota bacterium (assembly GCA_937912125.1). Taxonomy (GTDB): domain Bacteria; phylum Myxococcota_A; class UBA796; order UBA796; family JAFGLY01; genus CALDOK01. The sequence continues at coordinate 27,482 of CALDOK010000280.1, forward strand.
GCGCTGGTTGAGGCGGGCGCTCAGGCGTTGCTCCACCCCGCGGCGCAGCGGGTCGTACAGCGCCAGGAAGAGCACCGTGGCCACCAACATGAGCCAGGTGCTGTGCAGGGGGCTGCGGGTGGCGGTGTCGCTCCAGGCCACCGCCAGCAGCTGCAGGCCCACCAACAGCGCGGCGCAGATGGCCAGGGTGAGGGTGCGGCTGAAGATCTCGTGCAGGTCCAGCAGGCGGTACAGGACCAGGACCTGGTGCATGAAGTAGACCAGCACTCCGGTGAAGAGCACGCCCACGGGGGGCAGGGCGCCCTGTAGGAGCACGGGGGCGCTGAAGAGGTCCAGGCTGCTGGGCTCGGGGAAGCCCTGGATGGTGCGGGCCAGGACCTCGATGGCGCTGAACGCCACGGCACCGCCCATCAGCCCCAGCAGGTAGGCCAGGCGGGCGCGGGTGACCCGCTGAGTGGTGCGCCGGTAGTGCTCCACGACCAGGACCAGATCGAAGCCCAGCCCCGAGAAGGTCCACAGCCCCAGCAGCACTGCGGCTGGGCTGCCGTGGGGCCTTGTGGGGAACAGGACACACTGAGCCAGCACATAGGCCAGGGCCACGCCGGTGCAGGCCCAAGCCAGCCGGGCGCGGAGGCGACCGTCGGTGGGGATGGGACGCCGCAGCATGGTGGCCAGGAAGCCGTAGAGGGTCACCGGCAGGAATGCCGCCCCCGCCCCGTAGGCCAGGTCCCAGCCGGGCAGGCCGGTGACCAGGTAGCCGGCGAAGCTGCCGTAGACCCATGCCAGGTTCAGGCCGAGCATGGCGAAGGCCGCCCGGAGGCGGCTGGCGCGGTCCTGGAGCCACACGCGCAGGGGAAGCGCGATGGAGAGTACAGCCACGGAAGCGTAGATGAGGGTGTTCATGGGGAGGGTGTGGTATCCCATGAAACCCTTCGGTTCCCGCTCTCCTCGGGGAATGGGATAGAACCCTCCCATGCCTCCTTCCAAGCCGCCCCTCGCCTCGCTCCCCTCGGTGGATCGGCTGCTCCACCATACCGAGCTGGCGGATCTTCCGCGCCCGCTGGCCCTGCGCGCTGCCCGTGAGCAGCTCGAGCTGATCCGGGCCCGGGTGCTCCAGCAGGGCGGCCAGGTCCCTGACGAGGACGCCATCGTCGCGGCGATCCAGGGGCAGGTCGCCGCCGACTGCGAGCCCGCGGTGAGCGAGGTGCTCAACGCCACGGGGGTCATCCTCCACACCAACCTGGGCCGCGCGCCCCTGGCCCCTGCAGCCCAGGCGGCGGTGGCCACCGCTGCGCGGGGCTACGCCACCGTCGAGATGGACATGGCCAGCGGGCAGCGGGGTGATCGCCTCACGGTGCTACAGCGGCGTCTGTGCCGACTCACAGGGGCCGAAGACGCGGTGGTCGTCAACAACAACGCCGCCGCCGTGCTGCTGATGCTCACCGCCCTGGCCCACGGGCGCTCCGTGGTGGTCAGCCGCGGCGAGCTGGTGGAGATCGGTGGTTCCTTCCGCATCCCAGAGGTCGCCGAGGCCGGCGGGGCCAGCCTGCTCGAGGTGGGCGCCACCAACCGCACCCGCGCCGCGGACTACGCGCGGGCCGTGGAGCGCAGCGATCCCCCCCCCGTGGGGCTGCTCAAGGTCCACCGCTCGAACTTCCGCATCGTGGGCTTCACCGAGGATCCGGATCGCGGTGAGCTGGCCCAGCTGGCCGAGCAGCACGGCCTGTGGCTGGCCGAGGACCTCGGCTCCGGCAACCTCCTGCCCGAGATCACCGACGAGCCCACGGTGGCCCAGGTGCTCGCCTCCGGCGTCCACCTGGTGTCCTTCAGCGGCGACAAGCTGCTCGGTGGGCCCCAGGCTGGCATCATCGTCGGGCGGGCCGCGCTGGTGCGGCGGCTGCGGCGTCACCCCCTGTACCGCGCCCTGCGGCTGGACAAGCTCGTCATCGCCGCGCTGGACGCCACCCTGCAGCTCTACGAGCAGGACCGGGTCGGCGAGCTCACCGCGGTGGCCATGATGCGGGCTCAGCCCGCTCAGCTCGAGCCCCGCTGCCACGCCATCCTCGCCCGAGTCGCGCGCCCGGATCTCGACCTGCGGGTCGAGCCTGTGGATGGCCGCGCCGGGGCCGGCGCGCTCCCCGAGCTTCCCCTGCGCTCTGTGGCCATCGTGGTCCGGGGCCTTCCTCCCCACGAGCTGGCCGCGGCGCTCCGTCGCGCGCGGCCTGCGGTCATCGGTCGCCAAGCCCACGACGCGCTGCTGCTCGATCCGCGCACCCTGCTGCCCGATCGAGACGCGGTGCTGGCCGACGCCCTGCGCCATGCTCTCCACACCCTGGCCCCGTCCCCAGAGGCCCCATGAAGACCACCTTCTACGAGATCCTGCTGGTGCCTCCCGAGGCCGACGAGCAGCTGCTCCAGCATGCCTACGAGCACACCCTGTCCACCCTGTCCAAGCGGCTGCGCGCCGCCCGGCAGCGGGGCCTGGACACCCTCGGCCTCGAGGACGAGCGCGTCGCCCTCGAAGAGGCCTGGCGCGTAGTGTCGGATCCCGCCCGCCGCGCCCGCTACGATCGTTTTCTGCAGCTGGCGGGCGAGCGTCCGGCTCAGGAGGCCGACGAGCTCTGGGCCCGGGTCTCCCCCGCGTTGCTCGAGCCCACCGCCCACGCCACCCTCGAGCTGGTGCGCCTGCTCACCCACCTGCCCGTGGGCGATGTCCCCCAGCGCGCGGGGACCATTCCGGCCCCGGCCCCGCCGCCCCCAGCCACCTCCCAGCCGGTCAGGGTCAAGCCGGTGGTGGCCCCCAAGCCCGCTCCGGCGCCCACCGCGGCCGCCCCGCAGCCCACGCCGCGCCCGGCCGCTGCGCCAGCCCCCAGCAACGGGCCCGTGCGCATCCCCATCTCCAGCACCAAGCCCGCGGCCGCACCGGCCGCGCCCAAGCCGGCCCCCTCCGACGATCTGCCCACCATGATCTTCGAGCTGGGCTTCTCCGGAGCCCTGATCCGCCGCATGCGCGAGCGCAAGGGGCTGAGCCTCGACGACGTCGCCTCCTCCACCCGCATCGCCCGGCGCTACCTCGAGGCCATCGAGGCCGATGAGTTCTCGCGCCTGCCTGCTGCCACCTTCGTGCGCGGCTACCTGCGCTCGCTGGCTAGGCTGCTGGAGGTCGACCCCGAGCGCCTCTCCAGCGGCTACCTCGCGCGCATGGGCCGCTGAGGCGCCCGCCAAAGTGACCCCAACGAACGATCATGAGTTCGAAGCGCCTCCTTGCGCCGGCCGCCTGGACCGCTTCCTGGCCGACCTGCTGCCCGACCTGTCCAGAGCCAAGCTCCAGACGCTGATCAGGTCCGGCCACATCCGCGTCGACGGCGACAAGGTGCGACCCTCCGCCCAGCTCAAGGGTGGTGAGCAGGTGGTGGTCCGGGTGCCGCCCCCCGAACCCTCCCTGCTGGTGGCCGAGGACATCCCCCTGGACGTCCTGCACCAGGACGATGATCTCGTGGTGCTGTGCAAGCCGGTGGGCATGGTGGTGCACCCTGCCAAGGGACACCGCACCGGCACGCTGGTGCATGCGCTGCTGCACGCGCTGCCCGAGCTCGAGGGTCACCAGGAGGGTGAGCGTCCCGGGATCGTACACCGGCTGGACAAGGGCACCAGCGGTGTGCTGGTGGTGGCCCGCAACGAGCTGGCCCTGCGGCGGCTGCAGGCCGCCTTCTCGGTGCATGACATCCATCGAGAGTACCTGGCCGTAGTGCACGGCGAGCCACGCTTTCTCGAGGGCACCATCCGCTCCGAGCTTGGGCGTCACGCCAACGACCGCGTGCGCTTCGCGTCGGTGAGCGAGGGGGGCAAGAGCGCCGTCACGCACTGGCGTCGTCTGGCCACTGGGCCCAGCGTCGCGTTGCTGTCCTGTCGACTCGAGACGGGCCGCACCCATCAGATCAGGGTGCACCTGAGCGAGCAGGGTCACGCGGTGGTGGGTGATCGCCTGTACTCGGGCGGAAACCACCTCAGCGCCGGTCTGAGGCACTGGGAGGCCAAGCTGGACCACCAGCTGCTCCATGCCCACCAGCTGGGCTTCGATCACCCCATCAGCGGTGAGCACCTGCACTTTACGGCGCCGCCCCCGGCCGAGTTCCTGGCCTTCTGCCAAGAGGCAGGCCTCGAGGTTCCTGGGCCCTGAAGCGAGAAGCCCGCCCGCGCCGAAGCGCGAGCGGGCTGCAGCTGCCAGAGGCAGAGAGCTTATTCGACGCAGTCGGGGTGCGTGCCGGACTCGGTGACGATCTCCAGGACCTGACCCGGGTTCTCCTCGGCGACGATCTGGTCGGCGCGCAGGGAGAGGCAGGCCTCGACGCCATCTTCGCAGGCGATGCAGGGAGCGCCGAAGGAGGTGGTGAGGTTGCAGGCGTCTTCCCAGGTGTCGACCTCGTCGATCATCTCGACGATGTCACGGGCGTCGACCATGCCGGCCAGGACGCCACCACCGAAGTAGGAGCCGTCGGCCGCGAAGGTGCCGCTGACTTCGAAGTTCTGCAGCGGGATGGTGTAGCCGGCCACGGACAGCTCGATGGAGTCGGCGGCGATCACGAAGAACGGCGCCTCGCTGAAGTCGGCCGTGAGGTCGAAGGTCGGGGTGCAGAAGTCCTGATCGGTGCCACCATCGACGGACAGGGCGCCCATCATGGTGAGGTCGGAGCCGTCGATGGCGGCCACGCCGACGAGGACGTTCATGGTGACGAACTCACCGATGAGCTCGCCGACACCAGCGGGCTCGACGAAGCGAGCGGACGCCAGGTCGATCACGTAGGTGTGCGCGAGGATGTCGGCCTCGAGGGCCTCGCCCAGGGAGTTGGTGGTGAAGTCGATGGTGGCGTCGCCCACACAGTAGGTGAGGGTGGCCTCGTAGGTGGTCGAGGGTGCCAGCGGGGAGTCGGGGGTGAAGTAGACGGTCTCGAGATCCTCGGAGACCCAGCTGGAGCCGGCCACTTCGGTGCCGCCCTGGGTGAGGACGATGCTGGGGCTGGACTCGTCGGGATCGTCGAGCATGAACTCGACATCGGCGCGCCAGTACGCGTCGGTGGCGCCCGTCTCGGGGACGGTCTCGTCGATGCCGTTCTCACAGCCGGGGTCCACGACGGGACCCGTGTCGTCTTCCTTGTCGCCGCAGGCGGCCACAGTCAGAGAGAGAGCGCACAGGCCGAAGAGGCCAATCTTCAGGTTAGAAGCCATCTTTCCTCCATCAGCCGAAGCCAACGCGGCCTCGGTCACACGTGATGCGACCGAAAGATACCGACGCAGTTGGCCGATGTCAACCGGAGAAACAGCCCTCTGTCCCGCTGCTACGCCCTTAGAGAGGGTTTCGCACCGCTGGAGGGAGGGAGCGGGGTGGGTTGGATCAGCCCTTGCGGGTGGCCGCGAGGTAGCTCATGCGCACCTCGTACAGAAGCGTCGAGAGCAGCTTGGTCTCTTCGTCGTCGAGATTGCCAGCGGTCTTGCACTCGAGCATCTCGAGCAGGTTGATGGACTGCTGGGCCAGCTGGTGGTGGTCATCGGCGCTGCTGGGCTGCGCCTCGGCCTGGCCGAGCTGGTCCATCACCGCCTGCGCCAGGCTGAGCACGAAGGTCGCGAAGGTGATGGGGGGAGCCTTGCAGGGGCCGGAGCTGGCGGGCTTGGTCTCGGACATCGGGGACTCCACTGGGACGAACGGGGGGGGAGGGTTCAGAGAGAAACTTCGACATGGCCGCGGTAGGGACCGCGCTGGACCGTGATCAGCACAGCATCTCGGTGGCTGGCCAGGGCGCGGAGCAGGGCCGTCTCGAGCTGGTCGATCTCTGCGACGGACTGGCCGTGGACCGCGAGGATCACATCGCCGGCCCGGAGCCCTGCCCGGGCGAAGGTGCCGGCGGCGGCGGTGTCGATGACCAGCAGGCCCGTGCTGGCCCGCAGCCGCAGCTCACGGGCGGCCTGAGGGTCGACGGAGCGCACGGTCTGCACCTGGACGCCCAGGGTGCCCACCAACACCTCGCGCCCGAGATCGTCAGGGCAGGACGAGGTGGTGATGGTCGCCTCGAAGGGCTGGCCGTCGCGCAGACCGGACAGCTGCACGGTGTCGCCGGGCTTCTTGGAGGCCAGGCGCAGGTTGAGGTCGGCGCGGGAGAAGATGCTGCGAGCATCGATCTTCAGGATGATGTCGTCCTTGGTCAAGCCGGCGACGGTGGAGCCGCCCTGGGCGAACACCTGCTCCACGAGCAGGGCGCCGTCGGCGATGGGGGTGCCCTCGTAGCGGGGCCCGCCGATGTCGGACACCGCGACGCCGAGCCAGGGTGCCCGGACCGACCCGTAGCGCAGCAGATCCCGGGCCACCTTGGCGGCTCGATCCACTGGGATGGCGAAGCCGATGGCCTCGGCGTCCCGCCGGATGGCGGAGTTGATGCCGATGAGCTCGCCGTGGATGTTGAGCAGGGGGCCGCCGGAGTTGCCAGGGTTGATGCCCGCGTCGGTCTGGATGTAGTCCTGGAACACCCGCTCGCTGACCTCGAGGGTGCGCGAGCGGCTGCTGATTACGCCGGTGGTGACGGTGTGGCCCAGGCCGAAGGGGTTGCCGATGGCGATGACCGTCTCGCCCAGCATCAGGTCGCTCGAGGTGCCCAGGGGGATGGTGGGCAGGCCCTGGGCGCCCTCGAGCTGCAGGACCGCGAGGTCGAGGTCTGCGTCCAGGCCCACCACCGAGGCTTCGTAGGAGGTCTCATCGGGCAGGGTGGCGGTGATGCGGGTGGCGCTGTTGACCACGTGGGCGTTGGTGAGCACCACGCCGTCGGCGCGGATCACGGCGCCGGAGCCCTGGGAGCTCGAGGTGGACTGGCCCCCGTAGAAGATGTGGAAGGGGGACTGGCTGGGGACCTCGCAGTTGATGCTCACCACCGCCGGGGCGGCGCGGGCGACGGCTGCCACCACCGGGTTGGTGCGAGAGTCTGCGTGGAAGCGTTCTGCGCTGACCGGCAGGACCGGATCCTCGGCAGTGACGGGCTCGGCGGTGGCGGCGGCGCCGGCGAGGGTGGGCTGGGGGCCTGGACAGCCCAGCTCGTGGCCGCCCACCGAGAAGACGGCGCCCAGCACAAACCCAGCGAGGGCAGCGATGGGTGTGCGCCAGCGCTTGTCGTGGTCCAGCATCTCGGCTCTGCCTCGGCCCTCGGCCCGGTCCGGACGGTGGCCACAAAGCTACCCACGGGCGCTCGGGTGTCAAACCTCCAGCGCGCCAGGCAGGCACCTTTCGCCTGCGGTGTTAAGGGCAGCGACCCCGGAGGTTCCCCGTGTTCAGGCGCCCCTTGCCCTTCCTCGCCGCCCTGGTGTTGGCCGCCCTGCTGGGCGCCGCGCCGGCCGATGCGGCTCGCAGCAGTCGCCTGGGGCCCACCGAGCGCTACGAGCTGGGCCTCAAGTACATGAAGCGGGGCTACTACACCAAGGCCCTCGAGCAGTTCAACCGCGTGCGGAACTACCACCGCGACGATCCCCACGCCGTCTTGGCCGAGCTGGCCATCGCCGATCTGTACTTCCGCAAGGCCGAGTGGGACCAGGCTCGCCTGGCCTACGAAGACTTCCAGCGCATGCATCCCCACCACGATCAGACCGACTACGTGGTCTTTCGCATGGGGCTGTGCCTGTGGCGCAAGGCCCCCTCGGTGGCCGCTCGCGACCAGGTCTGGACCCGCCAGGCCGTGAACACCTGGTCCGGCTTCGCGGCGCGCTATCCCGACAGCGAGATGCTGCCCGAGGTCCAGGAACACTTGGGCGAAGGCCGCGATCGTCTGGCGCACAAAGAGTTCATCATCGGCAAGTTCTACCTGCGCCGCCATGCGTGGGTCGCTGCAGCGGGGCGCTTCGAGGGCCTCCTCCGCAGCTACCCCCAGTCCGCCGATCGCGAGCTCGCCCTGGCCTACCTGGGCCAGTGCCAGGCCCAGCTGGGCGACATCGAGGCCGCCCGTGCCACCCTGCGCAAGCTCGACGACGAGCAGCTCAACGGCCGCCAGGTCAAGGAGCTGCGCAAGCTGATCGGGCCCTAGCGGGGCCGTAGCTGGGCGTCAGGTCCTAATGAGGGTGACTTGTAGTTCACGCTGAAGCGAGCCCTGCCGCGCGCGGTGAGGCTGCCGCAGCGGCCAGCTCTCCCGGCAGCGCTGCGGCGTGTGAGCCGCTGTGTCCGATCGATGCTTAGGCCGGCAACACCAGCTCGTAGACCGACGCCAGGGCGTCCGCCAGCTTCTCGGGCTTTCGGCCGCCGGCCATGGCCATGTCGGGGCGGCCGCCGCCACCTCCGCCCACCTGCTCGGCCACCTGCTTGACCAGGTTGCCGGCGTGTACGCGCTTGCCCGCGATGGCCTTGGAGACGCAGGCCACCAGCTGGACCCGGCCGCCCGCGCTGGCGGCGCCCAGCACCACCACGGCGCGCTCGCCTAGCTTGTCGCGCAGGCGCTCGGCCTCTTCCCGCATGGTGGCGGGATCGCCCTCGAGCTGGGCCGCGAGCACGGTGAGGTCGTGGACCTGGCGCGCCTGGTCCATGAGGTCGCCCGAAGCCTCGCGGGCGGCCTCGCGCTTGATGGCGTCCAGCTCCTTCTGCAGGGCCCTCTTCTCGGCCAGCAGGCGCTCGAGCTGCTCGGCGAGCTTCTCGGGGCTGGTGCGCAGGGCCTCGGCAGCCGCGTCCAGGGCGGCCTCGCGCTCGCGAACCCAGCGCAGGGCGCCGGTGCCGGTCTGGGCCTCGATGCGACGCACGCCCGCGGCGATGCCGCCCTCGGAGATGACGCGGAAGGGGCCGATGTCGCCGGTGCGGGCCACGTGGGTGCCGCCGCACAGCTCGACGGTGCCAGCGGCCTGCACCACGCGCACACGATCACCGTACTTCTCGCCGAACAGGGCCTTGGCTCCGGCAGCGCGGGCCTGGTCGATGGGCATGACCTGGGTGGTCACGGCGTCGTTGGCCAGCACCCGAGCGAGCACGTCGTCCTCCACCGCGCGCAGCTGCTCGGCGGTGACGGGCTTGTGGTGGGAGAAGTCGAAGCGCAGGCGCTCCGGCCCGACCAGAGAGCCCTTCTGCTGCACGTGGGACCCCAGGACGGCCTCGAGGGCAGCATGGAGCAGGTGGGTGGCGGTGTGGTTCTGGCGGATCCGAGCGCGGTGGCCGCCGTCGACCTCGAGCTCCACAGCTTGGCCCACGGCCACGCGGCCTTGCTGCACGACCACGTGATGGACCACCAGATCGGCGTGGGGCCGGCTGGTGTCGGTGACCTCGAGCATGGAGCCGCCGGGGCCCCGGATGACGCCCCGGTCGCCCACCTGACCACCCGACTCGCCGTAGAACGGGGTGGTGGTGGTGATCAGCTCGCCCTGCTGCCCTTGATCGAGGGCCTGGACCAGCTCGCCATCGCGGAGCAGGGCATGGACGCTCGAGCTGGCGCTGAGGTCGTGGTAGCCGGTGAACTGGATGGTGGCGTCGCCGGCGAGCTGCTTGTGCAGGCCGGCCACAGCGTGACCACCCGAGCCCTTCCAGGCGGCTCGTCCCAAGGCGCGCTGGTGCTCCATGGCGGCCTTGTAGCCTTGGTCGTCCACGCCCACACCTCGCTCCTCGGCGATGAGCCGGGTGAGGTCCAGGGGGAAGCCATAGGTGTCGTAGAGCTCGAAGGCCAGGGCGCCGTCGAGTACGGGTGCTTCGCGGTCGGCCAGCGCGTCGAGGTGATCGCTCAGGCGGGCCAGGCCTTGCTGGAGGGTCTCGGCGAAGCGCTGTTCTTCAGTGCGGATCACGTCGAGCACGAAGTCCCGCCGCTGCAGCAGCTCGGGGTAGGCAGCGCCCATCTGCTCCATGACCACCTCGGCCATCTGCCACATGAAGGCCTGGTTCAGCTCGAGCTTGACGCCGTAGCGGATGGCGCGGCGCAGGATGCGGCGCAGGATGTAGCCCCGGTCTTCGTTGGAAGGCATGACGCCGTCGGCCACCAGGAAGGTGGATGAGCGAGCGTGATCGGCGATGACCCGCAGCGCAGCGTCGCCTTCGTCGCTGGCGCCCAGGCGCACGCCGGACAGCTCGCTGGCCTTCTGGATGAGGGCCGTGAACACGTCGATGTCGTAGTTCCAGTACACGCCCTGCAGCACCGCCGCGATGCGCTCGAGGCCGGCGCCGGTGTCGATGGAGGGTCGGGGCAGGGGGGTGATGGAGCCGTCGGCGTGGCGCTCGGACTGCATGAACACCAGGTTCCAGATCTCCACGTAGCGGTCGCTCTCGCTGGCGGGGCCGCCGCCTGCCGGGTCGATGGCGGGACCGTGATCGTAGTGGATCTCGGAGCAGGGGCCGCAGGGGCCGGTGTCGCCCATGGACCAGAAGTTGTCCTTGTCACCCAGGCGCTGGATGCGCTCGGCGGGCACGCCCACCATGTCGCGCCACAGCGCGTAGGCTTCATCGTCACTGTGGTGGACGGTGATCCAGAGCTTGTCTGCGGGGATGCCGAGCTCGCGGGTGAGGAAGTCCCAGGCCCAGGTGATGGCCTCGCGCTTGAAGTAGTCACCGAAGGAGAAGTTCCCGAGCATCTCGAAGAAGGTGTGGTGCCGTGGCGTGCGCCCTACGTTCTCGAGGTCGTTGTGCTTGCCGCTGACCCGGAGACACTTCTGCACGCTCACCGCGCGGGAGTAGGAGCGCTTCTCGGCACCTGTGAAGGTGTCCTTGAACGGCACCATGCCTGCGTTGACGAAGAACAGGGTGGGATCGTTGGAGGTGACCAGGGGGGCGGAGCCCACCAGCTGGTGCTCGCGCTGTGCGAAGTAGTCCAGGAAGCGCTTGCGGATCTCGGTGACCTTCACGGTGACCTCCGGCGTCGGTGGGGCTGCGCGGACGATTTGCCCACGAGAGGCGCCCCAGCCTAACAACGAGCCCGCCCGCAGCAAGGCGGCACAGCGGGGCTCGCGGCGCGGGGATCAGGACATGGAGCCGATGCCGCTGAGCCTGAGGCTGAGGTTGTCGGGGCTGGTGGCGTAGCGCATGGCGTCTGGGACCGTGATGGTCTGCTGCTCGATGAACGCGAACAGCGCCTGGTCGAAGGTCTGGCTGCCGTATTGCTCGTGGCCTTCGGCGATCAGATCCGGGATCTCCTTGGTGCGGGTGGCATCGACGATGCACTCGTAGACCGAGCCCGTGTTGAGCATGATCTCGAGGGCCGCGATGCGTCCGCCGCCCTGGCGTGGCACCAGGCGCTGGGAGATGATGGCCCGCACCGTGGCGCCAAGCTGGCGCCGCACCTGGGGTTGGGCGTGGGGCTCGAAGAAGCCCACGATGCGGTTGATGGTCTCGGGTGCGTTCATGGAGTGGATGGTGGAGAGCACCAGGTGCCCGGTCTCGGCCGCAGCCAGAGCGATCTCGAGGGAGGCGTGGTCGCGCAGCTCGCCCACCAGGATGGTGTCGGGGTCTTGACGCAGGGCTGCGCGCAGGGCGGTGGGGAAGTCGGCCGTGTCCACCCCGATCTCGCGCTGGTTGATGACGCTGCGCTGATCGCGGAAGGCGAACTCGATGGGATCTTCGATGGTGAGGATGTGGCTGGCGCGGGTGCGGTTGATCTGCTCGACGATGGCGGCCAGGGTGGTGCTCTTGCCGGAGCCGGTGGTGCCGGTGACCAGCACCAGGCCGCGGGGCTCGGACGCGATCTTCTCCAGCACGTCGGGCAGCCCGAGCTCGGCGATGGTCATGACCGTGCCAGGGATGGCCCGCAGGACCATGCCGATCTGCTGACGCTGGCGGAACACGTTGACGCGGAAGCGCCCCAGCCCGGGAATGGACCAGGAGAAGTCGATGTCGTTGGTGCGCTTGAAGCGCTCGCGCTGGCCCTTGGACATGATGTCCCAGGCCATCTTGGCGCAGTGCTCCTTGTCGAGGGCGCCGACGCGCGGCATGACCTCGAGCTGCCCGTTCACGCGCAGCAAGGGCGGGCTGCCGGCCTTGAAGTGGATGTCGGACGCACCCGCGTTGCTGGCGGCCCGACAGATGTTCTGGAGCGCTGTGATGGTAGAGGACGACGCTTCGGGTGCGGACAAGGACGACCTCGCTGCGGAGAGGCGGGGCCGGGGCCCGGAAAGTGCTGTATGGCAGCCTATCACAGCGCCTGGTCCGGCGGGCCCTCGGCCCTCGAGCCTAGGCCTCGGCTGCCTTGGAGGCCTTGGCCGTCTTGGTTGCCTTGGAGGCCGTGGCGTCGTCGTCGTCCTCGGGCGCGGGTGCGGGGGCCAAGCCGAAGTGGACCATCAGGGACTGGTCGAGCCACGCCTTGCGATCGGGGTGCTCGTTGAGGAAGACGATGGCGTTGTCGCGGCCCTGGCCCATGCGCTCGTCGCCCAGGGAGTACCAGGAGCCGGCCTTGCGCACGAGGTTGGCCTGGATGCCGAGGTCGATGAGCTCGCCGTCGCGGTTGATGCCCTTGCCGAAGGTGATGTCGAACTCGACCTTGCGGAAGGGGGGAGCCAGCTTGTTCTTGACCACCTTGACCCGGCAGCGGTTGCCCACGTCTTCGGTACCGTTCTTGATGCTGGCGATGCGGCGGATCTCGAGGCGCACCGAGGCGTAGAACTTCAGGGCGTTGCCCCCGCTGGTGACCTCGGGGTTGCCGTACATCACGCCGATCTTGTGCCGGACCTGGTTGATGAAGACCATGGCGCAGTTGGACTTGTGGATGCTGCCGGTGAGCTTGCGGAGGGCCTGGGACATGAGCCGGGCCTGGAGGCCGGGCTGCATGTCGCCCATGTCGCCTTCGATCTCGGCCCTGGGGACCAGGGCCGCCACGGAGTCGACCACGATGATGTCGATGGCACCGGAGCGCACGAGGGTGTCGGCGATCTCGAGCGCCTGCTCGGCGTAGTCTGGCTGGGAGATGAGGAGCTCTTCGGTGTTGATGCCCAGGGCGCGGGCGTAGGACACATCCAGCGCATGCTCGGCGTCGATGATGGCGGCCACGCCGCCCGCCATCTGGCACTGGGCGATGGCGTGGAGGGCAAGGGTGGTCTTGCCGGAGGCCTCTGGGCCGTAGATCTCGGTGACGCGGCCCTTGGGGATGCCGCCGACGCCCAGCGCCAGATCGAGGGCGAAGGAGCCGGTGGGGATCACGGGCACGCTGGTGTCGAACGAGGCCTCGAGCCGCATGATCGCGCCCTTGCCGAAGTTGCGCTGGATGGTCTGGATGGCGGCGTCGATGGCCTTGCTGCGCTGGGGATCGATGGGCATGGAGAGCTCCGGGCGGGGATAGATGAAGAGGTGTCTTGAACATCCGTGCAATATCGAATGTGCCACTTTCAGTCAAGGACAGATGCTGTCCGCATGGGCCTGGAGGCATGGGTCCCCGTCGGCTCGCACATGCGACTTATGGTATGAGTAGTAAGCAAATTCACTGGCCAGCGACAGAGAGGGTGGTGTGTACAGGCGGTGGGTCGAACGGATCGGGGCGCTCTTGATCGGCTTGGTGGTGCTCCTGACGCTGGTGGAGTCCGGCCTGAGGATCGCGGGCTGGCTCGCGCTCCAGCGGCGGGACGCCCCAAGGGCCGCAGATCTGACCGTGCTTTGCGTGGGCGACTCCTACACCTACGGGCTTGGGGCGCCCATGGGGCAGGGCTATCCGGGGCAGCTCGAGGAGCTGCTGGCCCAGGCGGCCGGTGGGCGGAGCGTCGCGGTGATCAACCGCGGCATCCCCTCCGCCACCAGCGCCAGGGTGCTCCGAGAGCTGCAGCAGTCTCTGCCAGGCGGGGGCTTCGACGCCGTCGTGGTGTTGGCCGGCGGCACGACCACCATCCTCCCCTCGCTGCCGCTGCCCACCCACCCCTCGAAGGCCCAGGCCGTGGCTGGCCTTCGCCTGGCGCGTCTGCTGCCCATGCTAGGCCGCGACCTCCAGGGTGAGCGGCTGCGGCGTATGCTCCCCAGGGACCGCCTGGGGCCTGGGCTCGCGGGCATCGTCGAGCGGTTCTCGGTGGGCGCTGGCCCCGACTCGCCCCCCGAACCTTCCTGTGGCCAGCGGGCGCAGCGGCACTGCGCGCGCGCCGCGGGCCTGCTCGAGCTGGGTTGGGTGGGCAGCGCCGAGGCCGTCTACCGCCAGGCGGTCCAGGTGGAGCCCAGCTGTGGCTGTGGCCACCGGGGCCGGCTGCTCGCCGCGGTCAGCGCCAACGATCCCGTCGCTGTGGACGCGGCCAGCCTGGGCTGGCTGGCGGCTTCGCCCGGGGATCCCATGCTGCACGATGTCCGCATGTCCTACCTGATCGAGACCGGGCGGATCGCCGACGCCTCGGCCTGGCTCGACGACAACGGCGCTCGGTTCCCGGATCACCTGCAGCCCGCCTGGCTGCGCGCCGATCTGCACCTGCGTCTGGGTGACCTGGATCGGGCCGAGGCGGCCTACACGGCCTTGCTCGATGACCCTGGTATGCAATGCCAGGGCCTGCTCGGGCTGGTGCGGGTGTCGCTCACCCAGGGTGACAGAGTCGGGGCTGGGCAGTGGATGGAGCGCCTGCTGGAGCAGCCGGGTCCCTCATGCGCCCGCCCGGCACAGCTGGTGTCACTGAGCTGCTCCCTCGGCATGCACGATCATGCCATGGAGCAGTTCCGGATCAAGCTCGTAGAAGACCCCGCGTCGTGGATGGGCGCGCTCTTTGCCCTCGCGCCATGCGTCCAGGAGAGCGACCTCACCGAGCTTCGGTGGCTGCTCACCAACTCCGGGGTCTCGATGGCCGATGTCGAGGAAGTCATGGGTGGCGTCAGCGCCGATGGCAGGCTGCGCGCGGGGGGACACGCAGCTGTCCGTGCCGACCTCGCGCGGATGCAGGCTCTGGCGGCCCAGGCTGGCGTCCCGATGATCTTGACGACCTACCCATACCCGAGCCGTGTCAACACGATGATCCGCGAGCTCGCCCAGGCCCAGGGCATCGGCTTGGCCGACAGCGCCCTGGCCTTCGAGGGCCTGTGGGCCCGCGGTGAGCCCAGGGCACGCTACTTCGTGGGGGATGGCGACGATCCTGTGCTCGGCAACGACCACTGCTCCGAGGCAGGCTACGGCGTCATGGCCGAGGTCTTGCTCGGGGCCCTCGAGGCCGCCGGCGTGCTGGACGCTCAGGATCAGTAGGCGTTCACCGGCATCACGCGACGGCGCAGGGTGCAGGTGGCGTCGCCGTGTACGCGGAGGGTGTCGTAGCGCGTGGTGTCCTCGGGGTGGGCGGGTGCCCACTCCACAAGGCGCAGGGCGTCGATGTCAGCGTGGGCCCGGCCCCGCTCGGGTGGCTGGAGCTTCAGGTACAGGTTGACCGCGTGAGCGCCGGGAGGAGGCTCGAGATCCAGGCTGAACGGGGTCCAGTCCTGGGTGGCGTCGAGGCTGTGGTAGCTCTGCTCGAAGCTGGAGCCGCTGCTGCCCTCGTACCAGGAGACCTGAAGCTCGACCTGGCCTCGGGTGCGGAGCTGACCAGCCACGGTGAGGGAGGACCCCTCCGCGACGGGGATCCGGTGGGCGGGCTGCGTCCAGACCGCCTGAGTGTGGGAGGCGTCGCGGCTCAGGCGCAGGCCGTAGGAGCCGCTGTAGGCGGCCTGGTCGCTGATCCACTCGTAGGAGGAGTCCAGGGTCCAGAGGAAGCCCTCGGCCAGATCGTCGTCGACGTCGATGTCCTCGAAGTCTCCGACCCGCAGCAGGTCCACGCCCAGCTGCCAGTCGTCTGCGCCCTGGACCTGGCCGAGCCAGCCGTCGCGCAGGTCCGCGGGGTAGGACCATGCGTCTCCCCGCGCGGTCAGCTCGAGCTGTCGCTCCTCGAGCACCGAGCGGCCATGCAGGTCGACCTCGAGGGCCCCGCCGTCGAGAGCCATCCCGGCGGCGGAGGCGCCGAGCAGGTCGCGGGCGATGCGCTGGCGCGGCCAATCGACCACGGCCATGGGGCTCAGGCTGTCCCGCATCAGCGGCTCGAGGAACATGCGCTTCAGCGTGCCATCGCGGTCCACGTGGACCTCGATCAGCGCCGAAGGGAAGCTGTCCCAGAGCGCCAGATCCGTGGCGAAGGGTCCCAGAGACTCGATCACCACGCCCTGGCCGCGGATGGACAGGCCGCCCGCCACCCGAGGGTGGTGGTTGATGACCAGATCCGCGCCCCCTTCCAGGGCTCGCTCGGTGAGGCTGGCCATGGCCTGGGTGGGCTCGGGATCCCCCGAGAGGCCACCGTGGATCTGCAGCACCACGAAGTCTGCCTGCTCGGAGGCCAGGGCCAGCTGCGCATCCAGCCAGCGCCAGTCGCAGGCGGCGGCCCCCCCGTGGCCCTGCTCGTCGTCGGCCACCAGGCCGATGGCGTAGTCGCTGCCGGTGACGGTGGTGCAGCCCAGCAAGGCCAGCCGCAGATCGCCCACGTCCCGGTAGGCGGGTTGCCAGGCCGCGGCTTGGTCCAGGCCCGCGCCCTGGCTGGACAGCCCGGCGTTCTCGATGGTGGCCAGGGTCTCCACCAGGCCATGCTCCAGCAGGTCGTAGACGTGGTCGTTGGCCAGGTGCAAGAAGTCGATGCCGGCGCGAGCCAGGCCGAGGGCCGCCAGCGGTTGGTTGCGGTAGATGGCGGACTTCTCGGGGTGCTGCTCGGGGTGGGCGCTCAGGGGGCCCTCGAGGGCCAGGTTGCTGAGCTGAACCCCCTCGAGCATGGGCAGCACGCCCTGGAGGGTAGCGGGGATGTCGGTGATCTCGTGCCCGCTGCGGATGCTGCCAGTGTGGGCGGGGTCGTAGAAGCCGGGGCCGAAGGTGGTGGAGCCCAGGAAGCTGAGCCGAACGGTGCCGCCGTCGCTCTCGGACAGCCGAAACAGCGCCGCCTCGGCGGGCCCAGCGGGGCGCACCCTGGACAGGTAGCCGTCGGCCTCGACCATCAGCCAGTGGTTGCCCTGGAGCCTGGAGGTCTCGAAGATGCCCTGGGCGTCGCTGGTGACCTGATAGTCCCAGGAGCCGTCGTCGAGCACAGAGACCCGCGCGCCCCCGAGGGGATCGCCGTCCATGTCCACGATCTGGCCGGTGATGCGCCCCGCGGCGGGGTCGACGCCGTAGATGTCAGCGTTGCAGCCGACGCTGGCGAGGGCGAGGGCGAGGAGCGCGATGGGGTGGGGCCTGCGGAACATGGCGTGGTTCAGGGGAGGAGGCCGCGTTCTGCGACGATGGACTCGAGCCGCTGCGCCAGGCCGGCCATGGTGAACGGCTTGCAGATCAGCCCGTGGGCGCCTGAGCGCTCCACCAGCTCTGCGCCTACGGTGCGGGCTGCGGAGGTGACGAAGACGATGGTGGGCGAGGGAGCCTCGGCGCCCAGGGCGGCGCGCCAGGTCTGAAACTCGCGGACTACGTCGAAGCCGTCCTTGCCGGGCAGGAGCAGGTCGACCAGCATGAGGTCCCAGCGCTCTCCGCGGGCCCTGGCGAGGCCCTCGTTGCCGTCGGGCGCCACGGTGACCTCGGCGGCCCCCATGCGGCGCAGGGTGAGATCGAGGACGCTGGCGACGTCGGGATCGTCCTCG
This sequence comes from uncultured Pseudomonadota bacterium, assembly GCA_937912125.1. Classification (GTDB taxonomy): domain Bacteria; phylum Myxococcota_A; class UBA796; order UBA796; family JAFGLY01; genus CALDOK01. The sequence continues at coordinate 44,994 of CALDOK010000280.1, forward strand.
ATGATCAGCACGCGTCCGAGCTGCATGGAACCTCCCTGTGGCCTGGACATGGCTGCACACCCGTATCCCTGCTGCGCCATCCCGCCACCCGAGGGCCCCTATGGGAGCAGGCCGGTTTCGGGGCTGGCGTCCTCGTGGCGCTGGCGCTGGGCGATCTTGGCGAGCTCCCGTGCTGCGCGCGCGTGGGAGATGCGCGTGGCGGCCAGGTCGCGCCAGATGCGGTCGGCATGCCAGCGACGGAAGAGCGCGTCGAAGGGGTCCCAGACCAGCCAGGCCATGTCCACCACCCAGCTGCGCAGGGAGAAGGTCTGCACCCGCATCTGGAGCTGGGTCCGTCTGCGCTCGAGCTCGCTGCCCACCAGCTCCTGCACCGAGGATCGCGCCTGGGAGGTGTTGCCGTCGGCGCCCATGGCGGCCAGGGCTCGCAGGACCTCCTGGCAGGTGGGGATGGACCACTCGCGCCACCGCTCGAGGCGGGACAGCGCGGCCAGCTGGACGGAACGATCCGGGTGGAAGAGGTCCTCGGCCCAGCGCAGGGGCTGCGCGGAGTGGACCCAGCGGTAGACGAAGTCCAGGCCGGTGCCCTTGATGTTCTGGATGCCCATCACCCGCAGGGTGGCGCCGGCGGGGCAGGAACGGGCCACCACATCGATGATCTGGTCGCCGCTGGCGTCGGCCGAAGGCACGAACACCAGGTGGCTCTGGAAGATGCCGCGGAACAGGGACCTGGCGGCCCTGCGGAGCTCCAGCTGGCGCTCCTGGGATAGTGGGCGCGCCTGGGAACTCTCCACCAGCAGCGAGCGGGGCTCGGGTACATCCTGGACCATGACCTGGGCCGGAGTAGCCCCGAAGAGTGGGAAGTCCAGCCCAGGGTCGGTGTCCTCGGCGGGCAGCGCGGCGATGACCTCTTCGTCTTCCGGTCCGGACCAGAACAGGGCCTCGGCGTGGCTGACCTCGTCCTCCTCGAGCAGCTCGGTGACGTCGTCGTCCATGGGCGGCAGCGCCACGGCGGGTGGAGGTGGTGGCGCGCTGACGCCGGGAGACTCCTGACCCATGCAGGCCAGGCGGAGGGAGGCGAAGGCGAGGGCCTCGGCCGCCAGCCCGAGCCAGAGGTCCGCCAGCCTGTCCAGGCCCCGGTGGTGATCCTGCTCGTCGTGGAACAGGGGCGCGTCCAGGCGTGGGGTGACCGCAGAGCTGGTGGGGGAGCTGAGCTGGTCGAAGACGCCGCCGGCCTTTGCGGCCAAGGCCTCGAAGGCCGGCTGCAGGTGTGCGAGGCGCTCTCGGGCGCTGCCCAGGCCCATGGGCTCGGCCGGGGCGGCCTGCAAGGCGGCCTCCAGGGCGTCGGCGGCGCGGGTGACCTCGGCCGGGGGCAGGCCCAGCCCGCTGGCGGTGGCCCGGAGCATGGCCCCCGGGTCCACGATGCGCAGGAAGTCCGCCATGGCGTCGAGCCGGTCGCCGATGGACGGCAGCCCGCCCGCGAAGGGGTCCAGGCGCTCGAGCCGCTGCTCCAGGGCCTCGGCCAGGTAGCTCTTCAGCCCCTCGAGGTTCGAGCCGATGATGACGTGGCGGTGGGCGGGCGCGTCGTTGGCCATGATCTCGGCGAAGATGCGCGAGCGCGGGACCCGGTCGCGCCGGTTGTTGACCACGGTGACCAGGAAGGTGTCGGCCTGGGTGCGGGGGTTCCAGGAGGAGAAGCCGGCGCGCTGCCAGTTGTTCAAGAAGCCCGTGCGCTCGTTGGCGGACATGCCGTTGACCAGCTCCACCACGCGCCCCAGGTGCCGCATCGGGCCGTAGCTGGCCAGGGCGCCGAGATCCGGCACCACGTGATCGGCCATCATCACGATGGCCTCTTCGGGGGGGATGCCGAGGACCTCGGCCATGCTGGCCACCAGCGCTACGTTGGCGGGGTGCTCCTGGTAGGGGATGCGCGAGAGCAGGTCGCTGGGCAGGCTCGAGACGTGCTCCTCGGTGAGCGCGACGAGGTGGGTGTCGCGCTGTGCGCAGCGGTCTCGCAGCACGGGGAGCATCTGCTGCTCGGTGCTGATGAGCAGGCTCTTGCTGGGCACGAAGCTGGCGATGGTCTCGGCGACGTGGCGGCCCGTGGGGCCCTGCACGTCTTCGTGGTCCGGGTAGGTGTTGGTGATGGTGGAGAGATCGTCCCGGGTCCACCACAGCTGCAGCTGCTCGACGTAGTCGGGCCGCAGAGCCATGCACTCCCACAGGAAGATGGGCGAGCCCAGCCGTGAGGCCAGATCCAGGGTGTCGGCGTGCTCCCAGATGGTGGCGCGCTCGTAGGGCCGGTAGAGGAACAGCTCCGTGGCGCGCCCGCCCGGGGGCGCGTGCAGCAGCATGGCCTCGCAGCCGGTGGTCTTGCAGATGGCGTCGTAGCCTAGCCCCTGGAACACGGCGGCCTTGAGGCGCTCCGTGCCGCTCTTGCCGCGGGTGCCCCAGCCGCCCATCACCAGGGGGATGCTCTTGCGCGCCCTGCGGGTGCGGTGGAGGTACCAGCTGAGGCGCCCGAAGAAGACCACCGCCAGCGCGACGCAGACCGTGGCCAGCTCGGAGGGCAGGTTGTGGCGCACGCCCACCAGCGAGCGGAAGCTCTCCCACAGCAGGGGGGCGCCTACGCCCAGCACGCGGATGCTGCGGCCCGGATCGGCCCCCCCAGAGCCGTCGCCGGAGGGGTCGGGGTCGGGCTGCTCGAAGTACTGGAACAAGCCTGCGTAGACCTGCGGCTGGTCGTCGTGTGCGTCGAAGTGGGTGTGGTAGCCGTGGCGCTCCAGGCGCTGCACGTAGCGGAAGCGCTCCCGGTGCTCGTTGGCGGCCAGGGCGTGCTGGCGCTGTAGGTCCAGTCCGCTCATGCTCCAGGTGAACCAGAAGGCGTTGATGAGCCGGCGGCCCCAGTTGGCAGGAGACTGGATGGTGGTCACGCCCTCGCGGGACACCACCACAGTGCTGCCGTGACCCAGGGCGTCGAGGTAGTCCTCGGGCTGGGGCAGCCAGGGCGCCCAGCTGCCCCAGGCCGCGGAGAACACCCGCTGGTTGGGGACGCCGGTGGCGCTGACCTCGGCCATGCGGGCTGGCGGCACGCGGATGGCGCCGTGCATGGTGGCCCCAGAGACGTGGTCGCCCACCTGCCGCTTGGCGGGGCCGGGGTGCCTGAGCTCGTGGATCATGCGCCACAAGCGCGGCACGGGCGCGACGCCGCGGTACACGGTCACCCGGCCTCTGCGGCGGGGTTGGATGGAGAAGCCGTGGTCGTGCTCGGCCCAGGGCAGCAGCGCCCGGGCCAGGTCGACAGGATCGGCTTCGTCGGGCAGCTGCAGGGTGCGGGACCGACCCTGGGTGATGCGCGCGGCTTCCTGCGCCAGGGCTGCCAGCTCGGCGTCCAGGGCATCTCCGCGGCCCGCGCCTGGCCGCGGTCGGCTGGTGTCTGCGGGATCGGGGATGTCTCGGGGGTCGCCCTCGCCCCGGCGCTGACCCAGGCGAGCGCGTGCATGCAGCCTCACGGTCAGGGCCGGATCTTCCCGCGCCATGCGCTCGAGCTCGGTGATGGAGCCGTGATCCGTGCGCTTGGCCAGCCCGTCGGCCAGGGCGCAGCGGACGGTCTCGGAGGGGTCCCTTCTGGCCAGGGTGGCGGCGCGGCGCGCCACGGTGGTGGGTGCTTGCTGGCTGATGCGCGCAGCCTCGGCTCGGACCAGGAAGTCGTCCCGCGCCCAGGCGGCCAGCACCACATGGCCTTCCTCGGCAGCGCGCTGCTCAGCGGGGGTGAGCCGCTCGAGCAGCATGGCCTCCTGCTCGTCCGGCGCGACCACGAGCAGCACCCGGAGCGCCCGGCGGGCGGTGAGGGGATCGCCCTGACGCTGGCGCGCCACCTGCAGCAGCTGCCGGAGCAGCTCGGAGGGCACGGCCTGCAGGCCGCCCACCTGGATGTGGTCGACCACCCAGGTGGTCAAGCAGGACACGGCGGCCCGCCGGGTGGGCAGGCGCGGGTCCGCCAGGAGGTGGCGTAGCAGGCCCACGCCCTGCTCCCGCAGGGGCAGCCCCTCGAGCAGGCAGCAGATGATCTCGAGCTCCACGCCCAGGTGCTCGATGCCTGCGTCCATGCGCTCGACCAGAGCGTCGGCGTCCAGCCAGCGCTTCATGGCCCGCAGGTCGCGGCGCAGGTCCATGCCGCCGCGGGTGGTGCGCAGGTGGTGGCGGAGCAGGGCCTGCAGGGCCAGGGTGTCCGGGGCGCGCCGCACCGCCTTGAGGAAGCCGGTGCGCGTGCGTTCGGCGTCCCGCCGCTGCTCGAGCACGCGCAGGCCTTCGCTGGTGAGCAGGTCGGCGATCTGGCTGACCACCTGCCCAGGCTGGCCTACGCGGGTGGGGGCGTCGTCGTCGCTGCTGGTGGGCTCGGGCAAGGCGCCGGTGGGAGAGGCCTGGGCCAGGCGTGCCGCGATCTCGTCGAGCTGCGGACCGCGCAGGCGGGCGAGCAGGGGGGGCAGCCGGCGGGCCAAGAGCTGGCCACCAGGGCTGGTGGGGCCGCCGCCGGGACGAACGAAGGGATTCATCGTTCCTCCAGGGGCAGATCCAGGGCGGTGCCGAAGACCTGGTCGAAGGGGGACTGATCCCGCAGGCCTCGACCGTTGCTGTATAGGATGTTCACGCCGACGCTGCCCTCGATGCTGCCCTCGAGGGGGTACCAGTTGGCGTTGCCGCCGACCTCCCAGCGCAGGGTGCGGCCGCGGTACCAGCTGTGGGCCAGGCCGGTGCGCAGGGACGGCCGGGCGTAGCTGTGCTGGCGGTTGTCGTCGACGAAGCGCAGGGTGAGCTCGGGGCCGAGCTTGAGCCAGGTCATTCCCCACACCAGGGTGTCGGTGCGCAGGCCGAAGTGAACCCCGTCAGGGGAGAGGTTCGGGTTGCTGTCGAGCTCGGTGTACAGCCTCACGCGCAGGTCGCGCATGGGGCGCCAGTCGGCGTGGAGGCCGAGGTCGGCGCCGAAGAAGTGTTGGGACGCGTAGGCGTTCCAGGCGTTGGGGTCCACCGCCTGGCCTGGAGCGTCGGACCACCAGCCACCGTGGAGGTGGGCGAAGGGCTGGAGGCTCCACCATGGGCCCACCGTGTGCAGATAGCGCCAGGTGGCCCGGGCGGAGGCATGGCCTGCGCCGCCGGAGCCGGCGAGCTCGGCCTGGACTCGGACCTGGTGGTGCCCAGGGGAGTGGACCCACTGGCCGCCCACCAGGGCGCCTGCGGGGCCATCGACGCTGGCGCGGCCGTCCGCCATCACCGAGAGCCAGTGGTCGCGGCCGTCGAGGCGCTGGTACCAGCCGGCGCCAGCCCCCAGGTAGCGGTAGTGCTGGCTGGTGTCGCGCACGCCCGTGGCGTCGTCGCCGCCCTGGACCCAGCCGCCGATGCTGCCACCACGCTGCATGGGCTCGTGCAGGGTCACGGCTGGGGCCGCGACCTCCCGCATCCACATGTCCGTGGCCCAGGTGGCCTTGGGTAGCGGCAGGTTGTGGTCGAGGGAGCGAGGCAGGGGGCCGATCTCTTCCTCGGGGCTGCCACAGACCTGGAGCCTGCTGAGGGTGACCGTGGACTCGGGAGGGCCCTGCACCGCGATGGACACCGGCCCGGTGGAGGCGATGGGGATGACCAGCTCTTCGTCCACCTGCAGGGTGTTCCCCTCGACCTGGACCGTGACCGGCCCGTGCTCGTGCAGCCTGATCCGCACCAGCCCAGGACCCGCCACCGTGGCCTTCAGGCCCTGGTAGCCCAGGCGGTGGACCGTGAACTCGGTCTGGGGAGGGAGCAGCTGGCCGTCGAGGGCGGCGCGCACGGCCAGGGCTTGGCCTTGGTCGGGCAGGGGGCCGATGGACACCTCGTGCTCACCAGGACCCAGGGGGAAGCGCAGGGTCTCGAGGGAGGACTCGGGCAGCTCGAGCTGCTGGGCCTGACCGTCGACCACCAGGGTGGGCGCGCAGGGGGGAGGCTCGACCGCGAAGGACTCATCGCGGCAGATGAGCTGCAGCTGGAGGGTGCCTTCTCCGTCGAGCTGTAGGACGTCGCGCTTCTCGTGGCGGATCACGGAGTAGCTGTTTCGGGCCCAGGGGACCCCCAGGGAGAGCTCGCGCAGGTAGGCCACCAGGCCGTCGGCCAGCTCAGGCGACGTGCGCAGCACCCGGCGTCGGAAGGTGCCGCCGTCCAGGTCCACGCGGGTGAGGCCATGCCAGTCGCCCGCGTCGGCGGCCTTGAGCCGCGCGACTCGTCCGAGGGGCCCGGCCTTCTCGGCCTGGACCCACGCCTCGACGATCCGACCCTCGTCCAGGTAGCAGCGAGACGCCTCCTCGTGGACGGGCCAGGACACCGGGGGCAGCAAGCCGCCGGCGATGGCCACCAGCTCTTCGCAGCTGTCGGCCTGCTGGTGGGGAACCTGGGCCCAGGCCAGGGCCGCGTCCACCGTGACCGGGCCGGGGAACTCGGCGGTGTGCACTGGAGGGACGGTGTTGCGGTACAGGGCCATGCCCACGGCCCGCTGGTCCGCGGTGGCCAGGGGCATGGCGGCGACCGCGCGGGCTTCCCGCTGGGCCGAGACCACCAGGCCCAGCACATGGTACGAGGCCGCCCGCCGCAGCCTGAGATCGGCTCGGTCCAGCGCATCGGGGTGGTCGATGAGGCCGCGGCTCGCGTCCCAGAAGTACTCGAGGGGATCCGGCCATGGGCCGGGGACGGCAGGGTGCTGCTCGACGCTGTTGCGGCGCATGGCCAGGCCCACCAGGGTGCCCTTGGGGCCGCCGATGCGCAGCTCGCCCGCGTTGGGCCCCACCTGGATGACCGCCCGGGTGAGCCCGGGGCCCCCCTGAGGATCCGGGGAGCTCTCGAGGGTCTGGATCTGGCCGTCGTTGGCGCTGATCACCAGCGAGCCGCCTTCACCCCACACCAGGATCTCCACCTCACCGGGCGCGCCCTGGTCCGGAAGGAGCCAGCGGTTGGGGAGGGCGCCGACGGCCTTGTCGCGTACGGGCTCCCCGCCTGAGATCAGCGCCGCGTCCAGCAGGATCAGGCGCCCCGTCTCGACCTCGATCTGGTGGCTGCCCGGAGCGAGGGCCTCTTCGAGGGCGCCCTGACCTTCGCGCGGCGAGCCGTCGACCCGGTAGCGCACGTTGGAGGAGGCCTCCATGCGCAGGACAGGGAAGCGGCCCTCGATGGCGGACTCGGGAAGCACAGCTGTGGCGCTCTGGCCCTCGCTGACCTGGACGCGGGCCAAGCCGCCGCCGGTGCCGGGCACCCGCAGGCGCCCGCGGGAACCCTCGGGAGCCAGCTGGGTCCAGCGGGAGGGATCGGTGCCGGGGGAGCTGTAGCCGGCGAGGGCGCGGATGGCGCGGCCTCGGGGCCGCACGAAGCCCTGGGGCAGCGCGTCTGCGATGTCGGCCAGCAGGCCAGGATCCGTGGGGAGCAGATCGGCGGCCTCGAGGAGCAGGGCTGGATCCACGTCCCGTCGGTCCCGCCAGCGCTGGGCCATGGCCAGGGCGGTCATGGGGCTGTAGGGCTGCGCGAAGAAGACCGTGGTGGCGTCCTGAGGGCTGTCCAGGTGCTGGATCAGGCGCGCCCGCGCGAGCTCGTCGGCGGGTCCGTCCCGCAGCAGCTGGGCCAGCTGGACGGGGTCGCCCTGGCCGGTGAGGTGGGCGACCTCGAGGGCTCCCACGGCCCCCATGGTGCCGCGCTGGTCCAGATCGCGGGTGTGGGGGAAGGTGAGCAAGAAGCGCAGCATGGAGGGCCGCTGGTGCTCGAGCACGGACTCCACCTGCACCACGGTGAGATCGTCGTCCGCACTGAGCCGGTAGGCCAGCTCGTGTCGTCCCGGTGGGATGGCGACGCTGGTGCTGCGGGGCCAGCCCCAGCCCGGCATGCCCAGCTCGTCTTCGGTGGTGAAGAGCTGGTGCTCGCCCAGGGGGGCGCCGTCGCGCTGGAGCCAGAGGCCGTAGCGGCGGTAGCTCTGCTCCTCCATCAAGGCCCGCGTGCGCAGGGTGAGGACCCCCGGCCCCTCGACCTCGAGGGTGGCGGTCTCACCCGCGGTGATCCAGCCCTGATCGGTGTGCCGTGGGCCGTGGTCGGGCCAGGATCGGGCGCGAGTGGTCTCGAGCTCGTACAGGGCGGCCAGGAACAGCAGGTCGGGATCGATCTCACCCGCCGCGGCCATGGCGCGGCGGCGGGCATTCCACTCCACCTCGAGGGCGGGGATGGCCGCCGGCGCCGAGGGCAGCGCGCCGCCGTCCCGCGCCCAGCGGAACAGCTCGCGCTCGTAGAGATCCCAGGCCTGGGCCTCACCCACGCTGCTCTCGCGCCACCAGGCCAGCTCGATGGCTTCGCTGGCCTGGAGCTGCAGCTGGCGGGCCACGTCTTGGCTCGGGATCAGCCAGGTGTCACCCGGACCCTCGCGCAGGGGCAGGCGCAGCGCGCCCACCCAGGCCTCGAGATCGGCGTCCCTGGGTTGGACCTGCAGCAGGATTCGAGAGGACCCGCTCTGCTCCACCAGCCAGGGCGTGTCGGGCTGCAGCTCCACCGGCACCTGGGGGATCCATTGTCCCGCGAGGGCAGAGGTACAGAGCAGCAGCCAGGGAGCGATCATGGCGCGCGCTCCGCGAGCTGGGTGAGCGCTTGCCCCAGGGCGGCTCGACGCTGGAGGTCGGCCACCAGGACGCGCCTGGCGGGCAGGGACAGCTCGATGTGCAGGAAGCGGGCCTGGCCGGTGATGGCCTGGGCCTGAGCGTTGGTGCGGGCGGCGAGCTCGGGCACATCGTCGCCGGTGCCGAGGGAGCCGAAGCTGTCGAGCACTGGCTGCAGGACCTGGCGGGCGGCTTGGAGCTGGGAGTCGGGCTGGAAGGTGGCACCCTCGGAGAGCACCGCGGCGTAGGCTCCGTGGTCCGTGCCGAAGCCGTGGATCTGCACGACGAGCGGATCGTTGAGGGCATCGACCACGCCCAGGGTGGCGGCCTGGAACACCGACTCGGCCCGGTGAGCCACGTCGGCACCCAGCTGGCCCGCGTGGGCCGAAGCGTCCCCCTGGGAGGGGGCGTGGCGCTGGGCGCTGTTGAGCAGCAGGACTCGCCCGTAGCCGGCCTCGAACAGCGCGCAGGCCAGCTTGCCCGTGTCGAGGTCGAACCAGGCGTGGGGGGCCTGGATCACCAGGGGAGCTGCGACGGCGCCCTTGCGGACGACGTAGAAGCCGTCGGCCAGCTCGGGCTTGCTGGAGATCACGACCCAGCTCTCCTCCTCGCGGAGCACCAGGCCGGCGGCCTCGGCGCGCCGCTGGGCGCTGGCGGGGATGGTGCCGGTGGAGGCACCGCGGACGACATCGGCCATGACCGCCCGAACCTGGGCGCGACGCCAGGCGGAGGCGTCGGAGTAGCCATGGTCGTTGCGGAGCTGATCGACCTGCGGCCACAGGCTCGCGGCCCCGAAGGCGGCGGGCGTCAGCCCCAGGAGCACCAGCAGGGGGATGATCAGCGCGTGAGCTCGCACTTGACCTCCTTGGCCCAGTGTTCGGGGAGCGAGGGTTCTGCGTTGCCGTCGGTCGCCTCGAAGCGCAGGTAGACCGGCGTGGGGCGGTCGGTCTCGGCGATGTGCACCGTGAGGATGTGCTGGCCGGGGACCAGATCGTCGCCCAGGACCAGGCGCACGCCCTCCCAGGCCACCAGATCGCCGAAGTCGCTGTCCTCGAGGCGCGCGATGCGCCCGGTGCGTGCGGGCTCGATGGTCCGGTTGGCCCGGGTGAGCACCGTGGAGGGGCCTCCGTGCCGGCGAGGGCGGCCCCCGTCGAGCTCGGTGACGATGGTGGGCGGCTCGGCCCAGGTGGGTGTGTAGGGGCGCACGTAGACCACCGCCCGCCCGCTGCCATGGGCCTGCACTGGGAGCTCCAAGGTGGTGGCGTCGGCCCGGAACACCTGCCTGCGGGTCCAGCGGTCGCCATCGCCGGGAGCCCGGGCCAGGTAGGCGCCCATGGGGCCCTCGATGCTGCAGGTGTGCTCGCCGGGCGCGAGGCCCGCGAAGTGCAGGATCCCCGCGGAGGCGTCCAGGCGGAGCTGGACGCTGCGGTCGTCGCAGCTGAGGGTGGCGGCTTGGCCAGCGCTGCCGCTGGGCACGCGGAAGTCGACCGTCAGCTCGCCGGTGGGAGGGATGGTCAGATCGGTGTCGCCGGCGATCTGGGTGCGGTGCCAGGGCTGCCAGGCCGCGCCGTTGCGGAAGCGCTCCATCAGGGGGTAGCTGGGCGGCTCCCCCGTGGGCAGGAGCAGCTCGGTGGACAGCGCCTGGTAGCCGGCGCTGCGGCTGGAAGGCTCGATGCGCACGGTGGCGTCGATGCGCATCAGGCGCTGTTCTTCGATGAGCTGCTCGGAGTTCAGGGGCGCCAGCGAGATGTAGGGCGCCAGCTCCCAGGGCGCGAAGCGGCCGGTCCAGCCGTCTGGAAGATCGTAGGGCTCGGCGCGCTCGGGCTCGTTCTCGATGGGGACCAGGAAGCGCAGGTCCACCGGGCCGTCGGAGGAGAACTCGAGGGTCGTGGCCTGGAAGGGGTGGAAGAGGTGGACCTGGGTCTCCTCGGAGACCCACGGCCAGGGGTTCTCCACGTAGGTCTCGAAGGGAGCGTGCTCGAAGCGAGCCTCGAAGCTGCCTTCGCCCAGGTTGTGCCCCTCCTCGTCGTAGGCGGTGTAGCTGACGGTGACCGGAGGCATCTCGAGGGGGGCCTCGGCGCCGTCGAGATCGTCGGGATCCTTGGCGGGGTCGTGCCCGGGTCCGGCGCGCGCGACCCAGGCGTCCGGAGGCAGCGGCCGCGCGTCGACCCTCAGGGATCCCCAGTCGGCGCCGGTGGCTACGGGTACGACGATGGGCACGAGCCCGTGGTCGGAGCGGAAGTGGGCCAGGCGCCGCAGCTCGGGCGCTTGGGGTTGTTCGGCGCCGGCGCCGGGGGGCTCACCCCAGGAGTGACTCGCCGGGGGGCTGACCGTGAAGCGCATCAGGACGTCCTGCTGCTCCCACGGGTTGGTCCAGCGGATGCTCCACAGGGCACCTGCCGGGACGTCCCAGCGGAAGGCGCTGAGGTCCTGGTCGTCGAGCGCCTTGGGGCGCAGGGAGGCATCCACCAGCGAGGTGTCGAGGGGCACGCCCTTGGCATGCTGCCCGGGCTCGGGATCGGCCAGCTCGGTGGCCACGTTCAGGGTGCAGGGGCCCACGAGGTTCACGGCGGTGGCGTGGCCTGTGGGGAGCAGGAAGCCCTCGGTGGTGACCGTGGGCGCGGCCGAGGGGGGCGCCAGGCGATGCAGCGGCACGCTCTCCGCGGTCTGGGACTCGGCGTGCAGGCGCTCGCGAATCCAACCCATCACGTTGCTGCGCTCGGCAGGCTCGAGGTTGTCCCACTCGAAGGGGTAGACCGCCTGGGTGCGGACCTCTTGTTTCTCGGGGGATCCGAAGAGCCGGGTCTGCTCGAGGGGCTGGGTCTCCCGCTCGCGGTAGATGCGCAGCAGCAGGCGCTGGTCTTGCTGCTCGAGCAGCGGGCGCACCTTCAGCATCCCCCCTTCGGGGAGCAGGTGGCCCGGCTCGATCTCCAGGATGCGGCTGTCGGTGACCACGCGGTCGGCGTAGGGGGACTGCAGCGCCCGGGCCCCGTCCGGCAGGATGGTGCGGCGGGAGCGGGTCCAGTGCTCCCGGACCAGGGGCTCGCCGTCGGTGGGCTCGAGGGTGAGCTCGAGGCCGTACAGCCAGGTGAGGGTCTCGTCGTCCACGCCCGGGTCCGGGGTCTCGAGGTGGGCCAGGATGCGCAGCCTGGGCTCGTCGGCCAGCAAGCGGATGTCCACGTCCTGGCCAGGGGCCAAGGCGTAGTACAGCTCTCGCATGCCTGGAGGCTCGCGCTCCTTCTCGAGCTGTGCCATGGCCAGCAGCGCCACCAGGGTGCCCACCACCAACCAGCCCAGCAGGGGCAGGACGTGCCTCATGGGGCGTCCTCCCGCTGCAGGGCGGCCGTGCGGCCGTACAAGCGCACCTCGGCGCTGTCGGCGGGGTTGTCGGTCAGCTCGCCCCCGGCCCGGGCCAGGGCGGCCACCAGGCGGTGCTCGCGGCCCTCGATGACCAGGTAGGGCAGGCCATCGTCCCGATCCAGGAAGGCGCGCACCTGCATGCCCCGGGCGCGGGCGAGGCGCTGGAGCCGGTCCAGCTCGCCGGGATGCCCGGTGCGGGCGTTGCGCGCCAGGCTGGCCAGCAGGGGGCGGTACTCTTCGGCCGCGGCGGCGGTGTCCAGGGCGGGGGCCTGGAGCATGTCTTCGAGGACGCCATCACCGAGGCCGATGTGGGAGCCCTGCAGCAGGCTGCGCAGCGCCGAGGAGGTGTCGGGGGTGGAGAAGCGCTCCCGGAAAAGCGGGGAGAGGTAGACCGTGACGTACTGGCCGCCGGTGTAGCGCACCACCTCGGCGCGAGGGTTGGAGGGGTCGTAGAAGCGGATGCGCTGGTAGTCGCCGTCGTACCAGACCACCGAGCCGCCGGAGCCCTCGACCAGCCTGCGCACGGGCTCGAGGTACTCGGGCACGCGGTCGCCGGTGCCCAGGGGGCGGCCGATGGAGATCACCGCGTCGGCGCCGGGGAACTCATCCTCTCGGTAGGCGTCCACGGAGACCACCGTGGCGCCTGGGGTGTCCAGGGCCAGGGAGCGCAGCACGGACAGCTCCGGGCTGTGGGTGGCCGCCCGCTGCACGGCCTGGGCGTCCAGATCCGCGCCCGCGTCGTGTACCAGGATGGCCGAGGCCTGGGTGCCGGCCCACCAGGTGCGGGCGACCTCGACGGCCAGGTGATGGCGGTGGGCTGCGCGGACCTCGTAGATCACCGGATCACCGCCCACGCGGCGCAGCCAGAGGGTGTAGCGAGGCGGGGCCTTGTCCGAGGCCGGCCCCAGGGTGATCAGCTCGTCGTCGGCGCTGACCTCCAGCCCCAGGCGCTCGGCCTGGGCGGCGGCGAGACGCAGCCAGCGCGGATCGCCAAGGCGGGCCTGGAGCAGGGGCTCCACCACGGCGCGGCGCAGGAACAGCAGGTCGGGCACCCGATCGGCCTCGGACTCATCCTGGGCCGAGGGTGGGAAGGGTTGCCCGTTGGGGTCGTACAGGGCGATGCGCTCTGGAGCCAGCTGGCCGTCGAAGCGCCGCAGAGCCAGATCGAGGAGGGTGGGCTCGTCCACCAGCAACCTGGCATGGGCCGGGGCGTCGGAGGGCAGATCCCAGGCGGGCACCAGGTCGGGGATGACGGCGGAGAGGCGCTTGAGGTCGATGGCGTCGGGCAGGCGTCGCGCCACGGTGAAGGACGAGGCCGGAGCTGCGTGCAGCTCGAGTACGGCCATGCCCGGCTCCATGGCCTGGCGGCGCAGGGCGGAAGCGGGGGACAGCAGCAGGACGCTTGCGTCGAGGACCTCGGCCAGGGCCACGCCTGCCTCGGCCAAGCCCGGTGTGCTGGCGGCGTCGGGCACCACGACCATCAGCTGCAGGCCGGTGTGGCTGCGCAACCAGGCGGCGCCGAAGAGGTTGTGACCGCCGGAGTGCAGCACCACCCCGTCGGGGTACACGTCGGCGCGGAGGTAGTCGCCGGCGTAGGGGGCGCCGGTGCGGGCGACCTTCCACGCGTCTCGCAGCTCCACGAGCACGGTGGTGTCGGGGAACTCGGCGGGTGGCAGGGCCACCTCGGTGACCGCGGCCCAGGCTGGGCCCGCCCGCTGGTCGATGGCGGCCGTGATGCGGTCCTGGGGCAGGGGGCGCAGCTGCTCGAGCCCCACGCCCAGGGTGGTGCCCACCACGAAGGCGCCCAGGGAGATGAACAGGGCCGGGAAGATGACCCTGGGCAGGCTGCCGTACCGCCAGCAGCGCACGGCGATCAGCGCCGGGAGCAGGTAGCCGAAGCCGAACAGGTCGGTGATGCGCAGCCCTGGGTACTTGTCGGCGAGCCCGAAGGACAGCAGCAGCTTGACGGCGTAGCTGGCGGTGAACGCCAGCACCAGCGGGCGCATGCCGGTGAGGTTCGCCGTGCGCACCACGGGCAGGCGCTGGATGATGCGCAGCGCCCCCACGATCAGCAGGACCTCGACCAGGGTGGCCACCAGCTTCTCGGGGTGGACCCAGGTGATGGCCAGCAGGCCCGGGATGATGATGCCCCCGGCATCCCAGCCATACCGAACGGCCATGTGGGTGGCCATGAGCGCCCCCACGAGCAGCAGCATGTAGGCGCGGGGGGAGGAGATGAAGTCCCGGCTGAGGTCTTCGTAGGTGAGCTCGAACTGGGCGAAGCTCAGGTTGGTGTGGGGGAGCAGGACCCAGAGCAGCAGCAGGTAGACCAGCAGCGTGGGCGCCGCCACCATGGGCAGCCCCTTGTACAGCCCGGTGCGCCAGATGGCGTTGGCGGTCAGGGGCACGAGCACCAGCCCCAGCGAGTTCAGGGGGGTGATCAGGGGCATGCCGGCCTGATCCATCAAGGACATGAAGGGGCCGCCCTCGACGAAGAGCCGGACCCCGACCGACACCAGCAGGATGAGGAAGAAGCGGTTGCGCCCGAAGGCGCGGTCCAGGGGCACGATGCGCGGCAGCCCCTTGGCCAGCAGCGCGGCCAGCCCGTAGGTGAGCACCGCCTCGGCCAGCACCACCAGGCCTGCCCGGGGCTGGATGATGAACACGCCCGCCAGGTAGCCAGGGACCACCAGGCCAGACTGGGGCCACCCGTAGAGCTCGGTGAGAATCCAGATGACAAGCACGCCGATCAGCACAGCAGTGAGCAGGCTGTTGTCGACGTAGGCGCTCGGGAACACTGTGAGCAGGACGAACCCCTGGCTACGGCACGACGGAGCCGTGCTGACGACCCATGCTACCGGATGCCCCTCGCTGAGCCAAGCGGGGCCTCATCACGCCTCGGACAGCTGGATGCGGATGCGCGCTCCCTGTTCGCCGCCACCCTCGACTACGAAGCTGCCGCCCATGGCGGTGATCAGGCGAGCCGCTTGCGCTGAGCCCTGGTCCCTGGCGTCGGTGGCGAGGCGCTGAAGCACGTGCAGTGGAGGTGCATGGCCTTCGGTGCGCACCAGGATCTCCACCGCGCCCGCGGGGGCATGGAGCTCCACCAGCACCGCTTGTTCGGTGGTGGTGTCCCGAGCCAGCTCGTGGATCAGGGACATGAGCGCCCGGGCCAGATCGTGCCGGTTGGCCAGGGCGGGCGCCAGGGCCACAGGGGTGTTGATCAGCCGCACGCGGTGCTCGCCCAGGGTGCGGCGGGCGCCGGCGACGACCTCCTGGAGCAGATCGATGACCTGGATGGGCTCGGAGGCCCCGCCCTCGCCGGAGCGGGCGACATCCTCGTAGCGATCGAAGATCTCGGCCATCTCACCGCAGCGCGCGGCGATGCGGGGCGCGACCTCGGAAGCCTCTACCGCCCCTAGGGACAGCAGATCGGCGTAGCCGCGGATGGCCGCCAGGATGTTGTGCACGCGGTAGGAGATCATCTCGAGCAGGCCGGACTTCACGGTGTCCTGGGCCTGAAGCTCGGAGATGTCCACCAGCTCGACCCCCACGCCCAGGATTCGGTTCTGGTAGGTGCAGGGGTAGATCCAGCAGTCCATGCCCACCCCCGGGAGGTCGAGGCTCTCCCGGATGGGCGCCCGGCCCGAGAGGGCCTGCACCAGGGAGCGCTCAGGCAGCTGCAGGGCTCGCCAGACCGTGGGGAGATTCGCCTCGAGGGGCACCGCCAAGCGCTCGAGGAGCTGGCGGAAGCCTTCGTCCACCAGCATGGGGAGTCCCAGCGGGTCGAACAGGGCGTGGGCCGTGCGGCTGTCCTGGTGGGATGCGAGCAGCAGGTCGCGCTGATCCAGCAGGTGCTCGAGGCTGGCGGTGAGCTCGTGCAGGCGCGCACGGATGCCCTGCTCGGCGACCACGCTCTGCATCGCGGCGCGGGTGCGGCCGCGGGCGGTGCGCAGGGCCGCCTGGTTGGCGAAGATCTGGAGGTTGTGGCGGCTGGCGGCCCCCAGGTCGATCAGCTCGCCGGTGCTGGTGGTGCGCGGGGCTTGATCGGCGGACCCGAGCAGGCGCACCAGCAGCAGGCCTCGGTTGCGGCCGTCGGCCCGCATGGGCACCGCCAGCAGGGGCCGGGGTTCGCCGGCGCCGGGGTTCGCGATGGGCCATGCAGGCAGATCGAGGGGGTCGGTGAGGTTGGCGTGGACGTGCTGATCGAGCTTGTCGGCCAGCTCGTCGGGCTGGGTGCCCGCCACGTCGCCCGCTCGTGCGCGGGGGACCAGGGAGGAGCCGCGGCGTTGGAAGACCCAGGCGGCGTCGGCCCCACCCCAGGACACCGCGGCCCGCGCTAGATCCTTCCACGCGGACTCGGGCTTGGCGGCGGTGCTGCCCAGGCCTTCGCCCAGGCGGCTGAGCAGGTTGTCCTGCAGGCGCTGCAGCTGCAGCTCCGCGTTCTGGTAGGTGGTGGCCCGCCAGGTGAAGGCCGAGGCGGCGATGCCGGCCAGCAGCACCTCGACGGGCATCACGGTGCCCGCGTGCAGGAACGCAGCCGAGGCCGCGACGGCCGCCACGACGCAGCCGCCGAGGAAGGCCGTGCGTGCGCTGTTGGCCCGCAGCAGCAACAGGCTGAGGGTGAGCACCAGCGCCAGGATGCAGGCGATGAGCCCAGCCACCGGTGATGAGAGCACGGGGAGGTCGGGACCGGCCACCACCCGCGCCACGGCCTCGGCCAGGGCCAGGCGGGCACCGGGCACGTCCACCGAAGGGCTGGCCCAGGGGTCGAGGGCTCCGACCACGGCGATCCTGCCCTCGAGAGCGGCGCTGTTGAGGCCGGCCACCTGGCCGTGGTCCAGGCTGGGGACCCCCACCGGGGCGATGGGGATGCGCTGTTGACGGCTGGGCACGGGCAGGCCCGCGGCCTCGAGGATGCGCGCGGGGAGGCTGGGGGAGCTGCCAACCATGGGCTGCCAGGTGCGGTAGCGGTGGTCCCAGTCGTAGGCGAAGCCGGACTCGGTGAGGGCCGAGCCCGGGCTGATGAGCTGGACGACGTCGTCGTCCGCCAGGACGGGGATGCTGTCGCCCACCAGCACTACGGCGGCCACACGGCCTTCCCGCAGCTGAGTGGCCATGCGGATCCATGCCCCCGGCGAGGCGTGGGCGTCCATCTCGACCAACAACACCTGTCGCTGCACCGCGGGGGCCAGATCCCAGCGCAGCATGAGGTCCGTGAGGGGCTGAGGCGACATCTGCAGCAGGCCGCCCAACAGGGCGGCGATGAGGGCCGCGATGGCGCTGCGGATGATCAGGGCTTTGAGGCGGAGCGAGCGGCGCAAGGGTCTCCTCGCCAGACAACGTGAGGCGCTCTGACCGTATCAGAGGGGCCTGCCGCGGGCGAGCGCCGGGTGCTCGTGGCCGCTCATGGGATATGCGAGTCCTGTGGTCGCCGGCCTCCCCTCCAGACCAGGGCCCATGCAAAGCACGCCTCCTGTCCACCCGCGCCTCACCGCCTTCGTCCTGCTCGCCGTGGGGGGCCTCGTCCTCATCCATCTGGCGCTGGGGGCAGCCTGGATCGGCGCGGATCTGCTGGTCTTCGACGGGGACGAGGCCGGCCACGTGGGCGCCGCCGAGCTGCTGGCCGCCATGTGGAGCGAGGGCCGCTTCCTCGACGCCATCGGCACCACCTTCGCGGGCAAGCTGGGCGTCTACCCGCCCCTGTACGCTGGCCTGGTTGGCGGCTGGTGGGCCATGCTCGGCATGGGGGATCCCGGCCGCGTGGCGGTGCAAGGGATCAACCTGGCCTGGCCGGCCCTCACCGCGCTGGCCGTAGCCTGGCTCGCCCGCCCCCTGGGCCCCCGCGCGGTGATCGCCGGCGTCGTCGCGGTGCTGGCCCTGCCCCTGCTGTGCGGCCTGGGGCGTCACTTCATGATCGAGGGGGCTCTCACCGCCGCGGTGGCCTGGTGCGTGGTGGCCGTGGAGTATGCGCGCGCCAAGCCCAGCGCCGGGCGCCTGGCCCTTGTGGGGCTGGCCTTGGGGTTGGCGTGGATGTTCAAGCAGACGGCGGTGCTGACCTTGCTCCCCGTGCTGGCCCTCCGCCTGCCTCGGCGCGCCAGCAGCCTGGCGGCCCTGGGCTGCGCCCTGATCGTGGCTGGGCCCTGGACCCTGCTGAACCTGGGCCAGCAGGTGGGCTACGGCGGTGAGAGCGCCGCGGGCACGCCGGGGCTGGGCATGCTGCGCCACCTGGCGTTCTACCCCTGGTCCCTGCTGTGGGTCGCCGCAGGGCCACCCCTGGCGGTGCTGGGCCTGGCGGGGCTGGCCGCGGGGCTCGACCGCCGCGAGCCCGGCCGTCGCCAGGCCCTGGTGGTCGCCTCCGCCTGGTTGATCGGCTCCCTGCTGTTGTTGGTGCTGGTCCCTCGCAAGTACCCGCGCCTGCTGGCCCCGGCGCTGCCGGCTGTGGCGCTGTTGGTGGCCATCGCTGCCGCCCGCTGGCGGCGGGGTTGGGCAGCCTGGGCGGTGGCGCTGGGGCTCGCCGCCGCGGTGGCCTGGACGGGCTGGGGCTCCCTGCGGGCCCTCCCGGTTCCCGTCAGCGCGCGGGTGCTGGACGACCGCTGTCCGCAGATCTGGCTGCGCCCCCCCGTGGTGGACGATCTCGGCCTCGCGGCGGTGGTGGACGCCGTGCGCCACAGCCGGCCTGGCCCTGTGCGCGTCGTCGGCACGGCCGAGATCCCCTGCACCCTGCAGACCACCCACGACTGGGCGTCGCACCTGGGGCCGAGCCTGCGCTACGGCGGCGTCGATCGGGAGCTGATCCAGGACCCGGAGGATACTCGCGCTGCCGCGCTCGTGGTCTCCTGGGAGGGACCTGTCGAGGGCTATGTCGGGGAGCCGGTGGCCGTGCCCTCCCTCGAGGGCGTGCTCTGGATCGGCAGGCCCGAGCGCTAGTCCGCGTCGTCGGCGGCCAGGACCTTCTCGAGCTCCGCTGCCAGCCTCTCCTGGCTCATGCCCCCCACGACCGAGCCCAGCACGCGGCCGTCGGGGCCGATGAAGACCGTGGTGGGCAGGGTGCCGATGTCCCAGGCGCTCTTGGTGGCCCGGTCGCCCACCAGCACAGGGTAGGGGATGCCGAGCTTGCTGGCGGCGGCGCGGAGCTCTGCGGTGGTGCCGCTCTCGAGGGCCACGCCCAGCACCGCGATGTCGGGGTGGCTGCGGGAGAAGGCCGCGAAGCCCGGGATCTCCTGGACGCATGGAGGGCACCAGGTGGCCCAGAAGTTGATCACCACCGGCCGGCCCCGCAGCTCGGCGAGGTCGTGGGGCAGACCTTCCAGGTCCTCCAGCGCCAAGGAGGGCGCCTGGTCGGGCAGGTCGGGCTTGCCCGGGAAGAAGGTGGTCATGGCGTACCAGCCGGCGAAGATGGCCAGGGCCAGGAAGGCGTAGTCCTTGACGGCACGGACCATGGGGCGCTCCGGGGGGAGGGGAGTCTCCATGAACCGTCAGGGGCTCTTGGCGTTACGCGCTGAGCTCGGCGAGCAGCAGCGGGATGCGCCGGAGCAGCTCGTCGCGGGCGGCGCGGAACGCCTCGATGCGCTCGTCGTCGGGGGCCGAGGCCGGGTCCGGGAGCGGCCAGTGCAGCTGTCGCACCGAGACGGGTAGCACGGGACAGACCTCGTCCAGGCACAG
>CALDOK010000281.1 GCA_937912125.1 uncultured Pseudomonadota bacterium
GCGCCGACAATGAGATCGACACGGCCATCGCCGTCGAAGTCACCGGCGGAGGCGCTGTATCCTGCCCAGTCGTCATGGTTCTGACCGTCGAACTCGAAGTCCGCGTCCGCCAGCCCGTGCGAGCCCGAAATCGGGCCAAGCACCACGTAGACCACGCCTGCGTCGTCCTCCCCGGGGTCGGCCGCCAAGTCGCCAACCACGATGTCAGGGAAGCCGTCATCGTTCAGGTCGCCAGCGCTGGCGACGCTCGTCCCTGCTCGACCTCCGTCCCCGAAGAGCTTGGCATCCGCATCGTCCATGAGGACCTCGCTCTCGAAGGGTCCCCTGAGGAGCACCACCCCACCGCCGCGCACCTCGCCGGAGACCATCGCGGCGGATCCGATGAGGAGATCGTCGTAGCCGTCACCATCGGTGTCGTCCGCGTGGGCGACGCACCACTCGACGTAGTCGGGTTGAATGATGCTGCCTTCGTGTCCGATGATCGCGTCCGCGTCCACGAGCTCCCGATCGGCCGTCACGGGTCCCAGTACGAGGTAGGCTTCGCCAGACCAACCCGTCATGTTGGCGCTCTCGACATCCAAGATCACCACATCATCCAGCCCGTCTCCGTTCGTGTCGCCGGCTCCATCCAGGTAACGGCCACAGCTCCCATAGAGGCTATCCCCGTAGAGCTGCGGCGCTGCATCCTCCAGCACCAGGTCGCCCGTCACGGGCCCGAGAAACACGAACGCGCCGCCTGTCGAGTAGTCCCAATTGTTGGAATGCCCTGCGGACTGGATCAGCAGGTCGCCCACACCGTCGCCGTTGGTGTCACCTGCGCCCGCTACCATGGCGAAGCGCTGGGTGTTGGTCAAGACGGCATCCGCCAGGTCCGGAGGCACCTGGCCAGCCATCGTCGCCAGGCTCGCACCGGAGAAGAGGTAGACCTCCTTCAACTCGGCGGCGCTCACCAGGACGTCACCCAGACCATCCCCGTCGACGTCACCCACGCCGGCGGAGAAGCCCATGTCGCCGCCGTCACCGATGGCGACCCCCGCGCCATCGAGCGCGATCGGTCCCGAGGTGCTCGCGGTGCTCACCGCGCCACCGAACACCACGTACGCGATGCCATCCACGGCGCCGCCTCCGGGAGCGTTGATGACCACGTCATCGAACCCGTCTCCGTCGATGTCACCCCCGTGTGACACCCAGTCGCCAGCGCTCTCTCCCCTGCTCGTCCCCAGGTACTCGAGGGTGGCTCCGATCACCTGCGGCTCACGGCACTCGGCATCCCACCCCCGGCAGTCGTTGTCGAGGCCGTCGTCACAGATCTCCTTGGCGCCTGGGTACACGGCCGCGTCGCCGTCGTCACAATCATCGGATGAAGCTATCCATCCGGACGGAACCTCGCAGAACACCGCTTCTGTGTCAGGATCACCATAGCCGTCACCGTCGGCGTCATGGTACGCGGTCTCTCCGCCCACGAGATTGTAGGTGTCGTCGGCGTCAATCAGCCCATCGCAGTCGTCATCGATCCCGTTGCATTCCTCTGCATTGCCGGCGTGGACCTCGGGATCCGTGTCGTCGCAGTCCCGTCCCCCCACCTCGGTCGAGTCCTGTCCATCCCCATCCACGTCTGTCAGGTCCTCGCCGTCGCAGTCCTGATCGATACCGTCGTAGGGGATCTCGTCCGCTGGTATGCAGTCGGGCGTGCTGTCCCCAGGCCCGCCGCTGTCCACCGGTTCCTTCCCCTCTCCGCAGCCCCAGGCCAAGGCCAGCAGCGACAGGAGGGGGAGGAGTGGTCTCATGCTTCGAGGAGCGCCTTCGGTGGTGCGTGACGGGGAGGTCCGTGGACGATCCTACCCGAAATTCCGGCGGTTCGAAGGGTGCCTCCGCGCCAGCCCCCTGAGGGTGAGCCAGCGGGGCACCAGGGCTGACTGGCCTCTGCCCATCCCAGCGGTTGGGCGACCTGAACCCCAATCCGGTCCGCCCAGACGGACCATCCCAACGGTTCAGCCACCTGAACCCCAATCCTGGTCCGTCCTGACGGACCACATCGACCGTTCAGACGCCTGAAACCCGATCCTGGTCCGTCCAGACGGACCACTAGGACCGTTCCGACGTCTGAAACGCCATCCTGGTCCGTCCCGTGCCCCACGAGCCCACGTCCGACCCTCAGATCTCCAGCTTCCTCGCCGCCTGGAACCCGGCATGGATCGCCTTCATGGCATCCGCCACCTTCGCTGCGTCCCCCACCACCGTGACGGGGATGCCCAGGTCGGTGAGCTCAACCTCGAGGGGGTTGTAGGAGCGCGCGCCCAGCGCCAGCACCACGGTGTCGGCAGGCAGCAGCACGGACTCTCCACCCGAGGACGGCTCCACGCGCACACCCTCGGGCTCGATGGCCACCGCGCGCATGCCCAGGCGCACGTCGACGCCGCAACGCTCGACGTCCAGCAGCATGCCCCAGCGGGTGCTCTTGCCCAGGTCGACCCCCAGCTTGGGAGCCAGCTCCACCACCACCACCTCGCGGCCGCCGCTGCGGGCGGCTTCAGCGATGGACTCGGGGCTGTCGGCCCCGTGGGTGAGCAGGAACTTGACCGCCTCGGCGCTCAGGGCGCCCTCTTCGGCCACCAACAGCGCCGTCTCGACACCCACGGCGTTTCCGCCCACCACCACCACCCGCTCGCCGGGCTGGACCGTGCCCGCGAGCAGATCCCAGGCCTGCACGACGTGGGGCATGTCAGCGCCGGGCAGCGGCGGCGTGACCGGCGAGGCGCCGGTGGCCAGCAGCACCACCTCGGGCGCGATGGCGGCGATGCTGGCAGCGTCGACGCGCTGGCCCAGCCGGATCTCCACACCCGCAGCCTGAGCCCGGGCGGCCATCTCGACGGCCAGGCGCTGGAACTGGGAGCGCCCCGGAGGCGCCCCGGCCAGGTGAAGCTGGCCCCCCAGGCGTTCGCCGGCCTCGAAGAGCGTGACCCGATGGCCCCGCTCGGCCGCGGTGGTGGCCGCGCTCAGCCCCGCTGGCCCGCCGCCCACCACCACCACGTGGCCCGCTGGATCCGCGGGCTCGAGCCCACGGAAGCGCTCCACGCCAGCCTGGGGATTGACCAGGCAGCGCACCTGGCGCAGGTGGAAGATGGAGTCCAGGCAACCCTGGCCGCAGGACACACAGTGGAGGATGCGCTCCTCGCGACCCTCGCGGGCCTTGTTGGGCAGATCGGGGTCAGCGATCAGCGCGCGGCCCATGGCCACGGCGTCGCAGGCGCCGTCGCGCAGCAGGCGGCGGGCGAGATCGGGATCGTCGATGCGATGCCCGACGATGACCGGCACGTCCACGGCCTTGCGCAGGCGCCGGGCAAGGTATGCGAAGGCGGCCGGCGGAACCTCGGAGGCGATCTGGGGGACCTTGCTCTCGTGCCAGCCCACGTTCATGTCCAGGGCATCCACGCCCTCGGCCACCAGCGCCTGAGAGAAGACGCGCAGGTCTTCCGTGCCGATGCCGCCGGGCACCATGTCGTTGCCGTTGACCCGGGCGATGATGGGGTAGTCGGGCCCCACGGCGGCCCGCACCGCCCGCACCACCTCGCGGCCGAAGCGCATCCGCGCCTCGAGATCTCCGCCCCAGGCATCGTCCCGCAGGTTGGTCAGCGGCGAGAGGAACTGGCTGATGAGGTAGCCAGTACCAGCGAGGATCTCGACCGCGTCGAAGCCAGCATCGCGCACCCGGCGCGCGGCCTGGGCGAAGGCGTCTATGGCCGCCAGGATCTGCTCCTCGGTCATGGGGCGCGGGGTCTCCCGGGTCTGGCGGCAGGGCACCGCCGAGGGCGCCAACCCAGGCTTTCCACCCAGAAACAGCGAGTAGTTGTAGCGACCGGCGTGGTTGATCTGGACCGCCGCCTTGACGCCGTGCTGCTGGATGGCCTGGGCGAGCCGGGCGAGCCCGGGGATGTGGTCGTCGCTGTGGGCCCCGATGTTGGAGGGATTGCCAGACGCCATGTCCACCGTGGCGTAGCCCACGATGAGCAGCCCCGCGCCGCCCTGGGCCCGCCGCGCGTTGAAGTCCACGATGGGGTCGGTGACCTGAAACGCCCGCCCCATGGCCAGGTGCATCGCCGGCATGACGATGCGGTTGGGAAGCTCGAGGGAGCGGATGGTCAACGGCGCGAACAGAGGATCGGTCATGGGGGGCCTCCTGGATGACCCCGAATAGCCTGGATCCGCCGGCAGCGGCTGCATCAGAGACTACGAGGAGGTCGAAGCCTTGGTGGGCCAGGCGTAGGGCAGGCGCCCATCGACCGCCCGCAGCAGGCTCTGCAGCCGCTGGATATGGGCCGGTGGAGGCACAGGAAGCAGCAGCGGGAAGGGCTCGAGGCCCAGCGCCTCGAGGGCACCGTTGGCCGCGGCGATGCCCGTCTGGCAGGCGCGCTCCATGTACAGCACCGCCACGCCCCCATCGACCCAGTCGCCACACAGGAAGAGATCCGGGTGCTGGGTGCGCACCGCAGGGAAGCTGCTGGCGCAGCCCACGGGGAAGTTGATGTGGGTGGGCCGGTTGCGGATGATCTCCTGGTGGATGCAGGCTCCGCGCAGATCCGGGAAGGCGTTCTCCATGTCGGCCAACACCTCGTCCAGCAGCCGCTGATCCGGCAGGGCATGCTTGGACGCTGGCGCGTAGATGTGACACTCGCTCACGGCGCCGCCGGTCTGGCGATGCCACGCCGCGAAGGCATCCTGGAAGCGATGCAGCCAGAAGTAGTTGTCGGCCGTGGCCTTGCCGGCGAACACGCCGCTCTCGCCCCAGGTGGCGTCGGGGGCCCGGGACCACCAGCAGCGGATGTTGATGGCGGGCCTGCCCTGGAACACCGACAGGTCGCCCCACACCGGAGCCAGATCCGGGGAACCGTCGAGGATCTCGGCGGCGCCAGCGACGTCCACAGCCAACACCAGCAGATCGGCCTTCAGCCGCCCACCGCGGCCCCTGAAGCCCTGGGTGGTGGGCGGTGGGCCCTCGCCGCGTGCCCAAGAGAGGTTCCAGCCGCCCTTGTCCGAACGCCGGACGCGCTTGACCTGCACGCCAGAGACCACCCTTCCCCCTGCGGCGCGGATGCGGTCGAGCATGGGCTCCAACAGGCTGGGCATCACCGAGCCCCGGACGAAGGAGAAGCGCTGGTCTTCCCTCCGAAGGAACACGTAGTGCTGCAAGGCCACCAGGAAGGCCCACAGGGAGACGTGCTGAGGGTCCGAGAAGAACCCGCTGCGGCTGAGGCTGCCCAGGAAGGCCTTGTAGAAGAAAGGCACGCCCTGGGTGTACTCGCGCACCGACAGAGCGTCGTAGCGTTCGAGGTGGGAGGGGTCGGTGGGCTCGAACATCACGGCCTCGAGCAGCTTGAACCCCAGGGTGATGAACTTCGGCAGGTCCTCGCGATGGATGATGCGCCGGATGTTCCTCTTGCGCAGCAGCTGCACGTGGTGGAAGGGCTCGGGCACGGGAGTGATCTGGGTCTCCCGCCCTACGTTGGTGCGGTAGGTGTCCCGGGCGTCGCGGAAGATGAGGGTCTGATCAAAGGCGTCGATCATGCGGTCCGTGAGCCCGAGGCGCTCGATGAGCGCCAGGAAGTTCCGGTACTGCCTCCACCAGCCGTGGACGCCATGCTCCATGGGGAAGCTCCAGCGCTGGCCCTGGTGCGTGAAGGAGGCGTCGGGGTAGCTCGCCACCCGCCCCCCCATGGAGGTCCCGTTGCGCTCCAGCAGGGTGACGGGCAGGCCCCGCTCCGCCATATGCAACGCCGCGCAGATACCAGCAATCCCACCGCCAACGACCACGATTCGTTTGTCGTCCATGCTCCACTCCCGCTCACGCTTCCCAGGATGCGCTAACGTGGCGCTCACAGCAGCGCGATGCTCGACCGGATTCCATGCCGTTGATACCATCGCTTGGGAGGTTCCATGCGCCGAGCCATGAGCACCGCCGCCTTCGCCTTGCTGGCCGTCGCCACTTGCGCCTGCGAGCCCGAACCCGAGACCATGAGCCAAGAGCAGATCGAGCAGGTGCTCGACGCCTGGAGTGAGCCTCCAGCCGACGACGGCCCGTCCCACCCCGAGCCGGTCGCCGCCCCTGACGGGCCCGAGCTTCCCCTGCCCCCCATGGCGGTCGACCCCACACAGCTCTCGGACCGCTTCCTGGTGATCCTCGCCTCCTCCGCGACCCCCGGGACCACGCCCGACTCCCTCGCCGCGCTGGCTGGCGAGCCCGAGCTCCTGGCTGCGGTGTCCCGCGCCTCGTCCAGCTGGTTCGACGGCCTGATGCCCTGCTACGAGATCACCGTGGCCGGCGCCTTCGAGTATCGCCGCCAGGCCACCGCCCTGGCCCGCCAGCTGGATGGTCTGGGGGTCGAAAGCTACGTCAAGCAGGCCGGGCGCTACCTGGGCCCGCAGGCGGTCGTGCAGGACTGGTGCAGCTCGGATCACCAGGCCCTCAGCGAGGGCTGCGGCCAGGCTCGCTTCGCCGAAGTCCACGACGGAAAGGCCTGGCTCTGGCTTCCCCAGGACCAGCTGGTCATCGATCGCGCCCTCGAGGGCAGCCCCGAGCCCCAGCCCCTGGGTGGGCTCGAGGCCTGGTCCTCCCCCCTGAGTGCCCAGACCATCGACCCCCACAAGGTCGGTGAGGCCTGGAAGCTCTACGCGCCCGGCAGCGCCACCTCGGTCGGCCGCTGCAAGGTGCAGGGATTCACCGCCATCACCCGCGGGCAGCCCCACTTCGGCTACCTGCAACAGGATCCGGCGCCCACAGCCCCGGGCTGCGGCGGCCCAGAGATCTTCGCGCGGCTGAGCTGCAAGGACCCACCTGACGAGCCCCTGCTGGCCCTGCCGGCGGTTCACCCCGAGCCGCTGCTCTACACCGCCCTGGCGCCGCTGCGCGACATCGACCTCGAAGACGACGCCAAGGTGATCGTGGGCCGCAGCCCGGCCTTCAGGCCCACCTTCGAGCGGGCGCGAGCCGAGGCTGAGCGACGCTCCATGCCCCTGCAGCAGCTGGTCACCCTGCGGGGCTTCGTGGCGCGCCAGCAGAAGGTGCTGCTCGTCCAGGTCACCCTCCAGACGGGGGACGGTGAGATCTGGTGTGGCTCGGACGACGTGCGAGAAGAGCTGGCCGCGGTCTTCGAGTGGACCCAGGAAGGCAGCATCGGAGCCGAGATCGTACCCTTCCACAACCTCGACATGGCCGAGATCATCGGGCTGATCGACCTGGACGCCGACGGCGTCCCCGAGCTCTTCCAGCGGCGCTGGCCAGATGAGATCCAGCTGGTCGGGGGCGGTGGTGAGCAGCGCTGCACAGCCCCCAAGGCCTACTGCGACTGCCCCTGCTGATCCCTCAGCCGCTGCAGGTGCCAGTCACAGCCCAGGGCCTCGAAGCCTTCGGCAGCCTGGGCCGCGAGGGCGACCGCGCGCTCCGGCGCCGACCCCGGGCTGCTGGCCAGGGCCGCCTGGGCGAGGGCCAGCTCGAAGGGCATGCCCAGCGCCTGCGCGCAGTCGATGGCCCCTCGCCAGGCCTTCGCGGCGCGCCCCGGCTTGCCCTGGAGTGACGCCAGACGGCCGAGGGCGACCAAGTACCTGGGACGAGCGATGGGAAAGACCCGGGCAAAGTGACCCAGGACCCGCACCGCGGCCTTGGCGCGGGCCAGCAGCTCACGGCGTGGCGCGCCGTCGGCGGCCTCGTGGGCGAGCAGGACCAGGTAGGCATCGGCCACCCCGGCGTAGCCCTCGATGGTGGGTAGCACGAAGGGGAAAGGCACGCGCTCGATCTGGGCCCAGGCCAGCTCGGCGCTCTCCCGCGCCCGCCCCAGCTGCCCCATGCGGGCGTGGATGCTGGCCAAGACGCCGTGGCAGATGAGCCGTGAGGGGTGGTCGTCGAGGTTGCGGAGGACGGCCAGGGCCCGCTGCACCGAGCGGGCGGCCTCGTGGAGCCTGCCCACCGCCAGCTGGCACTCGCCGACCCCATAGAGGGCCCAGGCCTCGTGCTGAGCGTTGTAGCGCTCGCGGGCGATGCTCGACAGCTCGCCGTAGCTGGCTTCGGCGAGGCCGAAGGCGCCGACCTGGAACTGGCACAGGGCGCGGATGGTGTGAGCGACGCCGGACTCCTGCCAAGCCATCGCGTTCTCGGCCTCGGCCACCGCCTGGTTCCCCAGCTCGAGGGCCAGCTCCCACTGCCCTCGCCCGGCGTGGAAGGTGGCGCGGGTGTAGCGCGCCACGCTCAGCCCAGTGGGGTCCGGGGCCTGCTGCCCGATCCGCACCGCCCGCTGGTACACTCGCTCCGAGAGCCCGTGCAACCCGACCAGCCCCAGCAGGTAGGACATGGAGGCGTAGGGCCTGGCGTTGCGCGCGTGGACGCCGACCCGGTCCGCGAGGTTGGCGGAGAGCACAGAGCTGGAGCACAACGCGACGGCGTCGGCTGAGTAGTAGTAGCGCTCTGCGAGCCGCTCGGCGGCGTGGGACGCCTCGACCAGGCGCCCGCGATGTTGGGCCGAGTCCTCGAAGAACCGTAGGGGCAGCAGTCGATGCAGCACCTGCAGGCCGAGCTGCCACGCGGCATACCCCGCCAGGCGCAGGCGCCCACGGGGGATGCGCTCACCCAGCAGCTCCAGGGCCCGACCGTAGTGCACCGCGCAGCGCTCGAGCTCCCCGCAGGCGTAGCGGGCGTCGCCCAGGCTGCGCTCCCAGTGCGCCGCGCGGAGAGCACCGACGCCATCGAGACCCGCCGTGACCGCCCCAGCGAGCCGCAGCGCCTGCTGGAAGTGCCGCGCCGCCTCGGGCATGGCCCCGGCCCGCATGGCCTGGGCCCCCGCCAGCTCGAGGTAGCGCAGCGCCTGGTCGGTGCCCCCGGCCTCGATCCAGTGCTGAGCCAGGAGCGGGTAGAACGCCGAGAGATCGTCGTGCCGTTGCTCGTACCAGGTGGCGATGGCCCCGTGCAGACGTCGGGTCTCGGCCTGATCGAGCACCCCTACGACGCTGTTGGCCACCGCAGCGTGGGTCACCGTCCAGGCCCGCTCGAAGCGCCCGGGGGCTGGCTGGAGCAAGCCCACAGTGGCCAGGTGTTCGAGGTCGGCGCCCACCCTCAGCCTACCCGAGGCGTCCGGATGCACACTGGCGATCAGCTCCGTCTCGAACATCCCCGCCGCGGCGGTGCACACCGCCAGGGTGCGGCGCACCGAAGGGGGGATCATGCTGACCCGGCCCTCGAGCAGCGCGGGCAGGCCTGTGATCTCGCGGGCGTCCAGGCTCGCGGCCGATGGCGCGGCCACGACCTGGCCGTTCTCCGTGCGGAGCTGGCCCTCGTCTTGCAGCAGGCGCACCCACTCCAGGCAGAGCCGCGGGTTGCCACGGGTGGCGGTGCGGAGCCACCGCAAGAGGTGCTCGGGCAGCTGCTCGATGCCC
The DNA here is from genome assembly GCA_937912125.1 of uncultured Pseudomonadota bacterium. Taxonomy (GTDB): domain Bacteria; phylum Myxococcota_A; class UBA796; order UBA796; family JAFGLY01; genus CALDOK01. The sequence continues at coordinate 9,418 of CALDOK010000281.1, forward strand.
AGCTCCTGTTGGACGAGCAGAGCGAGATCGCCGGCGCTCAGACCACGCAGCACCATCACGGTGGTCTCTGGGAGGGCGGCCAGCCGCTGAGCCTCGAGCTCCAGCTCGTGCCGGTCGGTGCGCAGGGTGACACACAGCAGCAGCTGCTCGGCCTGGACCGCGAGCTGGCGTGCCAGGCTCCACGACGCCGAGTCCAGCCACTGGCCGTCCTCGAACACCACCAACAAGGGAGAGCCTCCCTGGAGCTCCTGGATCAGCACCGCGGCCGCGTCGAGCAGGCGCCCGGCGGTGGCGGGAGCGGACCCGCGCCCAGACCCGGCGATGGGGAGCAGGCTGCCCAAGGCGTCGAGATCCAGCTCGTGTACCCGCTCGCCCAGCAGCTCGTCCAAGCGCTCGCGGCAGCCAGCGGGGTCGACACGATCGTCGCAGCCCAGCAGCTGCAGCAGCGCGCCGCGCCAGGGCGCCAAGGGGGATGGAGCGCCGGGTTCGGCGTAGCAGACCACCACACGACACGGCTCGTCGCGGACGCGAGCGACCAGCTCATCTGCCATGCGGCTCTTGCCCAGGCCCAGCTCGCCCTCGATGAGCAAGACGCCGGTGGTGCCCGCGAGCAGCTCCCCCACGAGCTGGTCCAACCGGGTCAGCTCGGCGCGCCGACCCAAGGCGCCGCTGGCGCCAGCCCAGCGGTCCGCTCTGGAAGGCTCTACATGCTCGACCAGGAAGCCCGGCTCCGACCCAGCGGGGCTCGGATCCAACCGGGCGCGGGTGCTGGCGAGGCCAGCGGTGATCGAGTCGCAGGCCAGCTCGGAGGTGGTGGAACGGGCCAGCGCCACCGCGCGCTGCACCGCAGGCCCAACCGCGGCCTGGCGGGAGCCGACAGGCCAGGTCCACGCGCTGCCCGATGCCACTCCGGCTGGCATGTCCAGGCCCTGGTCGGCCAGGGCCTGCCCGAGATCGTAGGCGAGTCGCAGGGCGCGCACGGCGGCCCGGCGCTCGTACCCTGGCAGGGCGTTGACCAGCACCAGGGCGAAGACCCCCCGGTGGTCGTGACGGAGCTCCACCAGCTCCCCACCCTGCAGGCGGGACGCGCGCTGCAGAGACCGCACTGCGCCGTGCAGGCGGGCTGGGTACTCGCTGCGCTGGCAGTCTGCACCGCAGATCTCGAGGGCCACCACCGAACAGGGAGTACACATCAGCCCAGAGGCCGTGCCCTCGCGGTCCGGAGGCTCGCCTATGCCTGTGGCGCTCGCCAGGGGTACGGCGGCGAAGCCATCACCACGCAGCTCGGCCTGCACGCCGAGCAACTCACCCAGGCGAAGCTCGGCGGAGTAGACCAGGAAACCAGGTGCACACAGACCCATGGCTGGCCGCAGCCTGCAGGCGACGAGCCCCGAGGCCAGGCTGCACCAGCGCCCCGCCACCCCGCCAAACGAGCCCACCAAGCCAGAGCCCGCCACCACGGCGACACGGAGTGTGTGGGTGATCCCCGCCCGCTCGAGCAGGGCGGCCAGCTTTCGAGCCGCGTCCAGGGCCCGGGCGGCGGCACTGGCGCCCTGCCCGGTCACGGGCCAGGAGGCCTGCAACACCAAATCGGCCACACCCAGGAAGGTGCCCCCGGTGGCCTCGACGACGGCCGCGAAGCGGTCGACCACAGCAGCGATGTTCAGCGCGTCGTCGGCCTGCTGGGGGTCGGCAGCGCGGCGCTGGGCCGAGGTGGAGCCGATGACCGCCTCGAGCAGCACCAGAGGCAGAGCTTGGCTACGGGGCGCCAGCCGGCCGCGCCTGGACCCCGCTGGCCCGGCGTGGACCACGCCCGAGCTCGCTCCAGGCTGAGCTCCGTGATGCTCCATGGGGGTCACCAGGGCCGGCCCGAGGCCACCCTAGAAGGCTCCCCAGCTCTGCTTGCCCGGGATGTAGTAGGACGGGAGGATGAAGCGGAAGATGCGCGCCACGGACCGCGCGCGCTCGGCCTTCTTCTCGCTCTCGGCGCGCATGGCCTGCAGGGTGGGCTCGAACTGCTCACCGAAGGCAGCCTGGGCAGCGGCGTTCTTGTCGACTTCGCTGCCGAACTGCTCACGGATGGCCTGCAGCTCGCCAGCGTCCAGGAAGAAACCGGCGCAGCGCGGGCACTCATCGACCTCGATCTGGCGCCGAATGGAGAAGTAGTGACGCATCATCACCTGGCCGATGCAGCGCGGGCAGGTGCGCCGGCGCTCGAAGTCCACCACCACCGAGGGATCGCGCTCGACGGCCAGCAGCTCTTCGCCGAGGGCCTCGTGAGGCTCGTCAACCTTCTTGAGCTCGAGCTGATCGAACCAGACCCCGCCGCAACCACCACGGCAGACATCGACCGTCAGGCCTCCGACCGTGTGCTCCACCAGGGCTCTACCACAAGCTGGGCATTCCATGCGTACCTCGCCAAGGACAAAGGGCTGCTAGAGCCTAGCGGATCGCGCAGGGCGCAGCAAGCGCTCACAGCGGCAGCGACGCCTTCAGGCCTCGCGCACCACCTGCAGCACCACCTTGGAGAGCCGCTCAACGCTGGCGGACACCGCGGCGGTGAGCGCCTCGTGGTCCAGCAGCTTGTCCGACAAGCCCGCGGCTGGGTTGGCGACGATGCAGAAGGCCAGCAGCTCCCGGCCGGCGTGGACGGTGGAGATGGTCTCGTGCACCACGCTCATGCCCACCAGATCGGCCCCCATGGTGCGCAGCATGCGGATCTCGGCCGGTGTCTCGTAGCTGGGCCCGGTCATGCAGGCGTACACGCCCTCGTGCAGCTCCACGCCGCCTCCGTCCGCCGCCCCCCGCGCCAGCTCGCGCAGCCGTGGCGTGTAGGCCTGACACATGTCGGGAAAGCGCGGCCCGAGCGCCGGCAGGTTGGGGCCGCGCAGGGGGTTCACCCCGCTCAGGTTGATGTGGTCGCGCACCATGACCAGGCTGCCCGGAGGCCACTCCGCCCGGATGCTGCCCACCGAGCTGGTGAGCAGCACGCGCTCAGCACCCCAGAGCAGCAGGGCGCGCAGCCCCAACACCGAGTCGTTGGGGTGGTGCCCCTCGTAGAGGTGGTTGCGGCCCGACAAGCAGGCCACCCTGACGCCGTCGAGATCGCCGACCACCACCTCACCCGCGTGGCCCACTACGTCTGTGCCCGGCAGGCCCAGCTCGCGGTAGGCGATGGCCTGGCGCCCATCCAGGCGCTGGGTCAGGCCGCCGACCCCGCTTCCCAGCACCATGGCCCATGCCGGCGGCTGGGCGCCGAAGCGCTCCACCAGGGCATCCCGAACGGCCTCGATCCTCTCCATGGCTTCTCCCATCACTGCTCCTCTCACGGAAATTCCGGCTCGAAGATGCAGTGAGCCGGGCTACGCCCGAGCCTGTCCCGGTGTCCAAGACGGACCAAGAGCGAAGATTCTTAAAGAACATATCAGGTCTCACCCTTTTCTCGTCAACTGCAACCCCCTCCATCCGATGGGAGAAGCATGACGCGGCACACTCCCCTCCCCTCTCTTCGGTCCGTGCGCTCCACCCTGGCGGCGCTGGCCTTGACCTCCATGGCGCTGCTGGGTGCCCACGTCCCCGAGCTGGTGCAGCCCCGCACGATCGCCACGCCGACCTATGTGGAGGGCATGGCGCGGGCGGATGAGATCCGGCGGCTGGAGCGCGCTCGGCTACAGAGCTTCGAGGAGCCCTCCGCGGCGATCCCCGTGTTGGTGGATCTGACCCGGGGGGCCATGGGTCCGGACGTGCGGGAGCGGGCCGCCGAGCTGTTGCTGGACAGCATCACCCGCGACCCCGGCTGTACTCTGGAGGGGCTGGAGACCACCCTTCGCTACGTCTACGTCTCCGCCCAGGACGAGCAGCTGCGCCAGCGGGCGCTGCTGTTTCTGCTCGCGCGGCAGATCGAGGAGCTGCCCACCGGGGCGCAGGGCGCCTTCCTCACGGCCATCCTGCCCCAGGTGCTGAGCTCGGCGCGCCGCCACCAGCTGCCGCCCTCGGTCACCCTGGCCCAGGCGGTACACGAGAGCGGCTGGGGCCGGTCCCGCCTGGCCAGGGAGCACCACAACCTCTTCGGGGTCAAGGCTGGCGCTACCCAGAAGGCCGTCTCCATGGCCACCCATGAGCACCAGGACGGCGAGCTGCAGCACGCTCGATCACGCTTCCGGGCCTTCGGAACCGCGGGGGAGAGCATCGAGCACCACGCCGCGCTGCTGGCCCGGGACCGGCGCTACGCTCAGGCCAGGGCCCACTGGAACGACTGGCGCTCTTTCCTGGCGCAGCTGGCGCCCACCTACGCCACGGACCCCGCCTACGCGGATCGCATCGCCAACCTAGTGGAGCGCTACGATCTGGATCGCTGGGACAGCCTGATCCAGGCTGGCTCCATCCACGACAACGCGGGCTGACGCCAGCGCTCAGACGGCCGCAGCCACCGTGATGGCGCCCTGGTCGTCGACGTCCACCAGCACAGCGGTTCCCCGGGCCAGGTCGTGGAACAGGATCAGCTCGGCCAGGGGCTTGCGCACCTCGTCCTGGATGAGGCGATCCAGGGGCCGGGCGCCGAACGCCGGGCTGTAGCCGCGGCTGGCCAGGCTCTTGCGCGCAGCCTCGGTGAGCCGCAGCTCGATCTGCCGCCCAGCCAGCTGACCGCCGAGCTGAGCGATGAACTTGTCGACGATCAGGCTCATGACCAGGGGGGACAGGGGCGCGAAGCGCAGGCGGGCGTCGAGCCGGTTGCGGAACTCCGGAGCGAAGACCCTGCGCAGGGCCTCGTCTTCGTTGCCCTCGGCCTGGCGCTCACCGAAGCCCGCCATGCCCCGGTCCAGCTCCCGCGCCCCCACGTTGCTCGTCATGAGCACGATGACATGCCGGAAGTCTGTCTTGCGGCCGGTGGTGTCGGTCAGCGTGCCGTGATCCATGACCTGCAGCAGCAGGTTGAAGATGTCGCCGTGGGCCTTCTCGATCTCGTCCAGCAGCAACACGGCGTGGGGCGTCTTGCGGATGGCGTCGGTGAGCAAGCCGCCGCGGTCGAAGCCCACGTAGCCCGGGGGGGCGCCGATGAGCCGGGCCACGGTGTGGCGCTCAGCGTACTCGCTCATGTCGAAGCGATGGAAGGCCACACCCAGCACCCGCGCCAGCTGCAGGGCCAGCTCGGTCTTGCCCACCCCGGTGGGGCCGGTGAGCAGGAACGAACCCACGGGCTTCTCGGGCTGCCCCAGCCCCGCGCGGGACATGCGGATGGCCGACGCCAGGGTCTCGACCGCGGAGTCCTGGCCGAAGACCACGGTGCGCAGCTCGTCCTCGAGGGACAAGAGCCGCTCGCGCTCGTCCCGCACCACCTGTCGAGGCGGCAGGTTGGCGATGCGGGCCACCACCTCCTCGATGTGCCGCGAGTCGATGCGCATGCCGTCGCGGCCGTCCAGACGGGCGCCGGCGCCGCTCTCGTCCATCAGGTCGATGGCGGTGTCCGGCAGGCGTCGATCCCGCAGGAACTTGGAGGCCAGCTCGACCGCGGTGTGCAGGGACGCCTTGGAGTAGCGCACGGAGTGGTGCTCTTCGTAGTGGGGCTTGAGGCCCTGGAGGATGAGGTAGGCCTCGTCCTGGGAGGGCTCATCGACGACCACCCGCTGGAAGCGGCGTAGCAAGGCCGGATCGCGCTCGACGTGCTTGCGGAACTCGTCGTGTGAGGTGGCGCCGATGCAGCGCAGGCGGCCCGCCGCCAGGGCGGGCTTGAGCATGTTCGAGGCATCCACCGATCCGCCACTGACGGAGCCCGCGCCCACGATGGTGTGGAACTCGTCGATGAAGAGGATGGCCTTGGGGTCGTCCTGCAGCGCCGCGATGACGCCCTTCATGCGCTCCTCGAAGTCGCCCCGGTAGCGAGTGCCCGCCAACAGGTCGCCCAGATCCAGGGCGTAGACCACGGCATCCTGCAACAGCTCGGGCACCTCGCCGCGCACGATCTTCCAGGCCAGGCCCTCGACCACCGCGGTCTTGCCGACGCCCGCTTCGCCCACCAGCAGGGGGTTGTTCTTGCGGCGGCGAGCCAGGACCTCCATGATGCGCCGCAGCTCCGGCTCGCGCCCGATCAAGGGATCGATGCCCCCCGCCTTGGCCCGCTCGTTGAGGTTGACGGTGTAGGCAGCCAGAGGGTCCTCGGCCACACCGCCCTCGGCCTCCTGACCGCCGGGGCCGGCCATGTGGGGCCCGGGCCCGCCGACCGAGCCGGTCATGTGGGGCCGGGCGTCCGGGCGGCCGTCGTCGCCGTGGCCCTCGGCCAGGCGGGTGACCAGGGCCAGGCGAGTGACCCCATGAGCCTCGAGGAAGTAGGCCGCCCAGCTCTCGGGCTCCGAGTAGATCGAGACCACCGCGTCGTAGCCGTGTACCGTCTCTTTGCCGGCGCCCTGCACATGCCCGGCGGCGCGGGCGATGACCCGCTGGAAGGCCTGAGTGAGGCTAGGGGACGCTTTGGCCCCCTCGGGCAGCTCCTCGACCTCGTCCTGCAGGTACTCCTCGAGGCGTACCCGCAGTTGCTCGAGCTGCCCGCCGCAGCGCCCGAGCAGCCGCGCCGTGGCGTCGTCGTCGAGCAAGGACAGCAGCAGGTGCTCCAGGCTCACATGCTCGTGGCGCCGCTTGGCCGCGTCGGACATGGCGCGGTTGATGGCGCGCTGAAGGTTCTCGCTCAACTTCATGGGCTATCGCTCCGGCTGCATGGAGAGCTGCATGGGCATGCCGTGTTCCTGCGCCAGCTCTTTGGCTCGCTGGAGCTTGGTCTCGGCCACCTCGCGGGTGTAGATCCCCGCGACGCCGATGCCCTGGTTGTGGACCGCCAGCATGATGCGGATGGCCTCGGTGCGGTTCCTGCGGAACACGGTCTCGAGGACGTGCACCACGAAGTCCATGGTGGTGTAGTCGTCGTTGTGCAGCAGCACCTCGTAGCGCCTGGGCGGTACGGTGCGCGTGCGCTCCTTGACGTCCACCCCTTCTTCGCGGTGGGTTCGCTTGGCGGGGTCCTTGCTCATGGGCGCCATTCTAATCACGGGGGCAGCGATGGCGACCTGGGGGCTGCGTGGCCGCGGCTAGAAGTCGTCCTCGAACTCGCCCAGATCCTCATCGTCGAAGGGGGCGCCGCGCAGCTCGACGTCGTCGTAGTCACGCCCGATGGGCACCGGCATCTCGTCGTGGAAGTCATCCGGTCCGTCGTCCAGGAACTCGTCGCGCTCACGCGCGTCGAAGTCGTCCATGTCGTCGTTGTCGTCGAACCGGTCGCCCTCATCGGGGTCGCGCTCGGCCTTGGCGGCGTCACGACGCTCCCGGAGCCGGTCCCGGCGCTCGCGGATGCGCTCCTCGCGCAGTCGCCGGCGCTCCTCGGATTCCCCGTCGTCGGCGTCGGCTCCACCGATCCCACCGGGCAGCAGGGCCGGCCCGCCGTCGTCGGAGGGCGTGGAGCGCTTGGTGGCGGTGCGGCGCTCACGCTCAGCGCGGAAGCTGGGATGGAAGATGGTGCCGCTGATGCTGAAGTAGTACCGGCCGTCGTCCCGCCGCCCTTCCTTGGCGCCGGGCAGGAGCTTGACCATCATGTCGATCTGCTCGGCCAGGGTGAAGTCGAGCTTGAGGCGCAGGCGCGAGCGATCGAACTTCTTGTTGAGGGTGATGTCGCCGTCGAGCTTGGCCTCGAGCAGATCCCCATCGATCACGCCCTTCTTGATCTTGGCCTTGCCGTCTTCCAGCTCCAGCTCGAGCTCGGCCTTGTCGAAGCTGCCGGACTCCTCGAGGTCGAACCCCGCGATGTTGGCACCGTTCAGCAGCAGGCCCTTGACCTCCAGGGCCAGCTCGCCGGTGGACTTGCTGGGGTCTGCCAGGTCGATGACCAGATCCCAAGTGGCGTCCAGGGCGCCGCCCAGGTCCAGGGTGACGGTCTGGCCTTCGAAGGGGATCAGGGCCAGATCCAGCTCGTGGGCCTGGCCATGGGTGCTGAGCTGCTCTCCCTTCACGCCGGCGATGCCGTTGAGATCGCCCCGGTAGAGATCGGCGTCGAAGCTGGCCTGCTTGCTCCCGCCCAGCAGCGGCAGCAGCCGCGCGCGCAGGGCCAGGTGGTCGGCCACGAGGAAGCGGGTGGCAGTGACGGGCTCGGGCTCTCCCTCGTCGTCGTCGCTGCGGCGGACCTTGCTGGAGGTGTCGACCTTGAGCAGCTCCACACCCTTCAACTTCAGGCCGGTGCCACGCCACAGGCCGGCGCCGTCTGCGCTGATCTGCCAGGCTCCGTCGCTGGCGCGGTCGAGCTCATACTGCAGGCGCTCCACGGCGGCGGCGGAGGGGAAGAACAGCTGCAGCCCGCCCATGAAGACCAGCGCAGCCCAGGCGGCTCCAGCGAGCCAGGGAAGGATCTTGGCGATCATTCGGCAGCCTCCTCCTCGAGCAGCTTGTAGGCCGAGATGTCGAGGGTGACGTCCAGGTTCTTGACCCCGGAGATGGTGATGGTCTTGGCGGTGAGGGTCTTGATCAGCAAGGGATAGCCGGAGGTCTCGACCTCGTAGAGGAAGCCCACCAGCTGCTCGAGGGTGACGGGCCGCAGCTGAGCGGTGAACTGCTTCTCTTCGAGGGACTCGAGGGTGGTGCTGGAGCGCTCCTTGACCTGCTTGAGGCTGTCGCGGATCTGCACCTTGTCGGCGCTCTTCTCCAGGAACGCGCTCAGGGTGGTGCCCTCGTGGGTGCGCAGCTTGCTCTCGACCTCGGCCAGCTGCTCGGTGCCGTCTTCGTACTCGAGCGCCATCTCGCGCACCATGGCGAGCTGCCCCCGGCGCGTGTCCAGGGTCTCCTCGAGCCGGTTGAGGTGGCCGCGGACGGCCATGGTCCCCAGCCCCAGACCCACCAGGGTGAAGAAGATCACCATCAGGTACAGCAGCGCCCGGTCCCGGGCAGACATGCCCTCGAGGGCCCCGCGCACGCGCTCGCGCGCGGGCTCGAAGGGCCGGACGATGCTGGCTTGCACCGCGGCGAAACGATCACGGATGCCAGCCATCTCAGCTCTCCTCCGGGTCGTCGATCCCCAGCGGGATCGAGATGTCGAACTGCACCTTGTCGCCCCGCTTCTTCTCGTCGCCCTTGGTGGCATGCTGGAAGCGGGAGGCGCGCTGGAGCGAAGCCTCGATCTTGGCGGCCGCCTCGTAGCCGTCGGTCTCGGCCTTGATGGTCACCACGCTCTCGGACAGGATCAGCTCCCGGACGTCCACCGTGGCGTCGTCGGGGCTGGGCATGGCCTCGCTGATCTCCTTGAGGAGCGTGAGGCTGGGCGGCTCGCCGCGGATGGAGGCCTGCAGGGCTTGCACCTTCTGGGCGGTGCTCAGGGTGCCCTCCTGCATGATGGCCACCGCCATGGTGGGATCGTCCAGCACACCCCGGTCCGCGGCGGGGAAGGTGTCGCCGACCACCCGTCCGATCTCCGCCTCGACCGTCTCGATCTCGCCGGTGAGCGCGCTGCGCTGGGTGAGCGCCACCGCGACCATGGCCAGCACGAAGAACATCGCGGCGGCGGCACCGTAGGAGGCCAGGTTGCGGAGCACCGCCAGGCCGCTGTGGTGGGCCAGCTCGCCCTGGCGAAGCTCGAGGGGCTGGCCCTTGACGGCACCGGAAGCGCGCTGCCCCAGGGCCCACGCCAGCGCGAAGCCTGACTCCCCGGCCATGCCGCGGGCGGGCTCGGGCACGGGGACGAGCCGCACGGGGACGCCCAGCTCGTGGGAGACCAGGGTGGGGAGCCCGGGGGTGGCGGTGACCCCACCGGTGAGCAGGATCTCTTCGACCTCGCAGCGGTGGCGATCCTCGAAGGTGATCAGGGTGGTGCGGAGCTCGGAGATGAGCTCCATCAGGGCCTCGTGCAGCACCCGGGAGACAGCCTCGGGCTCTGGCGGGCCGGCCTTCTGGGCCAGGGACACATCGCCGGGGCCCAAGGGGGCGGGTACGCCGGGGACCGTGTTCTCGTCGCCATCCCAGCCCACGTCGACAGGCACGGCGGTGTCGGGGCCGCCGCCCAGCACCACGGCCTTGCGGATGGCCTCGGCGACCTCGGGGCTGACGCCGAAGGCGCGGCACAGGGCGTGGTCGAGGTGGCGGCTGCCGTGTACGACCGCGCGCGCGTCGTGGACCACGCCGTCCACCGTCAGGATGACCATGCTGCGGCTGTAGCCGATGTCCAGCACGGCCTTCACGCCGGGCTCGCCTCCGGCCCACAGGCCGTGGATGTCGGCGTCCAGCGCCAGGTGCCTGGGGTCCACGCCCAGCTCGCGCAGCCCGTCGAGCAGCGCGCCGATCTCCTCGCGGTCGGCCATGCAGGACAGCACACGGCTGTGGCCCTCGCCGCGCTGGATGATGCGGTGCTCGAGGATCTTGTCCTCGATCTCGAAGGGCACGAAGTTCTCGACCTCGAAGGGCAGGATGCGGGCCACCTTGGCGCGATCGTCGAAGGGCAGATCCACCACGCGCAGGCTGGCGCGGTGGGCGGGCCAGGCGGTGGCCACGGTGCCGAAGCCCTGCAGCTCCTCTTCGTCGATCAAGGTGCGCAGGGCCTCGAGGCGCGCCTCGAGCTCGGGCACCTGGCCCGGCTCCCCGGGCACCCGGCGGCTGTGCAGGGCCTGCAGGGACAGCCTCCCGAAGCTGCCCTCGAGGACGGCCACCTTGACCGTCCAAGCTCCGATGTCGATGCCGAGTACGCGTGCCATGCTCGCTGTCTCCTAATCCACCCGCCAGTACTTCATGGTGCCCCCGCCGGAGCTGTAGTCGAGCACCGCCGTGATGGTCACGGTGGTGTCGCCGACGACGCCCATGCTGGTCACCGTGAAGACGGTGCTGGAGGTGGTGATCACGTTCTTCATGTTGTCATCGGCGGTGCAGCCGCAGGTGTTGGTCAGGTATTCGGTGAACTCGTCCGCGCTCTTCCAGTCGGAGAACAGCACCTGCTCCGCCATGGTGTCCTGGCAGTGCTCGACCACCGAGTCGGCGGGCGTGCCCTGGCAGTAGGCCTTGAGCAGCCCGAACATCACCTCGCGGGAGGCGGTGTTGATGTTGACCTTGCCCTCGCCCCAGACCGTGACGCGCTCTTCGAGCTTGTCGTAGACCTCGCCCTCCCAGCCGTCCACGAGCTTGATCTCTTCCTTGGAGTCGAAGGGGGCGTTCTTGGCCAGGTAGGGGTCGGGCTCGATGCGGTTGTAGAGGTCGTCCTCGTAGCCGGAGCGCAGGCCGCAGCGGGTGTTGTCCTTGTCGACCCAGTCGGCCACGTTGCCGATGATCTCCCAGCGGTCGATGTCGCGGTCGTAGAACCACTGATCCTGGTCCTGGCCGGACATGATGCCGTACAGGGTGGTGGCCGTGAGCTCTTCCTGCAGGACGTCGGCGGTGCCGCGGCTGGCGAAGCCGTTGAGGTTGACCTTGGAGTCCTCGTCCACGATGGAGGCGTTGAAGTCGCCGTCGAAGTCCAGGAAGTGCCTGTTGGCGAAGTGGCCCGTGGAGAGCTCTTCGCGGCTCTGCTCGGCGATCTCGTCGCTCACGGCGCCCGTGGTGCTGACCTCGCGCAGATCTTCCTCGTCGAGGTCCTCGACGTCGCCGCCGCTGACGAAGACCATGCGCATCAGGCCGGTGCTGATGAAGGGCACGGCCTGCCACAGGGCGTCGCCCAGGTTGACCCCGATCATGCCGCTGTAGTCGGACAAGGAGCTGTTCTTGAGGGCCATGTTGCCCGCCAGGATCAGCTTGTAGATGTTGATGCCCGTGCGCGCGAGCCAGTAGGCCTGGACCTCTTCTTTCTGGTGGGCAGCCAGCAGCAGGCGCACCCGGGCGCCGTAGTTCATCTCGCTGACCAGCACGGTGATGATCATGATGGCGCTGACCACGATCAGCAGGGCCACCCCAGACTGGGAGTCGCGGCTGCGGCGGCGGCTGCGCACCAGGGCGGCCCGCCACCGGGCGTGACGCGGGTGGGCCTGCACGCCGCGGGGGCGCGTGAGCTCACGCCAGCACCAGCGCAGGGGCCCCATCACTGGAGGTCTCCCATGTCGTCCCCGCCGGTGCCCAGGGCGAAGACCGAGCGCGCCATCGGCTCGGCGTACTCGAGCAGGATGGTGGTGACGAAGGTGTGATCCACCAGCTCGTCGGGCTCCTCGAGGTCGGGGGCGGAGATGACCAAGACCACCTTGACGGCCCGCGGCAGGCGGTTGGGGGTCTCGGTGCTGATGGTGGACCACTCCTCCGCCCACTCACCATCCAGGCCGTTCAAGAAGCGCAGATCGAAGCGCTTGACCCCGTGGGCCAGGGGCAAGATCACGCCGCCCTTGTCGGGCTCTTCGTCGATGCGGGAGGACTCGCGGTGCAGCAGCACCTGCAGGTTGGGGTTCTCCGGGTCGGGCTCGCTCCAGATGGTGACCTCGGTCTGGTCGCACTCGTGGGTGTTCTTGTACATGGGCCGGTGGGACAGGGTGGTGAACCACAGCTCGTCCACCGGGTCGTTGTCCTGAGCGATGAAGATGGTCTGGTAGGTGTTCACCGCGGTGGTGCTCGAGGTGAGGTAGGCCAGGCGCAGCTCCCGGGAGACCCGCTCCATGGCGACCCGGGCGCTCTGCTGCACACCGTCGTTCTGGGCCAGCATGTCCCGGGCCTTGAGGCTGTTGCGCAGGGTGCCCACCACCACCGCGCCGATCATGGTGAGCAGCGCGACGGCTACCATGACCTCGATGAGGGTGAAGGCTCGGCGGGGGCGCATCACTTCCTGCCTCCGCCGCCCATGGGCAGCTGGATGCCCGTGCCAGGCACAGAGTGGGTCTCGCCGCCGCCCTTGCCGCCGCCCTTGCCACCGCCGCCACCAGCGGGGCTCTGCCCGCCCGAGCTCTTCTTGCTGCCGCCGCTGCCGCTGCTGCTGCCGCCGCCCATGGCCGCGGACATGATGGACAGGGCGCTGGAGTTGATGATGTGGGTGGTGATCTCCACCTGGTCGAGCTCGTCTTCGTTCTCGCCCCACCACACCAGCACCCGCACCTCGCGGATGTAGCCCCCCAGCAGCTCGGTGATCATGTCGGAGCTGACTCCCAGATCATCCAGACCAGCCTGGTCGGTCTGACCGTCGCGGCCGCTCACGCTCTGACTCTGGCTCTGCTCGTCCTGGTCGCCCCAGTAGCCCTGCCCCGCCAGGCCCTCGGCCATGCCGGTGAAGTCACCGCCCAGATCGAGCTCGATCTGCCGTACGGTGTAGGCCCACTGGTAGTCCTCGTAGGCGTCGTCCACGTCGAGGTTCAGATCGAGCCCCTCCATGTCGCCGAAGTCGTCGAAGTCGCCGTCTTCCTCGATGTCCTGCTCGCCGAAGCCCTCGCTCTCCATCATCAGCTGGACCTCACCCATCTTCTCCTTGGCCAGCATGGTGGCGACGAGCAGCTTCTCGGTCTCGGCGGTCATCAGCACGGCGGTGGCCTGCGCATGCACCAACACCGTGAGCGCCCCGGCCAGGATGGCCACGGCGATCATGATCTCGAGCAGCGTGAAGCCTCGGCGGTTCATTCCCTACCCCTGCGGCATCTCTGGCCCATCGTCGGGGAGCCAGTCGAAGAGGTCCTCGGGCTCCACCAGGGAGTCCTCGAGGTGGATGCGGCCAGTGAGCGGCTCGACGATGACCGTCCAGCCCTCATCGGGGTCGTCCTCGTCCACGATGCGCACCACCACCGGCTCCATCTGGCCGTTGGGGAAGATGTGGGCGTAGACGATGGTGTCGTCCTCGGGGTCCTCGGGGGGAATGGAGGCGGGCTCGACGGGCTCCTCGTGTTGAGGGGTCCAGACCCAGGCGAAGCGGCTGCCGCCGGGGAGCTCGACCTTGGTGTCGAGGGTGACGTCCTCGAGGCCCTGGAAGCGCCCGGTCTGGTCCATCAGCTCGTCGGCGGCACCCTCTGAGATCTGGCGCTCGGTGAAGCGGCTGAGCCGGTCCTCGAGCTCGTCCTCCCAGTCCTCGCGCTCCTGCTGGCTGGCGAAGATGGTGGCGTCAGGAGAGCCCGCCTGGACCTCGAAGGTGGAGCGATCCAGGTTGAAGGCGATGCGGAAGGTGACGTTGCGGAGGGTGGCTTCGTCACGCAGGTAGGCGAAGGTGGTGGCCAGCTCGTAGACCGCCCCGCGCTGCTGCAGGGCCATCAGCCCCGCGATGCTGGGGATGCCCACGCTCAGGATCAACAGCACGATGGCCACGGTGACCATCACCTCGATCAACGTCATGCCACGGCGGGCGACGCTGACGAAGGGGTTGTGATGCTGCCATGGCCACAGTGAGCGCAAGCGCTACTCCTCTTCCTCGCCGTCGAGGTTCCAGGACTGGATGTCGCTGCTGGCGTCGTCGCCGCCTTCCTTGCCGTCCTTGCCCAGCGACACGATCTCGTACTCGGCCGAGCCGTGGGTGCCGGGGGAGAAGTACTGGAACTCGTTGCCCCAGGCGTCGGTGGGGACCTCGCCTGGCGTGGGCATGTACTTGCCCGCGGCGCTCAGGCCCTGGGAGGTGGAGGGGTACTTGCCCTTGTGCTTGACCGCGTACATCTGCAGGGCCTGCTCGAGCTGCCCGATGCGGATCTTGGTCATGTCGGCGTTGGCGTCATCCAGCCGGCCGAGCACCGCCACCGCGAGCACGGACATCAGGGTGATGATGATGGTGATGACCACCATGATCTCCACCAGGGTCATGCCGGCGCGGCGGTTGACGAAGAGCTTCTTGGAGTTCCGGAACATGGTGTTCCTCCTTGTGCGAAAGCTGGGAAAGGTATCTACGAACCAGCGAACTTGGACATCTGCATCATGGGCAGCAGCAGGGCCAGGGCCGTGATGCCGATGGTGCCGCCCATGACCACGATGAGCAGCGGCTCGAGCAGCGAGGTGAAGGTGGCCAGGGCACGCTCGACCGCGGTGTCGTAGGCGATGGCGACCTTCTCGAGCATGGGCTCGAGGTCGCCGGTGCGCTCACCGATGGCGATCATGTGAGTGACCAGAGGCGGGAACTCGCCGGACTGCCGCAGGGGCACGGCCACGGACTGGCCTTCGCGGATGCTGTCGGCGGCCTTCTCGATGGCCTCGGTGAGCACCACGTTGCCCACGACCTTCTTGACGATGCCCAGGGCGGTGAGGATGGGCACGCCCGAGGCCAGCAGGGTGGACAACGTACGGCAGAAGCGGCTGACGGCGATGGTGCGCAGGATGCCGCCCAGCACGGGGATCTTGAGCAGCCAGCGATCCCAGGTGTTGCGGCCCTTGGCGGTCTTGAGCCAGCGCCGCCAGAAGAAGACCGCCGCCGAGAACGCCAGCCCGATCAGCCACCACCAGTCCATGCAGAACTGGCTCACCTCGAGCAGGATCTTGGTGAGCATGGGCAGGCCCTCGCCGAAGCTGTCGAACAGCTTGCGGACCTTGGGAACCACCACCAGCATGATCACCGAGAGCAGGCCCACGCCGATGACCGCCATCAGCGCCGGGTAGATGAGCGCGGTGGTGACCTTCGAGCGCAGGGCCAGCATGGACTCGGTGTGCTCGGTGAGGCGGTCCAGGACCTTGTTCAGGGCGCCGGACTGCTCGCCCGCCGCGACCATGTTGACGTACAGATCATCGAAGATCTTGGGGTGGGCCGCCAGGGCCTTGGCCAGGCTGGAGCCCTCGTTGACCCGCTCCTTGATGTCGGCCAGCACCACCTTGAGGGCAGGTTTTTCGACCTGCTCGAGCAGGGCCGACAGCGCCTCGACCATGGGGATGGAGGCCCCGACCAGGGTGGAGAGCTGGGAGGTCATGGTCGCCACGTCGGAGCTGCTGACGTACTGGAAGGACTTCGAGAAGTCGATCTCGATGTTCAGGCCCTTGCCCTTGGGCTTTCCTCCCTTGGATTCCTTGCCGCCCTTGCCGGCCACCTTGCGCTTGGTCCCGCCGCTCTGCTCCTTCACCTCAGTGGGGAAGGTGCCCTGCTTGCGCAGGCGGGCGCGGGCGGTGCGGGAGGAGTCGGCGTCGACGATGCCGGTGACCTCCTTGCCCTTGGCGTCCAGGCCCTTGTACTCGTAGACAGGCATGGTGTGGCCCTCAGTCCAGCTCGATGACGTCTTCCTGGGTGACCCGGGCGACCTCATCGATGGACGTGACGCCGTCGAGCACCTTGCGGATGCCGTCGTCACGCAGGGTGCGCATGCCGTTCAGGATGGCCTTGGCGCGGACCGTGCCCGCGTTGGCGTTGGTGGAGACCAGCGCCCGGATCTCTTCGTCCACCGAGAGCAGCTCGTAGATGCCTGAGCGGCCGCGGTAGCCCTTCTCGAGGCACTCCTTGCAGCCGTTGGCCTGGTAGATGGTCATGCCCCGGGCCATGGCCTGCCGCAGGGTGGTCATGGCGTTGTCGCCCAGGCCCAGGCCGCGCAGCTCTTCCATGGAGGGGTGGTGAGGCTTCTTGCAGTGGTCGCACAGGCGACGCACCAGGCGCTGGGCCAGGATGGCCACGATGGATGACGACACCAGGAAGGGCTCCACGCCCATGTCGCTCAGGCGGGAGAAGGCCGTGGGCGCGTCGTTGGTGTGCAGGGTGGAGAAGACCAGGTGGCCCGTGAGCGAAGCCTGGACCGCGTTGTCGGCGGTCTCCACGTCACGGATCTCACCGACCAGGATGACGTCGGGGTCTTGGCGCAGGTGGGCACGCAAGGTGGAGGCGAAGGTCAGCTCGATCTTGGGGTTGACCTGGGTCTGCCCGATGCCGCGCAGCTCGTACTCGATGGGATCCTCGATGGTGAGGATGTTCTTGTCGGGGGAGTTGATCTCCGACAGGGCCGAGTACAGGGTGGTGGTCTTGCCCGACCCGGTGGGGCCGGTGACCAGCAGGATGCCGTGGGGCAGCCGGATGCAGCGGCGGAAGGCCTCGAGGGTGTCCTGGCCCATGCCCACGTGGTCGAGGTTGAAGACCGTGCCCTTCTCGAGGATGCGCATGACCACCCGCTCGCCGTGGCGCACGGGCAAGGTGCTGACGCGCAGGTCGATCTCGCGGCCCGCCATGCGGGTGCGGATGCGGCCATCCTGAGGGACGCGCTTCTCGGCGATGTTCAGGCCGGCCATGATCTTGACGCGGCTGACGATGGAGGCCTGCAGCCGGGCGGGGGGCTTGACCACCTCGTAGAGCACGCCGTCGACGCGGAAGCGGACGGCCAGCTCCTTCTCGAAGGGCTCGATGTGGATGTCGGACGCGCCCTCTTTGATGGCCTGGGTGAGCAGGGAGTTGACGAAGCGGATGATGGGCGCCTGGTTGGGGTCGTCCAGCAGGTCGGCGTCGAGGTCCAGGTCGTCGTGGTGTTCGTCGTCCTGGTCCTCGATCTCCTCCATGACCGCCGAGGCGGTGCGCGACGCCTTGTCGAAGCTCTTGTTGATGACGTTCTGCAGCAGATCGTGGGGCATCAGCACCGGTCGGCAGCGCCGCCCCAGGAGCATGCGGAGATCATCGAGGGAGGTGAGCGCGTCGAGCCTGGCGATGGCCACCAAGACGGCGTCGCCGTCTTCGTACAGGGGGAGCACACCCTGGTCACGGGCCAGGTGGAGTGGAATCCTGCGCACAAGACCGACGTCCACCCGCTCGAGGTCCACAGCCTCGAGGATGGGCAGCCCGGACAGCGCGCTCAGGCTGCGGGCCAGGGCCAGGCTATCGACACCAGCGGTGCGACGCAGGGCTTCGAGCAGGCCCAGGCCATCCTTGGTGGCCAGGCTGTGGGCGCTGGTGATTGCCTCGGGCGAGACGCCGCGGGCGCCAAGCTCCTGCTCGAGGGGGATCCGGCGGATGCCCATCGTTAGTTCGCCCCCTCGCCCTCGGTGGAGGCGTCGTCGGGAGTCTCGCTGACGTTCATCCACCTCTGCAGCGGATCATCGGGCAAGGACTCGCTGGTGGAGGGGACGTCCTCGGGCGTGGTCTCCGGCTCGGGCTGGGTGCTGCTCTCCAGCAACTCACCGCTACCTGTGATGGTGGTGACGTTGGAGCCGCCGGTGACCTTGGTGCGGTACACCGAGGGTTCGTCCACCACGTTCATGGAGTACTGCAGCAGCTTGGCAAGTTCCCGCTGTTGGTCCTCGGCGTTCTTGCCGTAGAACCGACGGATGAACTCGTTCCGCTGCGCGACCTTGACCCGGTAGACCTCCTCGAGGTCTTCGGGGCCGTCGATGACGTGGGGGGTGAGGAAGATGAGCAGGTTGGTCTTGCGGCTGACGGTGCGCCGTCCGCGGAAGAGCGCGCCGATCAGCGGCAGGTCGCCCAGCAGGGGGATCTTGCTCTCCACCTCGGTGTCGGTGTTGCCGATGAGCCCGCCCAGCACCACGGTCTGGTTGTCCCGGACCACCACGGTGGTCTCGGCCGAGCGCTTCGAGGTGATGAAGCCCGCGGTGGACACGTCCAGGCCCTGGGAGTCCTCTTCGACCTCCTGGACCTCCTGGTACACCTCGAGGGTGACGTAGTTGGACTCGTTGATCTGGGGGGTGACCTTGAGCGTGGTGGCCACGTCTTCGCGCTGGTAGCTGACGATGGGGTTGTTGTTCGAGTCGCGGCCGGTGGACACCGGGAACGGGATGTTGCGGCCGACCACGAACTGGGCTTCCTCGTTGTCGGTGGTCAGCACGTTGGGAGTGCTGATGATGTTGACCGCCGAGTTGGCCTGCAGTGCGTTGAGCGCCACACCGAAGACGGGCACCGACAGATCCATGCTGCTGCCCGAGCCGTCGCCCACGCTGAGGGTCATGGCCTGGCCGAACACGCCCATGGCCAGCCCGGACAGCGCGTCCTGGGTGAGGCCCATGGAGGAGCCGTTGAGCTGCGCGGAGTAGACGCTGTAGTTGCCGTCGTCGCCCATGGCGCCGGTGTGGTAGCCCAGGCCGAAGTCGAAGGTGTCCTCGCTGGCCATCTCGAGGATGACCACCTCGACGAAGACCTGCTTGCGCCGGATGTCGAGCTTGTCGATGACCTGCTTGATGATGCGGAAGTCTTCGGGCGAGGCGATGATCACCAGGGAGTTGGTGTTCTCGTCGCTGGCCACTCGCATCCCGGACTCGAAGGCGGCCACCGCGCCCGTGGATGAGCCCTCTGCGGTGGCGCCGGCCTTGTCATCCCCAGGGCGCATGCCCGGACCGCGGCCGCCCTGGGCGCCGCGGGCGCCGGAGCGGGAGGACGACGAAGACGAAGAGCTCGAGCTGGAGTTGGCCAGGTTGGACAGCACCTGAGCGACGTCCTCGGCCTTGGCGTGCTCGAGGTAGATGACATGGATCTGGGAGCGGGAGGACGGGTCCACGTCCACGTCGAGCTTCTTGACCAGCTCCATGATGGCGCCCATGGCCTCTTGGTTGGCCTGGATGATCAGGGAATTGGTGCGCTCGTCGCTGATGATCTTCGAGATGTAGCTGCCTTCGCCCACGGTGGTGGAGGCGGCCTCGGTGCTGGCGGCGGACTCCTTGCCCTTGCTGCGGCGGGAGTTCCGCTGAGCGCGTCGCCGGGCCGCCGCGGTCTGGGCGTCGTCGTTGCTGGAGCTGGAGCTGCCCTCGACCGCGTACATCTCCTCGAGGATGGTCTCGACGTCGGCGGCCTCGGCGTAGGCCAGGGTGACGATCTCGATGGCGGACTTGGGCGAGGCCACGTCGAGCTCGTTGATGATGCCGTAGACCCGCCGGATGTTGGTGGCCGCGTCGGTGATGATCAGCGTGTTGGTGGGCGAGTAGGCGATCACCCTGCCGTTGCCGGAGAGCAGGTCCTTGACCACCGACGAGATGTCCTTGACCGCGACGTTCTCGAGGTTGATGATCTGGGTGACGAAGTTGTCGGTGTAGGGGATGCTGTCGCCGTGGTAGACGCGCAGCGGGGACTTGGAGGCCTCGCCGGACTTGACCACCTTGGTGGCCTTGCCAACGGTGACGGTGGTGTAGCCCGCCACCTCGAGGGCCGAGAGGAAGGCCTCGTAGGCCTCGGCCACGGTGACCTGCTGATGGCTGATGATCGTGATGTTGCCGCTGAGCTTGTCCCCGAGGATGAAGTTTCGGCCCGTGATGTAGGCCATGTACTTGATGATCTCGTTGATGTCCGTGTCGACGTAGTCGATGGTGACCTTGGAGTTTGGGTCGAGCACGGGGGGACGCTGAGCGTTCTCGTCGGGGCCGGTGACCCCACCGTCGTCATCGTCGCTGTCGCTATAGCTGGACGACTGGCTGGACGACTGGCTGGACGTAGGGGGGTCTTCCTCGTCATCGATGGCGGGAGGGGGAGGCGGAGGCGGCTCGTCGCCGCGCTCAGCGTCCTGGCCCCCGATGGGCTTGCGCGACGGGCCGGGCATGCCACGACGCAGCGGGCCGGCGGGGCCAGGCAGCATGGGCATAGGCCGGATGGGCCCGATCTCGACGTCTTCCGCGTCGTCGTCGGGTGGGGGATCGTCCTGACCGACCGCGGCAGGCGAGACGCCCAGTCCGAGTGCCAAGAGGAGGGCGAGCCAGGCGGGGGCCGAGGTTCGGGGGTGAGTCATGCTCATCGCACAGCGCTCCGGGAGCAGGAACCGCATCAGCGGATCGAGTACTCGAAGTTATTCTTCTGGTTTCTGCGGGTGATATCGAAGGAGAACTGGCTCTCGCTCTGCATGGCCTGGAAGGCCCCCATGGCGCCGGTGGCGCTGCTCAGAGGGGTGCCGTTGACGCCATGGATCACGTCGCCGTTCTTGATGCCGAGCTTCTGCAGCAGGCTGCCGCGGCGGATGGCCGAGAGCCGGAAGCCATCGATCTCGCCGTCGGGGCCCTTGTGGGGGGTGGCCCGAACCTGGGAGATCAGGGAGTCGATGTTGCCCATCGCGCTGGCGATGACGCTCTGGTCCACATCCCAGGAGTACTCGCCGGTCTTGGTGATGCCGGCGTCCTCGTCTTCGACCTCGCCCTTGCTGCTGCGGCTGGAGGTGACCGCCTTGGTCCCCTCGCCGCCCATGTCGATGTACTCGATGGTGCCATCGCTGCGGCGGATGACCACCTTCTTCTGCTCGATGCGGACGATGGTGGCCTCACCGAGCAGGTCGTCGCCGATGCCGTAGCCCTGCACCGAGGCCTCGCGCCGGTCGCCGCTGGTGATCAGCGCCGAGCTGTACTCCTCGGGCTCGGCGACCACCGTGGCGAGCAGCGTGACATCCAGGCTGGTGCGCCGGCCGTCGATGCCCGGGTCCACGTCGCCGCTGCTGGTGGAGCCCACAGCGGTGGAGTCGAAGATGTTTCGACGCAGGATGGGATCGGCGTAGGTGTTCTTGGAGAGGGCCCGGCTGGAGTCCCGGGAGCGCTGCCTGCGCGCCGCGGCCCCGTCAGACTCGGTGGTCTGGGCCTTGCTGACCACGGCGCCATCGGGCAGTCGCAGCAGCACCCGCAGGCCTTGGCCCGCGCCAAAGGCGAGCACCAGCGCCACCGCGGCGATGATGCCGCCGGTCTTGGCCCATGTGGACGTGTTCAGGGACCACTGTTCTGGCTTGTCTTCGTGCTCCACGATGCCTCGCCGTGCAGAACCGCTTGGGGGTGGGATGAAAGCCTGAGCAATTACCATGCCATGTGTCCCTATGCACGAAGCAGGCGTATCCTCCAGCGAACGCCATCAGCGCCGGACAGCTTGACACTCGCGGTCGCCCTGAGGCCCCGTGGTTTGACAAGCTGACAATGCCGCAGCCATCGGCCCTCGAGACGAATACCGGCGGTCCTGGATGAGAGGCCGGGGCTCGACTGAGCCCGCTCGCCAAAGTATGCTCACAGCCCACTGATCGATGCGGAGCCGCCCGTGCCCACAGCAACCCGTACGGTCGTCTTCACGGACCTCGCCAACTACACCGCCTCGGTCTCGCGCTCCAACCGCGAGGCCCTGCGGGATCTGCTGCGAAGTCACGAAGCCCTTGTGATCCCTACCCTTCGGCGCCACAACGGCCGCGTGGTCAAGAACCTCGGCGACTCGTTCATGGCGTTGTTCGACTCGGCCACCGACGCCATCCGCGCGGGCCTGGACCTGGTCGACACGGCGGCCGCCGAGGGCCTGTCCATCCGCATCAGCGCGGCCACAGGCGACGTCGAGGAGATCGAAGGCGACGCCTTCGGCGACGCCGTGAACCTCAGCGCTCGGATCAACAGCAAGACCCCGGCGGACGAGGTCTGGTTCAGCGAGTCGACCTTCCACTGCATGAACCAAGCCGAGATCCCCTGGGATCGCGTGGGCCTCTACACCCTCAAGGGCATCGCCGGCGACGTCCCGGTCTACCGCGCGGTCCCCTCCAGCCGCGCCTGGCTGCCCGAGCAAGTGGCCCTGGCGGCGCGCCAGCACACCCTGGTGGTGCTGCGCCCCGATCAGCCCACGCCTCCGCTGCCTCCCGAGCCCATCATCCTGGCCCTGGGCTTCACCCCCGGCGGTGACATCCTGCGCCGGGCGGTGGACTCCCTGCCGGTGCTCGATCCGGCCTGCCTCTACCTGGCGGCCATGCACATCGCCCCGGGCGATCGGTTCTCCTGGGAGCGCGACGGGCACGGCTTGGTGATCGGCACCCCCGACGCCATCGAGGACGCCATCATCGAACAGCAGCGGGTCGTCACCCAGGACGCCGGCTCCAACACCATCATCCTCGACACCGGCTTCAACGCCGCGCTGGAGATCTGCTACGCCGGGCTGGCCCTGCCCGCCGTGCCCATGTCCGACGTGGTGGGCGGCTACTCCTACGACCTGGTCGAGCACGGCCAGTGGGTCAACGCCTCCGACCAGTCCCTGGCGCGGATCGACGTCTCCCCCGCCGGCGTCTTCGTCATCGCGACCTCCACCCGGGTCGCCATCGGCGACAGGCCGGTGCGGCTGCGCGAGCGTTTGGAGCTTCGTGACGGCGCGATGGTGCGCGTGGGCGATCAGGTCCACCGCTACCAGGTCTCCCTGTCCGACCCCTACTTCGGCTTCCTGCTGTGCGAGACCCCCAGCAACATCCTGGTGGCCGAAGGTCAGCGGGCCGAGTTGGGCCGCGAGCCCGCCCACCCGGGGCTCTCCCTGCCCGACCGCCGCGGTCAGGCGAACATCCGCTGGTGCGCCGGCGCCCGCGCCGCCCGGGCCCGCGAGTCGGGCTTCACCCTCGACAGGGCCCTCGCTGGCCGGCACCAGGTGGCCATCACGCCGCGCGGGGGCAGCTGCATCGTCGAGCCCCTGCACGAGCGCTGCCCCACCTGGGTGTGGCGGGTCAGTGGTGAGCTCGCCCGGGCGGCTCAGGCCACCCCCGTGCCCATCGGCGAGCACCTGATCGTGGGCACCACCGTCATCGCACTGCGGCAGCCCATTCGTTAGCGTCCCTCGCGGGGGGCCATCCGCAAGGTTGGAGCCATGATCGAAACGGAACAGATCTTCGAGCGAGCCCGGTCCCTTCCGCTCTTCGCTTCCCTCTCCGAAGCCGAGCTGCAGGCCGTCCTGCTCCAGTGCCAGATCGCGCTGTACCTCAAGGGCAAGAACATCTTCCGCGAGGGCGCCCACGGTGACTCCCTCATGGTGGTGCTCCAGGGTGACATCAGCCTGCGCTGCGCCGCCGAAGACGGCGTCACGGTCGAGGTCGCCACCCTGGGCGAGGGTGCCGTGCTGGGCGAGATGGCGCTCATCGATCCCGCGCCTCGCGCGGCCACCGCCGTGGCGTCGGACAACACCCTGCTGCTCATCATGCACAAAGACACCCTCGACCAGCTCATCGCCACAGACCACCCGGCAGCACCCAAGGTGCTGCAGCAGCTCCTTCAGCTCCTCGCCGGCCGCTTCCGCACCATGGAAGACCGCATCGGCGAGATCTTCGAGTCCAGGCTCGAGGTGCACCAGCCGGGCACACCGCAGGCCGCCTGGAACCTCGTCCCGGGGGAATGACCATGTCCATCGAGCCCGTCTTCCTCAAGGCCATCCCGCTGCTGCGCGGCTTCAGCTCCACCGAGCAGCGTGAGCTCGCCCGTATGCTCGAGCTCGTGCCGGTCGAGGCCGGTGTCAGGTTCATCGAGCAGGGCTCGACCAGCGGCGGCTTCTACTTCGTCCTGGACGGCCAGGTGCGCATCGCGCGGCAGCTCCCCAGTGGGCACGAGTTCACCCTGGCGCGCATGGGCAAGGGCCACGTCCTGGGATTCCTCACCATGGTCGACGGCCAGCCCCGCAGCGCCAACGTCATCGCCGAGACCAAGGCGGCCCTGGCGCACCTGCCCGCGGCGCGGTTCCAGGAACTCATCAGCTCGCCCAAGCCCATGGCTGTGCGCTTCCAGCGCCTGCTGGCCCGCGAGATGATCCGCACCCTGCGCCGCGCCAACCAGCGCTTCACCCGCGCCGCCACCCTGCCGCTCGAGGACTTCATGTCCCCTGAGCACTTCGGCGACGAGTAGGCACCAGCGGCACCGCAGCTTCCCTTAGGGAGCCTAGCGACCCTGCAGGGCCTGGACGCCCCCGCTGATGTTCACGTCGAAGGGCTTGGGGTCCCGCAGGCGCTTGGACGAGGGCGGCAGGAACTCGACGCCAGCCGCGCGCAGCCCCCGGGCCACCACCAGGGGGGCCGGTGCCCCCACCCGCACACCCTGATCCACGACGTGGTGGAGCAGCGCCACGCCTCCGACCCTGGCCAGGCGCTCCGCCTCGTGCTCGAGGCAGACGACGTCGCGGTGTGGATAACGGATGACCTGCTTGCGGCCCGGATACACCGAGGCGGTCGGGGCGTTCATCGGTTCCATGCGCACGCCGCGGGTCATCTCGGCGATGCGGAACACAAAGCGCGCCCCCAGCTCGTCGATGCCGCGGACCAGGGCGGTGCCGACCGCGTACTTGTCGATGGGCAGCTCCGCCTTGACCAGCTGGGCGATGCGCAGCTCGTCGAGCCCGCCAGACGCCAGGATGCTGACCTTGCCCATGCCGTTGGCGTCCAAGGCCTGACGGCACAGGCGCGCCCGCTGCTCGAGGTTTCGTTCCCCCAGGGTGAGCGTGGCCGGCATCTCCCGAGCGTCCCGGTAGCGCGCGACGGCCTTGCGCGGATCTTCGTCGCCGATGGCCAGCTGCAGGCCGTCGGGGAAGTGTACCCGCATGGCCTCGAGGGCCCGATGCTCCTCGCGATACACCGCCAGGAACGTTCCAGACAGCGCGCCGATGGGCTGGATGGCGTGGGTGCCCGCCGCCTGCACGTTGCTGGTGTTGGTGATACCGCCGATGTACGCGGCGCGAGCCGCGGCGCGGGCAGCCTCTGGGCAAGACCAGCGCCGAGCGCTGAAGTCGAACACCTCGTGGCCGCCGGCGGCTTCCACCAGGCGCGCGGCCCGGGTGGCTACGGAGCTGCCGAAGGCGATGCGCTGGATGAGGGCGGACTCCATCAGCGCGCACTGGCCCAGGGGCGCGGTGATGCGCAGGATGGGCTCGTTGGCGAAGACCGGGGTGCCCTCGGGCAAAGCCCAGATGTCCCCGTGGAAGCGCATGTGGCGCAGGGAGTCGAAGAAGATCTCGGAGACGCGGGAGAACTCGGGCAGCCCCTGCAAGAAGTCGATGGTCTCGTCGTCGATGCTCGCGTCGAGCACCGCGGTGACCGCCTCTTCGATGCCCGCGCAGATGGCGTAGCCCACGTGAGGCGGTAGCTCGCGCAGGTAGAGGTCGAAGGTCGCCTCGCCCCACAACCCATCGGCGTGGTAGACGGCAGCTGTCACCAGCTGGTACAGCTCGGTGAGGCTCTCCCTTCGCTGCGCTTCGTTCGTGCTCGGTGGTCCTGACATGGCCCGTTCCCATCCTGCTGGAGGCAAGCGGTCCCCACCTACCACGGTGGTGGTGGACAATCACTCTGCCGGCTGGCTCTCCAAGGGCTTTCCCTGGGTCTATCCCAAGGAACTCGCCCGTCCGGTCCGCAGCCTGCAGCCTGGGAACACGGTCCAGCTGCAGGGCCTCGATGGTCGGGCGCTGGGCGCCGGGCTGTGGGACGATGGCTGGTTGGCGGTGCGCCGCTTCCGCGAAGATCCGGGCCCACTGGACGCGGCCCTGTTCCACACGCTGCTCCAGGCCGCCGCCAGCCGACGCCGGGGCATGATCCCCACCAAGACCGACGCCTGGCGCCTCGCCCACGCAGAGAACGACGATCTGCCCGGCGTGCGGGTGGACGCCTGGGGCGACGATCTGCACATCACCCTCGACTCGCCGGGCCTGCGTTCCCTCCTGCCCCCCCTCACCCAGGCGCTCATCGAGCTCTATGATCCGGCCCGCGTCACCCTGGGCTGGCGCTGCGACCCCCGGGACAAGCAGCGCACGGAGCTCCCCAGCAGCCTGCTGCACCGGCGCCCGGACGCCTCGGACGCGTCCCCCGAGACCCACCAGCGCGTGGTCCACGAGCGCGGTATGGCGTTCCAGGTGTTCCCCGCAGGGGGCAGCGACGCGGGCATGTTCTGCGACATGCGCAGCAACCGCGCGCTGCTGGACGAGTTCTGGTCCGAGCGCAGCGTGCTCAACCTCTTCGCCTACACGGGCGCCTTCTCGGTCTTCGCCGCCGCGCGCGGGGCCCGCCGAGTGGTCACTGCGGACCTGGCGGCCACGGCGATCAGGCGCGCCCAGGACAACTTCGCGCTCAACGGCCTAGAGCCCGATCGCTGGGAGTTCGAGCGTGCGGACAGCTTCAAGCTGCTGGACCGCTACCGCCGTCGCGGGGAGCGCTTCGACCTCGTCCTGGCCGATCCGCCGCCCTTCTCCCACGGCCCCGGGGGCACCTTCTCCATCGGCAAGGACCTCGGACGTCTCTCCACCGCCTGCCTGCGGATCGTCGAACCCGGTGGCCTGTTCGTGCTGGCCTGCAACCAGGGCACAGTGGCTCCGCGCGCCTTCCACGGCGCGGTGGAGCAGGCCGCGCGCAAGGCCGGTCGCCGGCTGCACCTTGTGCTGGACGGCACCCAACCCCCAGACTTCCCCGCCGCTGTCCACTTCCCCGAGGGGCGCTACCTCAAGCTGGGAGTCTGGTCGGTGTGGGGCAGCCCGTGAGCGGCCGGGCGCCCACGCGCACACACCGTCACAGCATCAACCCGCCGGGGCTGCCCTGGGCACTGCCGGTGATCACCGTCGAGTCCTCCACGGACGGCCCCAGGGCGGCGATCTGCGCAAACCTCCACGGCGACGAGTGCATCGGCATCGGCGTGGTGCATGCCCTGGTGGAGTCCCTTCCCAGCGCGCTGCTGCGGGGATCCGTCCGGCTCTACCCCAGCCTCAACCCCGAGGGCCTGCGTGCCGGGGCCCGGCGGATGCCCGGCGAGAGCGTCGACCTGAACCGGGCCTTCCCTGGAGACGCCAGAGGATCCAGCGCGGATCGCGCTGCCCACGCCGTCTGGCACGATCTGCTCGGCTTCGGCCCGGAGCTCGTGCTCGATCTGCACGCCGACAGCTCCGCCAGCATCCCCTACGCCATCCTGGACCGCCTGATCACCGCCCGCGATCCCGAACGGCAGCGCCGGCTCACGCGGCTCGAGCGGCTGGCCAGGGCGTCGGGCTTGACCCTGGTGTGGGACTACCCCGACGCACTGTATCGGCGCTTCCACCTTGATCGTTCCCTCGCCGGCGCGCTGCTGAACCACGGACGGATCGAAGCCTTCACCCTCGAGCTCGGTCCGCGACGCCTGATCGCGCCCGATGCTGTAGAGGCGGGTGTAGACGCGGTGCTGGGCGTGCTCGGGAGTATCGGGCTGATGGCCTCGGCCGGCACCGAGCACCCCAGCCGGGTCGCTGGGGGGCCGTGGCGCCGCGACAGCGGTCCTACGCCCCGCAAGGCGGGGGTGCTGCGCCCGCACCACTCACCCGGCACCCTGCTGGAGCCAGGCCAGCTGCTCGCGTCCATCCACGGCCTGGACGGAGGTCTGCGCGAGCGCCTGGTGGTGCCCACGCGCTCGCTGGTCCTCAGCCTGTCCGAGCAAGCGTGGATCGCACCCGGTGCGAGCGTGACGACCCTGGCTGTTCCCGACAGCCCCTGATCAGGGCAGCGCGGAGCCCACCATGGTGCCCCAGAAGGTCAGCTCGCCGTCGGCGCTGCTGTGGTCAGCGTCGAAGGCGATGTCCACCATGCTGTCGGTGGCGGTGCCCTCGTAGGGGTTCTCGTAGCGGGTGCCGTGGTCGTCGAAGAAAAACAGGGTGCCCTGGATGGTGTCGCCGGTGCGCTGCCCGTCGATGTCGAAGTCCACGTCCCAGTCCACCATGCCCCAGAACAGCTCCACGCTGCAGTGGCCGGAGCCGCTGACGGCGTGGTGCTCGTCGGTGACCAGCTCGAAGACGCCGTCGCAGGGGCCCTCGTCGTCCAGGTCGTACTCGTTGCTGTAGAGGTAGATCCTGGAGCGAAGGTCGCCGCGGTAGGTGAGCGGGTCGTAGAGCTCTTCGACCGTGACCGAGACGGAGTCGGTCAGGTCTCGGCTGCCGATGGTGACGGTCACCTCGAGGGCGTAGCTGCCCAAGGGCAGATCGGTGACGCTTCCCGCAGCCTGGTCGTAGGTCCAGCCCTGAGCACTCCACTCCACCGCGTCGGGCACGATGGCGTCGCCCGTCTCTTCGTTGGTGATGGAGACCTCGAGGCTCACCGCGTCACCCTGCGCGAAGGTCTCGCCAGGCCCCGGCGAGACGATGGCGATCACGGCGTGGGCGGCCGTCTGGTCCGGGGTCCCGGTGTCGTCCTTGGGGTCGGTGTCGTCCTTGTCACCACAGCCGCCAGCGAGCAGCAGGCAAGCTGTCAGCAGCAGCGTCGTGGGGTGCGTGTAGGCCATGGGTTCCTCCGTTCGGGTGGGTCGAAGGATACCACGAGCGCGGCACCGAGTGGAGCACGCCACAGCTCGAGCCCGCCCTGCGCAGAAGATCAGGCCCGAGGCGCGCCGTCGCCCAGCAGGAAGGCCAGCACCAGCAGCAGGCCGCGGGCGAAGACCCCGGGATCGAGGAGGCCGCGGTCGGCCGGCGCGGCGCCCAGCTCCACCACGGCGATGGGGCGGCGTCCGCTGGCAGGCGTGGGGGGCTCTTCGACACGCTGGTGGCCCCAGGGCGTGCGACCGTCCCCCGGAGGGATCGCGCCAGGTTCCAGGCGCGCCAGCACGCAGTAGGGCGTGCTGCGCCGGATCTCGGTGTCCAGAGCGCTCTGGGTGAAGTGCTCACCGAGCCAGGCCGCGCGCTCTTCCACAGCCAGCCCCGCCGGAGGATCGCGCACGACTCCGCCCATGGGGCAGCCGTCGAGCAGGACCGCCACCACGCGGTCGCGCAGCACAGGGTCGCAGCGCAGGGCCTCGAGGGCGAGGGGGCCGGCATCGCCCAGGACCAGCAACACCAGGCGATCGGCGGGGGTCTTCACCAGCTCGCGCAGCCGGACCGCGAGGGCCTCGCCCTGGGATGGGCTGGGCTCGCAGCCCTGGGTGGACAACAGCACCGAGGAGGCGTGAGCGGCGAGGGCACCACGGAGGGCACCCGCCGCCTCCAGGGCGTCCTGCGCGGCCATCACCACCAGGTGGTGGTGTTCGAAGCGCCGCCCGATGGCAGCCTGGACCGGCTCGGCCCAGCGCGCCAGGGCTTCCCAGTCGCAGCCGTGCCCGAGCCAGCGCCCTGGATCGTAGTCGTCTCCCAGCGCGTGAGGGTCGTCCAGCAGCGCCGACCTGGCGCTGTCGTCGGCGAAGAACCGCTCGAAGCGCGCCGAACCGGGCTCGAGCCCGCGCAGCGCCTCGACCAAGGCGCGCTCGCTGGGATGAGAGGGCACCGGGATCTCGTAGCCGGCGGGATCGTCGAGCTTTGCCCAGCCCTGCCGGCCAGCCGGGTTGTAGAGCAGGGCGGCCGTCACGCGCTCGGTCCACACGGCGACCGCGTCATCGCCTTCTTCGGCCTGACCCCAGAGCAAGGCCGACTGGCACACGGAGAAGAGCCTGCCCGCATCGAGAGCCGGGGGCTTGGGCCGCCCGAGCACCGCCGCGATCAGGCCCAGGATCAGGGCGACCAGGAACAGGGTGAGGTTCACGACCATGGGGACTCCCAGAGGCGGCACTCCTGTAACGGACCGCCCCCCTGCGAGCGCGCCCTTGGCCGCGGGAAGGGGCGCCGGATAACCTCCGCCAGCCCACACCCTCGACGGTCCTCGATCATCACCTCCATCCTCACACGCATCCAACGCCTGCTGCCCGGAGAGGGGCCGAGCAAGCTGTGGGTGATCGTGTTCATCGGCCTGGCGCAGCTGGGGCTCGCGGGGCTGCTGGCCTTCGACTGGCGCCTGGCCGCGGGCGCCATCGTCGGGGTGGCCGTGGTCGCCCTGGTGCTCGACCGGCCGGTGCTGGGCGTCGGCCTGTTGATCATGGCCCGGCTGATGGACACCTCGTCCATGGCCTTCATCCGCATCGGGCGCACCGCCATCGGCAGCTTCGAGCTCTTCCTGCTCATGGCCTTGGTGGCCATGGTCATCTACGTGGTACGGCAGAAGGTGAAGCTGCTGATCTCGTGGCCATGGCTCACTCCCCTGCTGACCTTCATGGGCTTCCAGGTGATCACCTTGGCCTGGTCCATGGACCGCGGAGACGGCATCTCCGAGATCATCAGCCTCATGGTGGTGCTGGCCAACGCGGTGCTGATCATGAGCTTCGTGCGCACGATCAACCACTTCATGTTGCTGATCTACGCCTGGATTCTGGCCTGCGTGCTCATCGGGCTGTACTCCCTGGGCGCCGAAGCCATGGGCGTGAGCGACACCGGCCCCTGGCAGGCGGCCGCGGGCGGCGGGCGGGAGACCGGCCTTGGGCAGCAGCCCAACTGGTACGCCATGAACCTGATGTTCATCGTGCACACCTGCCTGGGGCTGGCCCTGGTCCAGAAGCGCGCGCTGCTGCGCTGGCTGTTCCTGGCTGCGGGGCTGTTCGTCTTCGTGAACATGCTGCGCTCCGGCTCCCGGGGTGCCATCTACAGCATCATGATCGGCGGAGGGCTGGCCGCCATGGCGCTGCCCATGTTCCGCAAGTGGTTCCTGCGTTTCTTGGCGATCGTCTTCGTGATCTTCGCCCTGGGCACCACCCTGGACTGGGGCTCCACCAGCCAGGCTGTCAACCGCATCTGGACCAACGTAGGCCACACCTGGAGCACCTACCGGGCCCAGAACTGGGCGGTCTGCGTCGAGGTGTTCCTGGACACCTACGGCCGCGGGGCGGGCGCCGGCGGCTACATGTCCGTGCTCGAGAAGTACAACTGGTTCATCTACAACTCGGACTACAACTACCCCCACGGCATCTTCTGGGGGTTGCTGTGCCACTACGGGGTCATCGGGCTGGCGTTGTTCGGCTGGCTGCTCACCACCGTGGGGCGCATGGTCAGGGACCTCGCTCGCTGGACGAAGGGCTCGGCCCTCGAGATCTTCGCCTGGACCATGCCGGCCTCCATGGTGGGCTACCTGTCGTGGTCCTTTGTGGAGTTCGAGTTCAAGGAGAAGCCCTTCTGGGAGTTCCTCTCCCTGTACACCGCGCTGTACCTCATAGTGCGCTTCGCCCACCAGAACGGCCACTCCCTGCCCCAGCTCAGCGGCGCGCTTCCCATCCCGTGGCGGCGTCGGGCGCGGCAGGCGGGCGCCGAGGGCGACACCGCGACCGACATCGAGCACACCGCCAAGTTCTAGGTCGGATATAAGGCCGACGGAGCACCCTGGTTCATGGTCCCCTCGCTGTTGCTCATAGTCCCGGCCTCGATGGCCGCCGAGATCACCGTCGGCGCCACAGGCGACTACGCCACCATCGGCGAGGCGGTGGCGGTGGCCGGCTACTATGACACCATCACCGTGCAGCCCGGCTCCTACACGGAGTCCTTCTGGCTCGGCAGCGGCGCCACCGTCCAGGCCGAGCAGGGCCTGGGTAGCGTCACCATCGACGGCAGCGGCGCCACCAGCAGGGTCATCTCCATCACCAGCGGCACGGTGCGCGGCGTGATCGTCGCCAACGCCGCCGAGGTGGGCTTCCTGGTGCAAGGCGACAACGCCGTCCTCGAGCAGAGCGCGGTCGTGGCGCCAGGCTCACAGGGCGTGTCGGTGATCGGGGCCAGCCCCACCATCACCGAGGTGGCGGTCTACGACGCCGGCACGGACGCCTTCTCGTTCTCCGGGGGCACGCCCAGCGCGCGGCGCTGCCTGGCGGTGGACCCGGCTGGTGTGGGCTTCTCCATCGCGACCGCGGGGGCCTACGACAACCTCGTGTCCATCGGCGCCACCGCTGGCTTCCAGGTCTCGGCCCCGGCGGAGCTACTCCACGTCGGCTCGCTGGACGGCTCCCTCGCTGGCCTGCTGGCGGAGTCCGGGCACACGGTGACCAACGCCCTGATCGTCTCCAACCCCGTCTCGGCCGACTGCCAGGGCTTCGTGGTCGATCTCGGCTACTCGCTGCTCAACGACGCCTACAAGAGCCGGGACTGCCCCGCCATCGGCCTGCACGACAACCTGTACCCGCCCCCTGACCTCATGGCGTGGCGATCAGGACAGCGCCCGCCCCTGGTGGATCTGCGCCCCGCGACCGAGTCCCCCATGATCGACTCCGGCAGCGGTGTGGATCCCGACCACAGCGCGGCGGACATCGGGCCCTTCGGGGGCACCCACGGCGTCTGGACCGACGCGGACGGTGACGGCTCCCCCATCCACTTCGACTGCGACGACCAGGACCCCAGCGCCAACCTGTACGCCCTCGAGATCCCGGACGGTGTGGACAACGACTGCGACGGCGACATCGACGAGCAGGACCCCCAGGACGACACCGGCCTCGAGCCCCAAGGCGAGGATCTCGATGGCGACGGCTACACGGATCTCGACGGAGACTGCGAGGACCACAACCTGGCCACCTACCCCGGCGCCCCCGAGCTGTTCGACGGCGCGGACAACGACTGCGACGGCAGCATCGACGAGGGTGCCTGGTACGTCGACGACGACGGCGACGGCGCCAGCGAGCTCGACGGCGACTGCGACGACCACGACGCCAGCCGCGCCCCCGGCCTGCCCGAGCAGGGCGAGGACGGCATCGACCACGACTGTGACGGCGTGGCCGACGGGGTCGCGACCCTCGACGGCGACGGCGATGGCTGGACCATCGGCGCTGGAGACTGTGACGACTCACGCCCCGGCGTACACCCCGAGGCATTCGACGGGCTCGACGGCGTCGACGGAGACTGCGACGGCGTGACCGATGACGACGGCCTGGCCTGGGATGGCGACCACGACGGCGTCACCGTGGGCGAGCTGGACTGCGACGACGGCGACATCTCCATCTCCCCCACCAGCCCCGAGCGAGCCGATGACGGCATCGACCAGGACTGCGACGGCGTGGACCTGTACGACGTTGACGGCGACGGCCACGCCGCCCCCGCGGCAGGCGGCGGGGACTGCGACGATGAGCACGCCGAGGTCTACCCCGGCGCCGACGAGATCTGCGACGGCCTGGACAACGACTGCGACGACGACGTGGACGAGTTCTGCACCGACAGCGAGCTGGACGGTCCCCCCCGCGACCCCTGGGAGCCCGGCATCCACAGCGGCTGCAACTGCGCCAGCGCACCGGGGCAGCTCCCCCGGCCAGCCTGGCTCCTCATCCTCAGCTGCGGCCTGATCGCCACCAAGCGCCGCTCGGACCACGTCGATCATGCCTGACTACATCTCCGCCGAGGGCTACCGCAAGCTCACCGACGAATACGACTGGCTGTACCGCGAGGAGCGGCCGCGCATCACGGCCGAGGTCGCCTACGCCGCCTCCCTCGGGGACCGCTCCGAGAACGCCGAGTACATCTACGGCAAGAAGCGCTTGCGGGAGATCGACCGCCGCATGCGCTACCTGCGCATCCGCATCGAGTCCGTCGAGGTGGTCCGCCCCCTGGATCTGGCGGGCGCCAAGGCGCGCTTCGGCGCCCGGGTTCGGGTCGCGGACGAGGATGGCCTGGAGGCCACCTACGTGCTGGTGGGGGTGGACGAGGCGGACGTCAGGGCTGGCCGCATCAGCTACCAGTCGCCCATCGGCAAGGCGTTGGTGGGCAAGTCCGAGGGTGACGAGGCCTGGATCCACGCCCCAAGCGGCAGGCGCAGCGTGGAGATCCTCGAGGTCAGCTACGACCCCGAGCCCGAGCCCGAGCCCAGGTCCTAGACCAAGCCCTTGCCCCACCACAGCGGCTGCTCGAGCTCGGGGCTCGCCCAGCCGGGGCCGCTGATGTGCTGGTGGTGGAGCATGAAGTCGGCGCCAGGCGGAGCCGCGATCCCCGCGGGCAGCGGACCGCCGCCGTAGAGCCCATCGCCGGCCAGGGCCAGGCCGACGAAGGCCGCATGGACCCGGATCTGGTGGGTGACGCCCGTGCGGATCACGGCGGTCCAGCGGCCCTGCCCCAGACGCTCGAAGGCCGTGTTCGCGGGGTACCACCGGCCGCGGTGGGGTGTGCTCCCGCCCCGCTGTACCACCATCCGTGAGCGCCGACGGCGATCGTGGGCGATGGGGAGATCAAGGCTGTGGGCGTCCCAGGGCACGTCCTTGCTGGTGACCAGCCGGTAGACCTTGCGCAGCGCCCCGGCCTCGAACTGGGCCCGAAGCGCGGCCAGGGCATCCAGGCTGGTGCATGCCACCACCAGCCCAGAGCTGGAGTTGTCCAGGCGGTGGGCGATGCCCCCCTCGAATCCCCGGGGCCAGGCCATCGCAGCCTGGCACGGGCGAGCGCCGAGCCAGCGCGCCAGCAAGCTGGGCTCCGATGGCCGTGCGTGCAGGGGAAACACAGGCAGCCCGGCCGGCTTGTGGAGAAAGACGAGCGGGCCGTGCTCTCCGACCACCAGCGCTTCGGTGTGGGTCATGCTGGACTCCCTGGGCTCCAGCTAACTCCGAACGCGGCGCCTCGAGCGGCCTTGGTTCCACCGGGAAGGTGGCGAACCCTGTCGGTGGTCATGCCGCCACTGAGCGCGCCGAAGGCTAGAGCACCCTCACCCCTTCGCTCCCCTCCCTGGAGGATCCGATGACCCGTTCCCCCGCCAGCTTCCTCCCCGCCCCAGAGCAGGCCGCCGCCCTCACCGAGCGCAGCCTCAGCCCCTTGGCCCAGGGCATGGAAGACTCCCAGATCCGCGCGGTGGCCTCCCAGGTGTGGGCGCTGCAAGCCCAGGGTGTCGAGGTCTGCAACCTCACCATCGGCGACTTCGTGCCCGCGCAGTTCCCCGTCCCCAAGGCCTTCATGGAGCGCATGGTGCGCGAGGCCCAGGCCGGCCAGACCAACTACACCCCCAGCGACGGCATCCCCGAGCTCAAGAAGGCCATCGCTGACCAATACCAGCGCGAACTGGGCATCGACTTCGGGCCCGAGTCCGTGGTGGTGGGCGCCGGTGCGCGCCCCCTGATGTGGGCGACCTACCTGGCCTTCCTGAAGCCCGGCGACGGCTTCGCCTACGGCGTGCCTTCCTGGAACACCCAGTACTACGACTACCTGTTCCAGTGCCGCGGCCTGGTCATGGTGGGGCGGCCCGAGGCCCGCTTCCTGCCCACGGTCGAGCAGGTGGAGCGCGTGCTGCCCCAGGCGCGCATCCTGGCGCTCAACTCCCCCCTCAACCCCACGGGCACCGCCTACCGGGCCGAGGAGCTCGAGCCCGTCTGCCAGGCCCTGCTCGCGGAGAACAAGCGCCGGGAGCGCGACGGCCGGCCGCCGTGCATGCTCATGTACGATCAGGTCTACTGGACCCTCACCGGCCCCGGCGTCGCCCACAGCCACCCCCTGGCTCTGGTGCCCGAGCTGGCCCCCTACACGGTCTACCTGGACGCCATCTCCAAGTCCCTCGCCGCCACCGGCCTGCGCGTGGGCTGGGCCGTCGTCCCCCCCCACCTGCAGGGCGCCTTCAAGTCCGTGATCGGCCACATGGGCGGCTTCGCCCCGAGGCCCGAGCAGCGCGCCGCCGCCTGGTACCTGGCCCAGCCCGAGCAGGTCGCCGCGGACCGCGCCGTGATGAACGCTGGGGTGCGCTCCCGCCTGGGCCTACTGGTGGAGACCATCGAGGGAATGCGCGACGAAGGCCTGCCCGTCGATCTCATCCGGCCCGAGGGGGGCATCTACCTCAGCGTGCGCTTCGACCTGCACGGTCGGCGCACGGCCAGCGGCCAGAAGCTCGACACCAACGACGACATCCGGCTCTTCCTGCTGCACGAAGCGGGGCTGGCGGTGGTCCCCTTCCAGGCCTTCGGCCTCGAGGGCGACACGGGCTGGTTCCGCATCTCGGTGGGCGCCGCCGAGCCCGCCAAGGTCATCGCCGGCCTCGAGCGCCTGCGCACCGCCCTGCGCGGCATGTAGCGGGCCACGCCCCCGGGGGGGGCTCTCGGGGCGCAACCGACGCTGACGCGGCGAGACAACTCAGGACCTTCGTCCATGAGCCCGTGCTGGCGTGCGTTCTGGCGTAGCGTTCCAGAGAGCCGCTTCGAGTTTCGACGAGGGGTCCGAAGACGTGAAGGCGCGAGCCGTCCACGCTGAAGACAGAGAGTCAGGCAACGGAAAACAGGAGGTGGACCATGATGCCCTGTCCCCTCGACCCCAAGGTCATGGTGGTCTTCGTCGATCCCACAGAGCTCGGCCCCACCCGCCTCGACCACTCCCACGCCTTCGCGGTGTTCGGCGAGAGCGTCGATGAGCCCTTCATCGTCGTAGACAAGCGCCTGCTGGAGCTGGACTGGTTCACCGAGGACCACCTGATGGTGATCCTGGCCCACGAGCTGGCCCACATCCTGTGCCGGAGCGAGAACGAGAAGCTCGCCGACCGCATCGGCATGATGCTGCTGCGCCGGGCGGGCTTGGCATCGGCCTTCGAGCTGCACCGCCTCGAGTACGAGAACCGCCTGGCGGCTGGCCACTACAAGCAGGCGGCGTAGTCCCTATAGCCGCTACCGGGGCGCAGCCACGGGATCGAAGGCTGCGGGCGGGCCGAGCAGCGCGGCGAGCTGGTCCCTGACCTCCTGCGCGCGCTCGGGCGTCCAGCCGTTCCAGGTGGCCACGACTCGACCATCCGAGCCCACCAGCACCGTGGTGGGCATGGCCAGGGCACCCATCACGGCGAGCACACGGGCGTCGTTGTCCTGGAGGAAGGTGAAGTCCAGGCCCTTGGCTCGCAGGGTCTTTCCCTTGGCGGGGTCCCGGTCCACGCCCATGACCAGCAGGCCGAGGCGGTCCGGACCGTAGCCCTGGTGCAGATCCTTCAGGACCTCGATCTGGGCCTGGCATGGCCGACACCACGAAGCCCAGATGCTCACCAGGGCGGGCTTGCCGACCAGCTCGGAGCTGTCCACGTCCCGCCCGACGGGGCTCTTGCCCGCCAGCACGGGGAAGGGGTCGCCGATGGCGAGGGGCTCGGCCACCACCGTCACCGGCTCGGAGGCCGCAGCCGCGGGGGGCGGCTGATCGGCACAGCAGCGGAAGCCGGTGTGCTGGTTGCGGAAGCCCGGCCCGAAGACGTCGAATGCCTGGAGGCACGACGCCTTGTCGGCCTCGAAGAAGGCCCCGCCCAGCAGCAGGGCGTCAGCGGGCTCGGCGCCCACCCACTCGCTCAGGTTGCCCCCGAGATCGTAGACACCGGAGGGGGTCACGCAGGCGCTGTGCGCCCCCGCAGGCCGGGCGCGCCCGACCTCCCGACCCAGGTGGTCATTGCAGCGGCGCGCCTCGTACGCGGCGCCGTATGGGTAGGGCTGGCCCTCGACATAGTCGTCGTGGAAGGCGCCGTCGCCGTCGTCATCCGTCGCGATCTGCCCCCTGCAGGCCGTGAGCCACTCCGCCGCGCTGCACAGCCGCTTGCCCGCCGCGGCGCACGCGGCGCCAGCCTGATCCCAGCTGGCGTTGGCGGGCTGGGTGCCCGCCAGGGCCAGGGCCACGCCGGCCTGGCTCAGGGAGCTCTCCACCGCATCGATCCAGAACGCCCCGTCGGGGCCCTGGTGCTGCACCATGGCCATGGGCCCGGGGGCCAGCGCCTGCACCTCCAGCTCAGTCTCGAGGGTGACCACGCTGCCGTCGGCCTCGGCCAGAGCGTCCCCCAGGGCCACACGGATGGCGGCGTCCAAGACGCGCTCGGGCAGGGCACCCTCGAGCTGCCTGCCGTTGACGAAGGTGCGGGGGGTGCCCTCGATGCCCAGGGCGTGGGCCAGCTCGATGTCCTGCAGCACTTCATGCGCCGCTTCCTCCCCCCCCACGCAGGCATCGAAGGCCGCGATGTCCAGGCCGACACGCTGGGCATAGACGCGCAGATCCTGGTCGTCCAGGTGGCGCTGGTTGAGGAAGAGCTGGTCGTGGTACTCCCAGAACAGGCCCTGGTGCTGGGCGCACTGGGCGGCCACGGCGGCCGCGCAGCCCCTGGGGTGCATGTCCCGGCTGAGGTGTGCGTTGCAGCTGGCGTCCAGCGGGTAGTGCACGAAGGCCCAGCGCACCCTGTCGCGGTAGCGCTCCTCGAGGCTGGCCAGGGTGCCCTGGAGCCTGCGGCAGTAGCTGCACTGGAAGTCCGAGACCACCACCACCGAGACCAGGGCGTCGCCGGGGCCCCGTACGGGCGCGTGGGCCAGGGGCGTGATGTCGAGGACCACGGCCGGGAGCTGGACCTTGCGGCCGCTGCGCTCCTGAGGTGCTGCATCGGCCTGGTCGGGCTGAGCTGGCGCCTCGATCTCCTGGATCACCGCAGCGTCCAGCCCCTGGGAGAGGAAGATGTTGAGCGGGAAGAGCAAGACCAGGCTGACGAGTGCGACCGCGGCGGCAACGGCCAGGTCACGGAGCGCAGGCAGGGCGGGACGGCGCCCGCCAGGGGGCAGCAGCACCAGGCCGAGGGCCAGAAAGTGCAGCACATACAGCGCCACGCAGAACAGGCAGACATAGGCGAGCACGAACAGGGAGATGTACGCCAGGACCAGGCTGACCAGGACGTTCCAGCCAGCCACGAGCACCAGCGCCCCCCGCGCGCGTGCGCCCCGGGGGTCGTCCCGGCGGCCGACGACGGCCAGCCAGGCCATGCCCAGGTACAGGGGCACGGCCCAGAGGCTGATGGGCAGCCCCAACAGCTCGGACCAGCGGCTGGTGTTGACCTTGTCGCAGTCGAACGCACCGCCCAGGTTGCAGGCGCTCTCGAAGGCGCCGGCCCCGTGGGTGAGCGCCATGTGCACCCAGCCTAGGTAGCCGGCCACCAGCGCCGACAGGAGCAACACGGGGAGCAGGGCGGGCATGGCCCAGGCCCGGGAGAGAGCTGTCGCTTCAGTCTTCGAGTCCATCGATGTTCAGCGGCTCCTGGCAACTTCGTTGGCGATTGGCCTGCGCGATCTCGGCAGCGGTGAAGGGGTGCTCGCTGTCCTGGACCTCGTACTGCATGAAGTCCTGCACCACCTGCCGCACGGCGTCGCCCCAGTCGTTGCAGGTGCGGCTGGCCCAGAACGCGAGCAGCGCAGCACGGCGCTCGGCATGGCTGGCGAGCAGATCCTGGCCCTCGAGGGGCACCCCCTGTTCCCAAAGGGAGGACAGGGCATCAGGGACGTCCTCGCCCGTGCGCTGGTTGAAGGCGCGGACCACCAGCGCATCCTCGTAGCGATCCATGGTGGGCACGGTGTGGCTGACCACAGCTTCTTTGTGCCAGGCGAGCTTGCGCTCGGCGATGACCCAGCCCCCGATGTGCACGCAGGCGGTGGGGTTGGCCACGCAGACCAGGTAGCCCAGGGGCCCCCTCCAGATGCCCGGCAGATCCGGCTTGCTGAAGGTGGGGGGGGCGCGCCGCACCACCATCCAGCCGTCATCGTCCACCAAGACCTGTGGCTTCCAGGGGACCTCGTTGACGTAGATCTCCCTGCCGTTCCGCTCCCGCTTGCGCTGGTATCCCAGGTCGCGCAGGGCCAGGCCCACCTCTTGCCTGGCGCGGATGACGGCCTGCTCGTCCACGTAGATGACCTCGTTCGCGTCATCCTCGAGATCGGCCTGCTCCTCTTCCTCGGCGGATGAAGCCTGGGCCTGCGGGACGGCAGGCTCACCCTGCTCGGTGGTGGCGGTGGCGTCGACCGCCGGCTCGGGCTGCTGGGCCCAGGTGGCAGCCGGGCGCAGCCCCAGGCAACACGCCACCCCCAGGGCGAAGCCTGCTGCAGCAGCTCGGACGCTGGCCGCCATCGAACCTCCGGATGCCTACATCCCGCTGAACTGGATGTCGTCGAACAACACCGAGGGCACGCGGGAGGTTCCATAGCGACGCACATCGTCGGCGGCCTCGGCGAAGCGCTCGTACAGCTCGAAGAGGTTGCCGGCGATGTTCATCTCGCTGACGGAGCGCGTGGCCTGCCCGTGCTCGAGCAGGGTGCCCCGGATGCCGAAGGAGAAGTCGCCGGTGGTGCTGTTGGCGTTGCCTCCCAGGAAGGACTCCACCCGGATGGCGCGAGGCAGATCCGCTGCGATGGCCTGGGGGCTGCGGGCACCGGGGGGGATCACCAGGTTGGACGTGGAGCCGGTGGTGGGGTCCCTGCCGAGCTTGCGCGCGTAGTACTGGTTCATCAGGAAGCACTGCAGCTCGCCCCCGCGCACCAGCGCCCTGGGGCGGGTGGGGAAGCCGTCGCCGTCGAACAGGCGCGAGCCGGCACCCCGGACGATGTGAGGCTCGTCCAGCAGATCGAAGCCGCGGGCGGCCACCCGCTGACCGAGCTTGCCGTCCAGGCAGGAGCGACCGTAGTGCAGCGCAGAGCCACCCATGGGCCCGAGCAGGATCCCCAGGACCTTGCCCACTGCGCGGTTCTCGAGGAGCATGGGGTAGCGCCCGGAGGGCACCGGCCCGCCGCCGATGCGCCGCAGGGCGCGCTCCCAGGCCTCGTCGGCCACGAAGGCCAGCCCGGGGAGGTCCGGATCGTGGCTGGCCGAGTAGCCCGTGGAGGCTTCCGGGAGCTTACCGTCCGCGTCCTCGAGGGTGATGGTGGCGCCATAGCCGAAGCTGGTGGCGCGGTTGATGCCCTCGAAGCCGTTCGAGTACACCACCACCGCCGCGCTGCGGGAGTCGCCGGTGTAGGCCGTGGTGGAGCGCAGGGCACCCCGGTCGCTGCGGGCCATCAAGGCCGCCTCGAGATCGGCCACCTGCTGCCGACGCTGGCCGGTGCTGAGGCCTTCCTGGTCCTCGCTGTAGCTGTCGAGATCCACCCCCTCGGCCACCCCGCAGGCTTCAGCGGCAGGCAGGGCGCGGTCGGGATCGGGCTCGAGCAGGCGGGTGGCCGCCACGGCGCGCTGGATGAAGACCTCGACGGCATCGAGCCGGAGATCCGAGGTGCCGTGGCTGGAGTAGCGATCGTCCACCAGCAAGCGGATGCCCAGGCTGGACGAACGGGACTCGGTGGCCTGCTCGAGCAGGCCCTCGCGCTGGGAGAGCTCCACCGCGACCCCTCGGGACGCGGACGCGACGGCTTCCTGGGCGCCCGCAGCGCGGGCCTGGGCCACCGCCCGGCGCGCGATGTCGAGCAGATCGTCGTGGCGCATCATCCCACACCTCCTACCACCAGTGAGGAGACCAAGGCCGTGGGCAAGCCCTGCCCCACCGGCACACCCTGGCCGTCCTTGCCGCAGGTCCAGCCGCCCTCGTCGAGCTTCAGATCGTTGCCGACCATGGTGACGCTCTCCAGGGCCTGAGGCCCATTGCCGATGATGTTGGCGTCCTTGATGGGCCGGGTGAGCTTGCCGTCCTCGATGAGCCAGCCGTGACGCATGTAGAAGGCGAAGTCCCCAGCACCGATCTGCACCTGCCCGTTGGCGAAGGTCTCGCAGTAGATGCCCTTCTTGACCGAGGCGATGATCTCTTCGGCAGGGTGGGGCCCGTTCTCCATGAAGGTGACCCGCATACGCGGCAGGGGCGGCTGCCGGAAGCTCTCTCGCCTGCCCGAGCCCGTGGGGTCGACGCCGAAGTGACGGGCGGAGATCTCGTCGTGGATGAAGCCGCAGAGCTTGCCCTTGTCCACCAGCACCGTGCGCTGGGGGGCGTTGCCCTCGTCGTCGGTGTTGATGGAGCCTCGCGCGCCGGGCATGGTGCCGTCGTCCACGATGGTCACCTGTTCGCTGGCCACACGCTGGTTGAGGCGGCCGCCGTAGATGCTGACCCCCTTGCGGCAGAAGTCGGCCTCGAGGCCGTGGCCCACCGCCTCGTGCAGCAGGATGCCGCTGGCCCCTGGCGCCAAGACCACAGGCATCTCACCGGCGGGGGGCGAGCCGGCGTCCAGCAGGAAGAGGGTGCGCTCCACCGCTTGCTCCACCAGCCGGTCCCCCACCACCGCGCCGTCGTACTGCTCCATGCCGCGCCGGGCCGCGATGTTGTAGCCGGCGCTCTCCTTGCGGTCGCCCTGCTCTGCGGTGCAGGAGACCCAGCCCAGGGTCATCGGCTGGTGATCCTGAACCAGGCGTCCATCGGGCCGCGCCACCAGGATGACCCGCTCGCCGTCCATCAGGTAGGCCTGGACCTTCTGGATGCGCGGGTCCTGAGCGAAGGCCTGAGCTTCCCAGGCTCGCACCAGCGCGGCGCGCTCCTGGATGCCGACCGCGTCCCAGCGACGCTGGGACGGGTACAGATCGGCGTAGTGACGAGGCGTGAGGTCCGCGGGCTGGCGCGCCTGACCGCCCGAGGCGATCTCGGCCGCGGTGCGGGCCGCGCTGAGCAGGGCCTCGATGGAGAGGTCTTCGGTGTAGGCGTAGCCGACCTGGTCACCCACCACGACGCGCACGCCCATCCCCAGCTCCACCCCGGTGGAGGCCCGGTTCACGGCGCCGTCGGTCAGCGCCACCATGGTGGAGGTGGCATGCTCGAAGAACAGATCGGCGTCTTGGCCGCCACGGGACAGGGCCGCGGCCAGCACCTTGCGCAGCACCCCGGCGTGGATGTCGAAGCGCTCGAAGTAGCCGCAGCCTGGCTGCTGCGCGGCGCCCCGATCCACCAGGGGGGGGATGTCGGTGATGATGGACTGCACGCGCGCTCCTGCCACCCGCGAGGCGGGCCTGGGGGAAGGACCCAATGTAGCCACACCAGGACAGCGGGGCATGAGCCCGCACGGATGCCGTCAGCCCGAGCGCGCCGCCAGCGCCTCCAGCTGGGGCAACCGCCGCTCCACGGCGCGGGCCAGGGCGAGCTGACCGCGGGCTCTGATCAGGTTGTGCTCGCCCCGCCCAGGCGCGACGGACGGGTCCCAGCCGAAGTAGGCCTCGCGGTAGGCGTCCGCACCGAAGCGCGCCGCCAGCTCGAGGCAGATGCGCCAGGTTCCTGGGGCGATGCTGGCGAGCTCATCGGGCGACGCGAAGGCCGCGGTGGACCGATAGCCCTCGAGGGCGGCCTCGAAGATCGCCAGGTCCACCTCCGCCGTTTCGCCGTCCTCGCCGCTGCGGTTGCACCACGAGCGCATGGCGTCCCCGAGCTCGAGGGCCAGGGGCATGGAGGAGAGGGTGTCCAGATCGATGAGGCACAGAGCCCGACCCTCGGCGTCGAAGCGCAGGTTCGAGATCTTGAGGTCCCCGTGGGCCGGCCGGATGGGGAGCTGCCCCACGCCGCAGCGCTGCTGCCAGCGCTCCCAGCCGCCGAGCACCTCCGCACCGAGGGAGCGCACGCCCGCGCACAGGCGGTGCCCGCCGCACTCGGCCATGGCGCTTCCCAGCGCGGCCATGTGGCGGAGGGTGTCGTGGGGGTCCGGGCGCAGGGGTGTGAGATCCTGAGGGAAGTCCAGCAGCGCGCAGTGGAAGCGCCCCACCAGCGCCGCGGCGTCACGGGCGCGCGCAGGGCTGTCCACGGCGTCCAGGGTGACGCCGGGGATGAAGTCCATCAGCCGCCAGCAGGTGCCGTCCGGCCCGGGGGTCACCAGACAGCCATCGAGAGCGGGCACGATCCGCGGCGCCACCAGGCCCTTGCTCA
Source organism: uncultured Pseudomonadota bacterium (assembly GCA_937912125.1). Taxonomy (GTDB): domain Bacteria; phylum Myxococcota_A; class UBA796; order UBA796; family JAFGLY01; genus CALDOK01. The sequence continues at coordinate 53,259 of CALDOK010000281.1, forward strand.
CCAGGTGGCCGGTGACCTGCTGGATCCTCCGGTGGATGCCGACGGGAAAGATGGCGTTGACCTGCTGCAGCACGAAGCGCGGCGGCTCGCCCACGAACCAGGTGGTGTTGATCAGGCCGCCGGGCTCGACCAGGCGGCACGGGAGGTCGGGAAACCCGCCGTGGATGGCGAGGGCCTGCGCGGGTGTTGCTGCTCGGGAGGGGTCCATGATCCTTCCTTACCCGCCGTTTCGGCAGCGGGCCCATCGTGTTATCCTCCGGACACCCCACACACATCCCCCCAAGCCCCACCCCCCTGGAGCAAACCCGATGAAGTCCCTCATCTCCACGGCGCTGATGATCCTAATGGCGCTGGTCGTCTTTGGCTGCAAGAAGGCACCGCCAGAGTCCGTCGCCATCTCCGATGGCCCCGTCGCACCCATCCAGGCCCCAGCGGCCAAGGCGCAGGTCCCCGACGATGTCATGCGGATGGCCGCCAACTTCTCCAAGGTCTTCTTCGAGTTCGACGCCGCCACCCTCACCAGCTCCGCGCAGCAGGCTCTCTCCGACAACGTCGGCATCATGACCTCGAACAACGACCTCAAGGTCGAGATCCAGGGCCACGCCGACGAGCGCGGCACCACGGACTACAACCTCTCCCTGGGCCAGAAGCGGGCCGAGTCGGTCAAGAAGTACATGGTCGCGGGCGGCGTCTCCCCCACTCGCCTGAACACCATCTCCTACGGCGAAGAGCGCCCGGTCGACCACACCTCCACCGAGGTCGCCTGGTCCAAGAACCGCCGCGCCGAGTTCCGCATCACCTGGGGCCAGGGCAACGCCACCGGCACCACCGAGTAGCGCCCGCTAGGCCTGCCGCGCGAACCCATCCCGATCTGGACGGTCGCCCGGCAGGCGGAGCACGCCTCGGCCAGGGTTGGCTGCCAAGCGGCGCAGGACCCACCACGCCAGCACCAGGTCGTCCACGCCAGCGGCAGACGCGAGCTCGGAGACGGTCTGGGGGTGCTCCCCCAGCGCGGTCACCAGGTCCCGCTGGGCTTCCAGCACCCGCCCCGCGGCCTTCTTGCCCGCCTCCACCCCGGGCTGGTGGTAGGCGTTGACGTCCACCAGCTCGGCGTAGATGCCCACGGCCCTCTCGAACAGGGCGATGAGGGCACCCAGGCTGCGGGCATCCAGGGCGTCCAGGGCGATGGTGAGGCTGGCCTTGCCGTCCTGGCTCAGGGCCTCGCGGGTCCCGGCGAGGAAGCCGGCCAGGGCATCGCCAGCACTGAAGCCACCCTCGAGCACCGGGTCCGCACCGCCGGCCTGCAGGACCTCCACGAAGCAGCAGAACAGGCTGTCGGGGCCATCACGGAGCTGCTGCACGAAGGCATGCTGGTCGGTGGAGCCCTTGTTTCCATAGACCACCAGGCCCTGGCGAACTTCCCTGCCCCGCCGATCCAGGCGCTTGCCCAGGGACTCCATCACCAGCTGCTGGAGGTAGCGGGCCAGGCTGCGCAGGCGGTCGGCGTAGGGCAGCACCACCATGGCGCGCTCGCGATCACCCTGGGCGGCGAGCCAGCTGGCCGCCAGCAGGACCGCGGGATTCCCGGCCGCCGGTGAGCGACCCGCACGGTCCATGGCCGCCGCGCCCTCGAGCAGGGCCGCAGCGTCTATGCCCAGCAACGCCGCCGGCAGCAAGCCCACTGGGCCCATGACGCTGGTGCGGCCACCCACCCAGTCCCAGAGCGGAAGCTCACCAGCCCAGCCCTCTTCGCGGGCGAGCACGGACAGCCGCGAGCCCTCGCCCGTGATGGCGACGGCCCGTGGGGCGAAGGCGACGCCTGCCGCGTCGAAGGCCTGGCGAACCCGGATCATGGCGTTGCGGGTCTCGACGGTACCGCCGGACTTGCTGACCACGAGCACCACGGTCCGAGCCGGGTCCACCGCCTGCAGGTGGGCGTCGAAGCCGGCGGGATCGGTGTTGTCCAGCACATGGTAGTCCCGCAGCGCCACGCGCCCTGGGCCCGGGAGGGGAGCCAGGGCCTCGGCCAGGAGCTCTGGCCCCAGCGCTGAGCCCCCGATTCCCAGGTGGAGCACATAGCGGGGCTCGAAGCGCGCACGCAGGGTGGCGGCCATGGCCTGGCAGGCGTCGATGGCGTCGAGGATGGCCTTGCGCTGGTGCTCGCTGGGCGCCAGATCAGGCGCACGCAGCCAGTAGTGGCCCACCTGGCGCTGCTCATCGGCATTGGCCACAGCGCCGGCCTCGAGCGCGGCCATGGCCTGCAGGGCCGCATCCAGGCGCGCAGGCTCCAGCATGCTGGCGGCTCCCATGGCGCTGATGTCCAGGGACAGGCCCGTGTCTGGCGGGCAGACGAGAAGCTCGGCGAAGCAGTTCCAGGAGGGCATGACGAAACCTCGGGGTGCGAGCCCGCCACCTAGCACCCGCAGCGCCCAGCGTCAGCAAGCGGATCCGTCAGCCACCGCACCCGAGCCGAAGCCCACGGCCCCCAGCGCTCCTCCTGGAGGATTCCTAGCCTAGCAGCTCCATGTAGGGCACGATCTCCACGGGCTCGAAGCCCTGCCCTGCCCCGTCGTTGGACTCGCCATGGTAGCGATAGACCCAGCCAGGGAGCAGCTCGCCCACCGCGGAGCGGCAGCGCTCCACCAGCTCATGGCGGGCGCCCAGATCGCGCAGGGCGGTGTCCTCGGCAAGCCTGCGCAGCGCAGCCTCGGCCGACTCGCCCACGAAGTGTCGCTCGCCCTCGAGGGTCTGGATCTCCCAGCTCTGATCCGGGTTGACCCACAGCGCGTTGCCGAAGGCGAACACGCCCACGAGCCACCCCTCACCAAAGCGGGTCTTGACCCTGGACTCGCCATTGATGGTCATCAGGTCCATGTTCTTGCGGCGCAGCCCAAGCAGCAAGAGCCAGCCGTAGCCGAAGCGCCCGCCATTCTGGATCTCGAGCAGCTCGGCGATCCCGGATGGCAGATAGCTGACGCCCGAGATGCCGGGAGCGGTGAAGTCCAGCCAGGTGGTGATGCCCAGAGACGCGATCACGGACTCGAGGGGGCTGACGCGCACCAGGTCGTCGTGCTCGTAGGAGGGCGCATCGCCCACCTCGATGCCGCGGGCCTGGCCCCGCACCACGGAGGGGTAGGAGACCACCGCATGGCTCGGCACCGAGATGCGGTCGGAGTCCACACTCGAGCTGCGGGGGACGGAGCGGGGCGGCTCCGATGCAGGCACGGCATGCACCACCATCTCGGGCGCGGGCTCGCTGGCGTCCTGACGTGCATCGAGCTCGTCAGACTCGGCCACGGAGACCTGCTCGGAGCGATCGCCTCCACCCGCTCCCCGCAGGCCGTAGGTGCCGGCGGGCAGGATGGCGTCCGTGTCCTCATCGCCAAAGTCGTCGGCCGGCGGATGCTCGAGGTCGAAGCCCTCGGAGGGACGAGGCCGATCGGCCTCGGCGCGGACGCGCTCCTGGGAGGCGAGGCCGCCCATGGGCCCGGCTCCGACGGGGCCGGGGTCGGTGTGGCGGGCGGGCGGGTCATCACCGCGCCCAGGCGGGTCATCGCCGCGCGCTGGAGGATCTCCGCGCTCCCGGGGGGGCGGGTCCAATGGCGGAAGGCCCTCGAGAGGATCGCTGCGTCCGCCGCGTAATACGAGCACGACGAGGCCCATCAACAGCACGAGGCCTAGCACGAGCAGCAGGGTGGTGAGGGGCGAGCCGCTGGACTCCGACGCGTCCGTGGAGCCTTCCGACGGTTCAGAGGCGCCAGCCGCGGGATCCGCCTGGTCCGATGGGGCCGTGGCCGTGGGATCGCTGACCGGAACCGGCCTGGGCACCACCCTGGTGACCTCGGGCAGCTGAACGTTGTCGATGCCCTCGAGCACCTCGAGGGGGATGACGTCGGCGTTGAGGCTGACGCACTCGGAGCGCGTATAGCGCACACGATCGCTGGCCGTGAGCAGCGCATCGAGGCGGATCTCGTCGGCGCGTTGCTCGATGATCAGGCGCACACCGCAGCGGCGGACCAAGCGAACCCCCCGGCCCTCTCCGCCCTGCGGGTCGGACCAGGCGAAGTCGAGCACCACGGCGGGCTCGCGGGAGGCGGTCCGCACGATGCGTCCGTTCTCGTGGGTGATGACCCGGCCCTCGGACTCCAGCTCCGCGGCGAGCCAGACCAGCTCGTCTTCGACATCGCCCGGCCCCAGGGGCTCGAGGGATTCTTCCGGTTGGACCTTGATGTCCACCTGCTGGTCCTCGACCCAGACCCGAGTCCCCCACGGCTGTTCCTGAGCCTTCCAGCTGCTCGGGAACTCCAAGGCGCAGTTCGGGCACTCCATGCCGTAGGCCGGGAGGGAAGTGAACACGGGGACCAGGAATAGAGCGAGGGCTCTGAGGATTGACATGGGCGCTCGGGTGCTCCGGTTTTCCTGCCCTGCTGGCGGACTACGCTCCAGGCGATGCCGCAAGTATGCCGGAAAGAGGTCGAGAGGTCACGCGCCAAGCACGCTCCCCCCGGATATCCCTGCGTCATGCAAGCTCACAAACAGCTACCCGTGCGCGAGATCGCCGCCATCTGCCCTCCAGGGCTCGAGCAGGTCGTGGCCAGAGAGCTCACGCAGCTCGGCTGGCCCACACCCCGCACCACCCCGGGAGTGGTCACGTGCATGGGGAGCAGCCTCGAGCTCTTCCGCGCGTGCATGGGCTGCCGCACCGCCACCGATCTGCGCGTTCGTGTGGGACGGACGACCGCCGTCAGCCTCGAGGGCCTGGCCCAGGGCCTGGGCAAGCTGCAGTGGTCACTGTTCGTCCACCCTGGCCAGGCCGTGCGCATCACCGTGAGCAGTCGAGGCTCCAGGCTCAAGCGCAAGGACGCCGTGGCGCGCAAGGCAGAGCTGGCCATCCGGGACGCCGTGCGCGGCCCCCGGGTCAACTACCACACCGGCGGCCACCGACAGCGCACCCAGGCCCCGGTCCACATTCACCTGCGCATCGAAGAGAGCCACGTCGAGGCCTCGGTGGACCCGGTGGGCGACTCGCTGTGGAAGCGTGGCTACCGAAGCCGTGGAGGGGCGGCGCCCCTGCGGGAGAACCTCGCGGCCGCCTCCCTGCTGGCCATGGGTTGGCAGAAGAACCTCCCCCTGGTGGACCCCTTCTGCGGCAGCGGAACCCTGCTCATCGAGGCCGCGGGCATGGCCACGGGCAGGCTCCCCGGGGCCGGCCGCAGCTTCGCCCTCGAGCACTGGCCCTGCCATGTGCCCAAGCTCTGGCGAAAGCTGCAGGGCGAGGCCAAGGCCCATGCCAGGCTCACCCCGGCCGCCTTGATGGGCGCAGACGCCGACCAGGCCGTGCTGGACGTGGCTCGAGAGAACGCTGCCCAGGCCGGGGTCGCCCGTGCCATCGGCTGGGCGCACCAGCGCATCGACGTGCTGGAGCCCCCCGCACCGGGGCCGGGCCTGGTGCTCACCAATCCGCCCTGGGGCCAGCGCCTGGGCTCGAACGTCACGGGCGTCTACGGTGCCCTGGGCCGCGCCCTCCGTGGCCGCTTCGGCGGCTGGGACCTGGGCTTGCTCTGTCCCGATCGAGGCCTGGTGCAGGCGCTGAACATCCCCATGCAGCCCCGCCTGGAGTTTCCCCACGGCGGCGCCAGGCTCACCCTGTGGGCGGGCCGGGTTCCCGAGGCGCATCCGCCACGCCCGTGAGCAGCCCCGCCAGGGTTCCCAGGCGCCCCAGCAATGGAGGCAGCCCCAGGATCAGCGCGGGCAGGTTGCCCACCGCCCAGACCAGCGCGGCAAAGGCGATGGCCGTAGGTTCGTCCACGCCCAGCAAGCCCAGGCCGAAGACCGATGCGGCGGCAGTCCCCGCTCCCAGGCTCGGGGGTAGCACCAGGGAGGCCACCGCCGTGAGCGCCATGACCACGCCGGCCGCGGTCCAAGGGCTGGGCACCGACAGCCCCATGGCTCTCACCAGGATGGCGTAGGAGGCCAGGAAGAGCCCCGCATCCCCCATGGCGAGGGCGAGGTTGGTGACCAGAGCGCCAGGCCGCCCCAGGCTGCCGCCGCTGTGGGCCAGCGCGGACCCTACACCGGCTCGCAGCCGCTGCGCGAAGCCCTGGGCCTCCTGGACTTGTTCCTCCCGGCGGACGACCATGCGGCCCAGACCCCCCAGCAACAACACCGCGCCCACGCCGACCAGGGTCGCGATGGACACGGTGGAGAAGGCTGTGTGGACCAGCTCGAACCCCAAGGCTCGCTCCCAGAACAGCAGCCGGGTGCCGAAGATGAACACCAGGAAGACCCCGAGCGCCGCCGCCTCGAGCAGGGCCAGCAGGCCCACCGCGGACAACGCCACCGGGCCAGGCACGCGCTGCTCCTGCCTGAGGAGGAAGATGGCGGCGAGATCGCCCGCGCGGATGGGAAGGACCACGTTGATCAGGCCAGCGAGGAAGCCGATTCCGAGCACCCGAGGCATCGAGCAGGGGTGACTGGTGCGGAGCAACCACCACAGGCGGATCTCGTGCAGGGTGAGCGCGGCGGCCTTGACCAGCAGGGCCAAGGCCAGCCACCCCCAGGAGACCCGCGCCAGCGCCTGACCGACGGCGTGGGGATCCGACTCCCGGAGCAGCAGCGCCAGGATCAGCAGCGAGGCCACCACCTGCAGGGCGATGGCCCAGCGACGGGCGCGAGGAGCGCTGGCCGCCCCGCCTACCTGCTCGACCCGCACTCGACCGTCAGGTGAAAGGGAGCCTCGACGCCGGCCTTGCCCTCGACCACGATCATGTAGGCGCCAGGGTTGTTGACGGTCTCGATGTGGACCACGCCGTCACCCTCGTCGTCGTCGGCTTCGCACTCGGAGATGGTGTGACTGGGGGTGGGGCACTTGCCGTCGTAGGGCCAGCGGAACGCGAACAGATCGAGGTCGGCGCAGTCGGTGTCCAGGAAGATGTTGGCGCCGGTGTTGGGGGGCAGCTCGAGGACGTAGACCCGCTCGTTGCCGTAGTAGCCGTTGTGGCTGGGCACGCAGTACTTGGCCACGTAGAACTCGTCCTCGAAGTTCGCCCGACCGCCCGCGGTGTTGCCCTTGATGGTGTCGCCGCAGGAGACGGTCTTGGTGACGCAGCCATCCCGCGGCCCGCGCCCGTTCTTGAGGTCGCAGTCCACGTCTTCGCGGTCGCTCTGGCGCTCGATGCGGTTGACCTTGTGCAGGATGTTGCGCAGGGCGGGGATCTGATCGCAGCCCGACAGGAGCAGTACGGGCAGGACGAGGTAGGGCCAACGCATACGGACCTCCAGGGCATGTCGCAGGGGGATGGTGCCCCTATGATGTCCGCGGGCTCTCGGCGAGCGGCGCTCGGCCGGTCTGCTGGTTCAGGGCCCGTATCCAGGAGATGTCGCCAGGCTCGAGCCACGGAGCGCGCCACATCCAGTTGCCATGGACGGTGCCCGGGACGTTGACCCGGGCGCGGTCGTCGAGGTTCAGCACGTCCTGCAGCGGGAGCACTACGTGGGCGGCAGGAGACTCCAGGGCCATACGGACCATGGCGCGAGCCGCCGAGTCCTCGCGCCCGCCACGCATGAGATCGAAGTGGTGGCGCACCCAGTCGGGCGCGGCCTCGTACCAACCGCGGGCGGTCTGGTTGTCGTGGGTGCCCGTGCAGGCCAAGCAGTTGGGCCCCGGGAAGTGGCAGGGGTGGTGCGGGTTGGCGGAGTCGCCGTCGAAGCCGAACTGCAAGACCTTGGTGCCCGGGAAGCCCAGCCCGTCCCGCAGCTGCACGGTCTCTTCGTCGATGAAGCCCAGATCCTCGACCACCACCGGGAGCTGCTCTGGGGTGCAGGGCCGGCCCTGCAGCTCACTGTACTCGAGGGCCAGCGCATCGAACAGCCCGCGCCCAGGGCCCGGAGTCCACCAGCCTTCCCGGGGCGACTGGTCGAAGGGGAAGGAGAAGTAGGCCGAGAACCCCCGGAAGTGGTCTACCCGGACCTCGTCCACCAGGCCCATGAGGCGACGGAAGCGCTGACGCCACCATGCGTGGCCGGTGCGCTCGGAGTGGGTCCAGTCGTAGACGGGGTTGTCCCAGCGCTGGCCGTCCTCGGTGAAGGCGTCGGGCGGCGCCCCCGCCACGATCTCCGAGCCTCCGCTGGGGGAGAGCTGGAAGAGGGCGCGGTTGGCCCAACAGTCGGAGCTGTCCCCTGCCACGTACAGCGGGATGTCACCCATGACGCGCAGGCCGCGCTGGGCGACCTGCTGGCGCATGGCGCTCCACTGGCGTTGCACCAGCAGCTGCAGAGCAGCCGCGCGATGGAAGCCTGCCCGGTACCGCTGGGGGATCTCCGAGACGGCCTTGGGATCCCTGTCGCGCAGGGCAGAGGGCCACTCCTGCCAGCCCTTGCGGAACTCCTGCTTGAGCGCCCACCAGGCCGCCCAGTCGTAGGCCCACCAGCCCTCACTCTCCAGCCAGGCATCGAGCTCGGCGACGGGCACCGCCTGGGCAGCGCGATCCAGCAAGGGGTCCTTCCAGGCCCGCAGCGCCTGCCAGGGCACCCGGTCGGCGGACTCGGGCACAGGCATCCCGCGCTGGCCCCGAGCCCACTCCGCGGCGCTGATCAGGCCGTCGTCCGCCAGGGCCTGTAGCCCCAGGTACATGGGCTCCACCGCGAAGGCCGAGGTGCCCGAGTACGGACACTCGTTGGCGCCGTCCGGAGGGACCGGCAGGATCTGCCAGAAGGAGAAGCCCCCTTCGACCAGCTGATCCAGGAAGCGCCAGGTGTCGGCACCCGCGATGGTACCCACGGGCTCGGAGCCAGGCAGGGAGAACAAGGGCAGGAGGAGGCCGGTACGTCGCATGGCCGCCCGTTTATTGGGTGCGACGCAGGGCGCCACCAGGCGGGTTCACTTTGTGGGCAGGTCCAGGTCGGCCGAACCGGCCGCCTTCCTGGACCGCCGGACCACATCGCCCAGTGACAGCCCCTCGACGGCGCTGAAGAAGAGGCCCAGCGCGATGGTGAAGCCCAGCTGTCCGGCATGGATCAGCACGGCCACCGTGGCCGCCAGGGAGCTGTTGATTCCCAGCAGACGCAGGCCCGCCGAGCAGCCCGCCTCGTGGGAGCCCAGGAAGCCCGGAGTGGGCACCGCGGTGAACGCCGCCAGGGTCAGGGACCAGATCACCATGGCCTGCCCCAGCCCCAGATCGAGACCCGGCAGCCCCAGCAGCACCATCCACAAGCCCGCCACGGTCAGACCCCACACCGTCGCGCTCATCAGCACCACGAGCAGAGCCTTTCCAGGGGTTCGACCGAGCCCCACCAGGCCTCGCCCGAAGTGGCGCAGGAACGAGCCCACCCGCAGGCCCAGGGGTGCGCTGGCCAGCCCGATCAGCCGCTCCACCAGCGCGATCACCGGCTCGCCCACCACCACCACAGCGCCGATGAAGACCAGCCCTGCCGCGCTGGTGACGCCAGCCATGGTCTGGCCGGCCGCGACCAGGTCCACACCGGCCACCATCACGCCCCCGGGGGGGATGTCCACCACCACGCCCACCAGCAGCAACATCACCAGCAGGCTCACCATGTCCAGCAGGCGCTCGACGAAGATGGCGGCCATGGAGGTCCCGAAGGCCACGCCGTGCTTCTCCATGAACAGGTACGGCCGGACCAGTTCGCCCAGCCGCAGGGGCACCACGTTGATGGCCAGGAAGCCCACGCTGTTGACAGCCAGCATCGACCACAGCCCCAGCGAGGTGCCCATCAGCAGCTGCAGGCGGTAGCAGCGCACCACGTGAGCCGAGAAATACAGCGCCGCCATGGGCAGCAGCGCCCACCAGCGGAAGCTCTCGAGGCTGGAGCGCACCACCGACAGGTCGATGCCCCACAGCACCCAGCCCAGGCAGAGCACCGTGGCCAAGAGCACCGCGGCGATCTTGAGGGCACGGCTCAAGGGCAGCTCCAGGTCAGGGGAGGCACATGTAGCCGCTGCAGCCCGGAAGTGTCAGGTGAGCGAGGTGACAAGGGGATGCTCGGTGGCAGAACACCGCGGTGCACAGCGGAACCACGGCGCGAGGAGCGGCTCCGACGTGGGGCAACCCAGCAGAACGTGGGGCGGCGTTGAGCCGCGGCGCAAGCAGCGGCTCCAACGAAAAGCGACCCAGCAGAACGTGAGGCGGCGTTGAGCCGCGGCGCAAGCAGCGGCTCCGACGCGAAGCGACCCAGCAGAACGTGGGGCGGCGTTGAGCCGCGGCGCAAGCAGCGGCTCCAACGCGAAGCGACCCAGCAGAACGAGGGGCGGCGTTGAGCCACGGCGCAAGCAGCGGGTCCAACGAAAAGCGACCCAGCAGAACGTGAGGCGGCGTTGAGCCGCGGCGCAAGCAGCGGCTCCGACGCGAAGCGACCCAGCAGAACGTGGGGCGGCGTTGAGCCGCGGCGCAAGCAGCGGCTCCAACGCGAAGCGACCCAGCAGAACGTGGGGCGGCGTTGAGCCACGGCGCA
>CALDOK010000282.1 GCA_937912125.1 uncultured Pseudomonadota bacterium
CGGCTACCCGAAAACCGGCCTTCGACCGTCCCGGCGAGGACTGTCAAAGTACCACCGGACTGTCTGCGCCCCCAGAATGCCCACTTGCTATTCTCCTGAAGCAAATTCCCCGCCGCTGTGAAGCGACGGGGAAGATGGTGGAGCTGAGGGGGCTCGAACCCCTGACCCCCAGAATGCCATTCTGGTGCTCTCCCAGCTGAGCTACAACCCCAGGGCGGCTGCCTTATACCCAGACCTCAGAGGCCTGGCAAGGAAAATCCGCGAGGTCTATTCTTCTTCGGTGCGTCCGCCTGTGGCGCGGACGCCGAGCTCGAGCTCTGCGATCCTGGCGTGGGCGTCGTGCAGGCGCTCGATCGCGTGCCGAAGCTGGGGATGGTCCAGCTCCCCTTCCTGGGACATGTGGTAGACCTCACGTCCGAGCTTGCGGAAGAGGGTGTCGCGGTCGCGCTGGGCTTGGAGTAGGTCGTAGCGGGCCTTGCCGGTGCGAGCGACTGTCTCGATCTCACCCCGGCTGCGGTCCAGCAAGACGCCCAGGCCGTCACCGAGGGCCTGCAGGAAGCCAGCTCCGGCCTCTTCGAGCCCCTCGCGAGTGTAGCTGCGGCGGGGGGACTCCTCGGTCACCTCGGGCTGATCGTCGCTATGCATGTCGTCTCTGGCCATCTCGGCCTCCTGCGCTTGGTGTCGACCTCTCCCTAGCCACCGGCGAGGTGCACGGCCAGCGATGACCACGGGTGGATGGCCATGGCAACAAAGGTGCTCGAGTGGGACACCAGGATCGTGGCAGCCATAGGTCCACCTGGGACCGGAATGCCTGTTGAGCCCACACGCACTCCGCTTTGCGGGGAGCGGGTGGAAGGATAGGAACGAACAGACTCTCTCCAAGCCGCAGCGCGGCCACTCCACCAAGGAGACCACGATGACCCTCCGCCGAGTCGGACCCTTCGCTATCCTGGCCCTGGCTGGCATCATGTCCAGCCCTGCGTTCGCGATCCGTATCGAAAAAGCCGACTACGAGATGAAGCTGGTACCCTATGACATCAACATCAGGGACTACCAGTTCCCGTCGGGGATCCGCATCGTCTTCCAGGAAGACCACACGCGGCCTATCGTGTCCGTCACCTCGGTCATCGAGGTAGGCGCCATCGACGACCCTGAGGGCATGGACGGCCTGGCCCACCTCGTGGAACACCTCAACTTCCGCGCCCGCCACGGCGAGCTTCCCAAGAACATGGATCTCATCAAGCAGATCGGCGGCAACTTCAACGCTACCACTGCGCTGGACCGCACCAACTACCTCACGGTGGCTCCCAAGGACTCGCTGATCCCGCTGCTGCGGCTCGAGTCCCTGCGCCTCAGTGACGCGGTCCACGGGGTCTCGGACGAGGTCATGCACGTCGAGCGCGAGGTCGTGCGCAACGAGCTGCGCGGCAACCTCGAGCAGGGTCCCGGTGACATCTGGGGCAACATCAACACCCAGATGTTCCCCGTGGGCCACCCTTACCACCGCAACGTCATCGGCTCCCACGAGAGCTTGAACAACATCACGATGGAAGCCGTTCGCGACTGGGTGCAGGCTGGCTACACGCCGTCCAACGCCACCGTGATGGTTATCGGCGACTTCGATCTGGATCAGACCGCCGACTTCATCCAGGAGGCTTTCGAGTACTCCCAGCTGGTGGACCCCAAGAACCCAGAGGCGCCCCTCACCGCGGTCGAGCTTCCGCCCCGTCTCACCCCGATTCCTCCCGAGCCGCCGCCCCCAGCTACCCAGGACATCCTCAGGGTCACTGGCATGGTGGACAACCCCACCATCGTGCTGGGCTGGTCCCTGCCGGGCTCGTTCCGGGGCATGGACGCCCAGTGGGCCATGACGGTCCAGATGATGAACTACGCGATCGGCAAGTACCTGTTCCCGGACTGGGACTACGAGAACGAAGAGATCGAGAGCTTCGGCTGCTTCTACAACCCGGGCAAGATCAACGGCATGGCGCTGTGCTTCATCGAGATCAGCCCCGACGAAGACCCCGAGCGCTACATCGATCAGGCCCTCGACGGGCTGTACGAGCTGTGGAACCTGGACAACTTCTACCAGATGGAGCGCGGCAACTACGTCGTGGACTCTCTGCCCATCGACCGCTTCTTCAAGTACTCGAAGCTGTCCTGGATGGCGAGCATCTTCCAGAGTGTCGAGAACGTCTCGTCGGTCTTCGGCCGCGGCGCCGAGGTCACCGAGTGGCTGCACTACACCGGCAACCCCCTGTTCTACTCGGCCCAGTTCGAGGAGCTCAGCTCGGTCAACCCCTCCAAGGCCGCCGAGATGGCCTACAAGTACCTCAACCGCGACCGCCACACGGCAGTGGTCATCGAGCCGTTGTCCGAGGAGCAGAAGGCCAAGGCCGAGCGTGTGGGCCTCGAGGGTAGCTACGACGGTGTCACCCGCGCCGACCAGGGCGTGCTGCTCTTCGGCGACGGTGAGCTCACCGACGCGGTCATCCAGCAGGCCGTCCTTCCGGTCGATCTCAGCAGTGCGCGGCACTTCGAGCTGGACAACGGCCTCGAGGTGATGGTGGTTCCCTACGGCGCGGCTCCCTTGGCTCGCGCCGAGCTGCTGTTCTACTCGGGCACCGACAACAGCGAGCCCTGGGGGCTCGGGCAGATGGTCAACAAGTACCTCGAGCGCGAGTACAGCTACTCCGTGCTCGAGTTCGCGGGCTCCCGCGGTGCCGGAGTCGGCAGCACGACCTCGAGCTTCGAGGTCGTGGGCTCGGCCGGCAACGTGCGCGCCATGGTCACCGACCTGCGCGAGGCGGTGGACACGGCCGAGGTCGACGTGATGCAGGTGGGCAAGTGGGTCAAGAACACCCGCAAGTCTCGGGTCAAGGACGAGAAGAAGCCTGAGACCTGGTCCAGCCGCACCCTCTGGGAAGAGACCTTCCCGGGGCACGTCACCGCGCGCTGGGCCACCGACGAAGACCTCGAGTTCCGAAAGGGGCTCGGGGCCAAGGATGCAAACGCCGGCCTGGACTCCTGGCTGCGGCCCGCCAACGCGGTGCTGCTGGTGGTCGGGAACATCGACGGTGAGCAGGCCGAGGCCGACATCCGGGAGGCGTTCACCGACTGGGCCCCCGCCAAGGGTGTCGAGCGTGGCGAGCGTGCTCCCGGTGTGGTGCCGGCTCCGGACCCGACCCCTCGCAAGATCTACATCTACCCCAAGGAGGGCACCACCCAGGCCCAGGTCAGCCTGATGTGCCAGCTGCCGCAGCCCACCTGCGAGAACAAGGCGGCGCGTCAGGTTCTCAGTGCGGCCTACACCGACGTGCTCTACCTCGAGCTCCGCGAGACCGCGGGCTCCACCTACGGTGCCTACTCCTACCAGAGCGAGTACCGTGGCGGCGTGGCCTACATGGCTGCGGGCACCCTCATCCAGGACAGCTCCGTCGATCTGGCCATCACCACCATGCTCGGCGCGCTCGCGGATGTGCAGGAGAACGGGGTGGAGCAGGACAAGCTGCAGACCTTCAAGTGGAACCTGGGCCGGAAGATCACCGTGGGCAACCAGACCACCTCCCAGGTCCTGTACGGGCTCGAGGACTACGCCACCCGCGGCTGCCCCCTCGTCAGCACCCAGGACTACCCGGCGCAGATCGCTGCGGTGAGCGTAGACGACGTGAAGTCCATGCTCTCCCGCTGCGTGGGCAACGAGGTCATCACCCTGGTCGGCTCGCAGGAAGACATGCTCCGCGAGGTCGAAGAAGCTGGCTACACCGCCGAGGTAGTGGACTGGGAAGCCTTCCTCGAGGATGAGAAGTAGGGCTCACCCACCTGGGTGATACAAACTTCGGGCGGCCTTCGGGCCGCCCTTGATCGTTCTGGGGCACCGCCGCACACGGCGCGACGCCCCGGGATGCCTCGCGCCTAGTGGATCGGGACGCTGGCGCTGCCTACACCCAGCTTGCCCTGGACGTGGTCGTGGAAGCGCTGCAGGTAGACCAGGAGCTCTTCGAGGTTCTCGGCTTCGACAGACTTGAGCAGGGCCATACGCCCCCGCTTGAGCGCCAGCTCGATCTCGAAGATGTCTTTCTGGTGCAACTGTCCGCGCTGTTCGCGCAGCAAGGCCTCGAGGGCCACCAGCTCTCGCTCCACCTTGCCACGCAGATCCGCGAGCTGAGGATCGTCACCGAGCACCTGATCGGGCTCATCCTCGGTGTCCCGCTTGAGGGGGCCGATGGCGGCCTGGTTGGCGATGGTGATCTCCTCGCTGCGGCCGCTGCGTTGGTCGCGGGCGGAGACGTTGACGATGCCGTCCACGTCGATGGCGAAGCGGACCTCGATGCGGGGTACGCCGCGCGGGGCAGGGGAGACGCCGTGAAGCTCGAACTCACCTAGGCTGACGTTGTCGCCGGCCAGCGGGTTTTCACCTTGGAGCACATGGATCCGCACGACCTTCTGGTTGTCGACCACGGAGGAGACGAGCTGGTTGGTGACGGTGGGGATGGTGGTGTTCTTTGGGATGAGGGTGGCCATGCGGCGACCTTCGACCTCGATGCCCAGGCTGTAGTTGGTGACATCGAGCAGCGTGACAGCCTTGACCTCGCCCCCCAGCATGGCGCCTTGGATCGCCGCTCCCACGGCGACGACCTCGTCGGGATTGAACGACTTGTTCAGAGGGCACTTGAAGAGGTTGCGCGCCATCTCCTGCACCCGAGGGATGCGGGAGGAGCCACCCACCAGGATGACCTCGTCCAGGTCGTTGGGACCCATGCTGGCGTCTTCGAGCGCCATGCGGCACTCCTTGAAGGTCTCCTCGAACAGCGGCATTGCCAGCTTCTCGAAGGTATTGCGCGTCAGGGTGGTCTGGAGGTGCTTGGGCCCGCTGGCGTCGGCCACCAGGAAGGGCAGGTTGATCTCGGTCTCGGTGATGGAGGACAGGTCGAGCTTGGCGCGCTCGGCCGCGTCGCGCAGCCGCTGCAACACCACCCGATCGCCCGAGACGTCGATGCCCTGGCCGCGCTCGAACTCGTCGATGAGCCAGCGGACGATGCGCTCGTCGATGTCGTTGCCGCCCAGAGAGTTGTTGCCGCGCGTGGAGAGCACCTCGGCCACGTCCCGATCCACCCGCAGGATGGAGATGTCGAAGGTGCCGCCACCAAAGTCGTAGACACCGATCACCGAGGAGCACCGGCGCTCGTGTACATAGGCCAGGGCCGCTGCGGTGGGCTCGTTGATGATGCGGAGGACGTTCAGCCCGGCGATGGCGCCGGCCTCCTTGGTGGCCTGGCGTTGGCGATCGGTGAAGTAGGCCGGCACCGTGATGATGGCGTCCTCGACGGTCTCGCCCAGGAAGTCTTCGGCGTTCTTCTTGATCTTCTGTAGGATCATCGCCGAGATCTCGTGGGGCTGGTAGATGCGCTCGTTGACCACCACTCCCACGTCGCCTTCTGGGGTCTCGACCACGTCGTAGTTGGCCATCTCAGCTTCGCGGATGGCCTCCTTGTAGCGCTTACCCATGAAGCGCTTGATGGCGTAGATGGTGTTGTCCGGGTTGATGAGGAGCTGCCGCTTGGCCACGTCGCCTACGAAGCGCTCCCCCATCTTGCTGAAGCCGACCACCGACGGCGTGACCCGTCCGCCCTCCTCGTTGATGATGATCTGCGGATCGTGCCGGTCCATGAAGGCACACACCGAGTTCGTGGTACCGAGGTCAATTCCGATGACCTTTCCCATCGAGGTCTCCAGAGCCAGGACAATGGCGAGTTTCGCCGGCGCAGCTACGCGGGACAGCACCGATGATAGGCATCGGGGCCTGCGAAGTCAACGGCAGTAAGAGGGTATTTGTGGTTTTTGGCCCTTACGCGCCGTGGCGCTTGGGGAAGGGTGCCCGGGGCGGGATTCGAACCCGCACGTCCTCTCGGACAGAGGATTTTAAATCCCCCGTGGCTGCCGTTTCACCACCCGGGCCACAGTAGCGTTTCATTGACCTATCGCTTCTGAATCCGCGAGGCGAAGAGCTTGTCGCCTTGACCCCTTGCACCTTCATGCGCTAGCTGGGTGCGTATGCTTCGAGCCTCCTCCGCTGTCCGCTTCTGGTGCTTGGCCTGCCTGCTCGGCCTGGCCTGCGGGGGGTGCGCTCGCCTGGAACGCAGGTCCCGCGGACCGAGCTTCGAGGACCGGCTGGCGCAGGTGGACGCGCTGCTGTTCTTGCGGGCCGATCCTGCCCGGCTCGAAGAGGCCCTGGTCCAGCTCGACGAGCTGATGCTGGACATGGGCGATGATCCGCGCCTGCTCTCGCGGCTGGCCATGGCGCAGCACGCTCTGGCCTACGGGCATGCCGTGGCCGAGCCTCCACCTCTGCGGTTGTTCGAGGCCGGGCGCGAGACCGCCTGGCGCTGCATCTACCAGGACCCCGCCTTCGAGGGAGTGCTCACCAGCACGGGTGGGCTCATCAGCCCAGCGGCCGCGGCCCGCATCGGGGATGAGCACGCGCGCTGCTTGCTGTGGCTCGTGGCCAACTGGACACGCTGGTTGGCCATTCGGGACCCTGCGGGCTTCGCCATCGACCTACGGCCAGTGCAGGTCCTGGCGGACCGCGCGGTCGAGCTCACCGCCGGGGACAGGAGGGCGCAGGCCCTTGGCCTGGCGGGGCTTAGCCGCGCGCTGGTGCCTGAAGCCTACGGCCCCGACCTGAATCAGGCACGCGGGTTCATGCTGCGAGCCATCGAGCAGGGCCCGGACAACCTCACCCTGTCGGTGGACCTGGCCGAGTATGTCTACGGACCCCTGGATGATCGAGCCAGCTTCCGTGACACGCTCGAGCGAGTCTTGGCGACCCCGCCAGAGGCTGGAGGTCGCTGGCAGCTAGAGAATCATCGCGCCCACCTGCGGGCCCAGGCGCTGCTCGAGGCGCAGCGCTAGCAGGACGCTGGCGGAGCGCTGCTACGACAACGCCCGGCCAGCCCGAAGGCGGCCGGGACGCAGCGACGGCAGGAACAGCTGGGTCTAGCGGCGGGTGACGCTGCGGCGGGCGGCCTTGCGGCGCCGCTTCTCGGCCAAGCGCTGCTTGAGGCGACGCTTCTCGCCGGGCTTGAGGTAGAAGCTGTTCTTCTTGATGTCCTTGCGGATGCCTTCGCGCTCGACCTTGCGGCGGAAACGGCGAAGTGCCTTCTCGAAGGGCTCGTTCTCTCTGACGGTTACGGCGATCAAGGGTCGCTCCGTGACTGCGGGGACACAGGAAAAGACTGACGCCTCCGACTGGGAGGCGACGCGCACCGCCGAATAGCATGTCGCCGTCCGGCGCGCCAGCGCGATAGGTCCCTTCCTCTTCCTCACCACTGGCGGTGGAGACCATGCGTATAACGGGCGGCTCACACCGTGGCAGACGACTCGATACCCCGGTGGCTCCGGGAGTCCGACCCACGGCCTCCAGGGTTCGGGAGGCGCTGTTCAACATGCTCGGGAACCAGCTGGGGGAGGCGAGCGTGCTGGACGCCACCGGCGGCAGCGGCATCCTCGCCTTCGAGGCCGCGAGCCGCGGCGCTGAGCCCGTGTTGGTGCATGACAAGGACCGGCGAGTAGTGGGGAGATTGCGCGCCGCAGTGGCTCACTTGGGCTTCGAGGGCGTGGTCGAGGCGCGCTGGGGGGACTCTCTGCGCCCTCCCAAGCTCGAGCGCAGCTTCACCATCGTGTTGGCGGACCCCCCCTACGC
The DNA here is from genome assembly GCA_937912125.1 of uncultured Pseudomonadota bacterium. Taxonomy (GTDB): domain Bacteria; phylum Myxococcota_A; class UBA796; order UBA796; family JAFGLY01; genus CALDOK01. The sequence goes on from CALDOK010000282.1 coordinate 7,703, forward strand.
CCACGAGCTCGAGCCCTGGGTCGAGGTGTTGCTGCCGCAGGCGCTCGAGGTCCTGGTGCTCGAGCACGCTTCAGACAAGCCTGCGCCCGCGGCCCCAGATGGTGTGAGCCTGAGCACCCGCCGCTATGGGGGCACCGCCTTGAGCTTCTACCGGCGGATCTGACGCGAGGGCTCGGGGCGCCGCCCGGTCTCTCGGAACCGACGGTAGTCCTCGATGATGCGTGCGTGGTCGAAGACGATGGGAGCGGGCAGGGCATCCAGTGGGAACGCGTGGGCCTCGGCGGCGTCGTCATCGCCCAGAGGCTGCCCGGTGGCTTGGCCGACAAAGACGACGGTCATGGTGTGAAAGCGCGGGTCGCGGCTGGGGTCGGAGTAGACGTACAGCAGGGTCTCCAGACGCACATCCAAACCGGTCTCCTCCTGGATCTCACGAACCGCGGCGGCCTCGACGCACTCACCGGCGTCGATGAAGCCGCCGGGCAAGGCCCAGCCCTGGGGCTCGTTGCGCCTGCGCACCAGCACGATGCCCGGGCCGTTCTCAACGACGACGTCCACGGTGGGGAAGGGGTTTCGCTGAGTCATGGTGGCTCCGGAGCGCTGGCCTGGCTGCGGCGCTCGAGGGCACGGCGAGCGTCGGCGTCGGCGTTGGGGTCGCGGTCGATGATGGCACGAAGGAGGGCATCGGCCTCGGAGGATGGGTCCTCACTCAGGGCCTTTATGGAGAGGATCTTGTCCTCGGGGGTCAGCTCGTTCCAGCGCTCTCGAACCAGCAAGCGATGCCAGGTCAGGCGGCGCTCCTGTGCGAGCTGTGCCCCGCCCTCGGTCCACGGCGTGCCGTCTACGCTCAGGCCGCTGGCGTCCACCCGCTGTCCCTGGATGGGCAGGCGCAGATCGCCGCTCAGGTGACAGGGGTTCTGGCCGCTGAAGCGCAGCACCCACCCGTAGGCCCCGTCGAGTCGCTCGAGCACGCGCAGGCCTGCGGCGTCACCGGCGGGGGGCAGGGCCAGGGGGTCCGAGACGCAGGGGCCAAGGGTGCCGCCCATCAGGCTCCAGCGGGCGTCGTGGTCGAGGTCCTGACCAAGGATGCGTAGGCGGGTCTGGTCGCCTACCCGCACCAGCACGGCGTCACCCTGCTGAGGGCTGGGCGCGACGGGGCGCCAGAGCTCGGCCACGCAGGGAGGGGGGCGGGATCGCAGTGACGCCCGGGCGACCTTGCAGTCTTCACCGAGCGTGTCGGCGCCGCCCTCGAAGTGGGGGTGGTCGATCCCCTGGGTGGGATCATCGCTGACCACCCCGGCTAGTCGCCACAGCGCCGCGGGTGCCGGCGCCTGGGGCTCGGCAGGGGGCAGGGGCGGAGGCTCGGGCGCGCACCCGACCATCCAGGCCAGCGCGAGCCGGTGTGCCAGGGGCACCGCCTACTCCACGACGGGTGGGTCGATGCGGCCGGGGTCGAGGGCGGGCTCGGCCTGGGGGTCTTCTTGATCGTACTGGCCGGTCCAGGTGCCCAGGTCGCGGCCGATTCGCCAGGCAGCCTGCGCGATGTCGCTCCAGCCGGCGACCGCCGCGGCTTCGACCAGGCGCTGGAGTGGGATCCACAGGTCAGGTGTGCGCAGCTGTGCCAAGCCGTGCTCGCGGGCCACGGACCACCAGGCCCGGGTGCGGGGCTCGCTGCGCTCGCGGGCGGCCTGGGTGGCGCGCATCAAGCCCACGAAGACCCAGGTCCAGTGCCTGGGCTGCTGCGCGAGGGCCAGCTCGGCCGCCTTGAGCTGCCACTCCATCTCTTGATCGTCGCGGTCCACCAAGGCCAGCAGGGCCAGGTTGATGCGGCCCACCGCGGCTGCGTTGGTGAGGCCTTGCTCCTCGGCGTAGCGCGCGTAGCGCTCGTAGTGTTCCCGAGCCAGGGCCGTGTCGCCTCGGAAGCGAGCCACCTCACCCAGGTTGTTCTCACAGTTGAGGTGCAGCCAGTGGGCGCCTAGGGTGGCGCTGAGGGCGGATGCGGTGTGCAGTTCACGCTCAGCGGCGTTGAGCTGCCGCCTGAACAGGTGGACCATGGCTGAGGTGTAGGCTGCCTGGGCGATGTTTCGGGTGTCACCGCTGGTGCGGGCGACGGCGAGCATGCGCGAGCGGTGCGGGTCCACCACATCCAGCCGGCCCGCGGTGAGCAGGGCCTCGATGAGCCCCGAGAGGATCAGCACCTCACGCCTGGGATCCCGCCTTGCCAGCGCCAGCGCTTCCTCGAAGTGGCGCACGGCCTGTTGCGGACGGCCCTCGAGGCGCTCGAGGGAAGCTCGCCCGTGGATCACGTCCCTGAGTCCGTCTTTGTCGCTCACGCTCTCGAAGGCCACGCCAGCCTGGTGCAGGCTGCGGCGGCAGCTGTCCAGATCGCCCTTGCCCATGGCCACTCTGGACAGGGCCAGCGTGAGGCGCGCCTGGGTGAGCCGGTCGATGGGCTCGATGGTGAGGGCCTCTCGGATCAGCTGCTCGGCGGTGTCGTACTGACGGATCTCGATGAGCGCTTCGGCGTTGAGGCGCCGGGCTTCCTGACGGGCCATGGAGCCTGCGGACTGGTCGGCGGCCTCGATGGCCAGGCCGGCAGCCCAGGCGGCCAGGCTGTTGCGCCCCTCCTCGATCAGGGCGCGGGTGGCGCGGATCAGATGTCCTGAGGCAGCCTGGGGGTTGTGCCCACGCATGAGGTGGAGTCCGGTGGGGAAGTCCGTGGACATGCCCGTGCGGCGGGCCATGGATGTCCACTGGGCGGCCAAGGAGGCGTGGATTTCCTGGACATCCGGCAGGCGGATGGCGAGCCGCAGCGCGGTCTGTTGCACCGAGCCGTGCTCGAAGACGAGCACGTCGCCCGACTCCATCAGCACCCCGGTGGCCAGCAGGCCGTCGAGGCCGGTCTCGGACAGGCCGCGGATCAGGGCGCTGGGCGGCTCCTGACCGGCGAGGGCTGTGGCCGCCAGGGCCTCGGCGCTGGCCACGGGATCTTCGGACACCTGGACCGCCGCCTGCAGGCGGCTCACGTAGAGCTGTTCGATGTTGTCGGGTACTGCGTCGCTGCGGGTGGTCTTGGTGGACAGGTGGAACACGCCGCTGGGGGTGAGCTCCAACAGCTCGCGGGCTGCCCAGTCCCGCAGCAGCAGGCTGACCGCCAGGGGGTTGCCCGAGCAGATGTTTGCGACCTCGTCTGCCAGGGAGTCGTCCAGCAGCAGGGCGTCGTCCAGGACGCGGCGTGTCTCGTCGAGGGTGAGGGGAGGTACCTGGAGCACGATGGCCCCACGCTGCTCGAGCCTGCGCAAGGCGTCTCGCAAGGTCTCGCTCTGCTTGAGGGACTCTGCGGCGATGGTGGCGAGCAGCAACACGGGGCGTTCGCCTACCGAGCGGTCCAGCAGCGACTGAGCGATGGCCAGGCCGTCGCCCTCGAAGGTGGCCCGGTGTACGTCGTCCAACACCAGGCAGGCCCCGCCGCGCCAGGCCCGGGCGTCGACGTGTCGGTACAGGTAGGCCAGGCCCACGGCGGCGTTGAGGGCAGGCTCTTCAGGCTTGCTGTGGCCACACCAGCGCGCCAACACCGAAGCCTCGGACGAGACGGCCGACGGTGGGGCGCCTCGGTCGCGGGACAGCCAGCGGCCCAGCCGTGACTCGAGCTCGGAGCGAGAGTCGTGCCAGGGGGCCAGCAGCTGCATCACCGCGCCCCGGTAGCCGTCATCCAGGCCGGGAGGCCAGTGGTAGCGCAGCCGCACCACCTCCATGTGGCCGTGCTCCTCGAGGGGCAGGGCGATGGACTCCACCAGCCTGGTCTTGCCGGTGCCAGAGTCGCCCACGAGCACCACCACGCCGGGCTCCTGGCGCTCCACCACCGCCCTGCCGACGTCCCAGATCACCTGGCGCAGGGCGCCGCGGCCCACCAGGGGCAGCTCGCGCAGGGCCAGCAGGCTCAAGCTGGCGCGGGCCTCGGCGCGCCGGTCTCGGGCAGGGGGCACCTGCTCAGGTAGAGGATCGGGCGTGACCTTGTTCCAGCGCAGGGCGCCGCCTTGCTTGTTGTCCGCGGCGCTGTGGACGGGAGGCTGCCCCACGCTGAGGACCGGGTCAGGCACCGCGAAGGGAAGGCTGGAGCCGCCCAGCTCGACGGGTCGGCTTCTGACCGCGGTCTCCACCTGGGAGACGGCGCGCTTCAGGGCTCTCCGTACATCGGCCGCCCGATCGTAGCGCTGGCGAGGTTCTGGATCCAGAAGGTTCTCGAGGATCTCCTCGAGGGCGCCGGGGATGGGCTTTCCGTCGGAGAAGGTGGGAATGGGGGGAGGGGCGCAGCGCTCGGCGAGCAACTCCTTGCGGCCCTTGGCGCGGTGGGGAGGGCGACCGCAGAGGGCCTCCCAGAGCATCAAGCCCACGGCGTACAGGTCGGTCCACGGCCCCATCTCCTGGGGTTGCTGGGCCAGCTGCTCAGGGGCCATAAACGCCGGAGTACCGCCGACACCGCGAGGATCGTGGGCGAGCCCGGACAGAGCGTGGGCCTCGCCGAGATCGCTGACCCAGGCATGGAGCCGGTCGTCGCCCGCTGCTTCTCGGTCGCGGAAGAGCAGCAGGTTGGGGGGCTTGAGGTCCTGGTGTACGAAGCCACGGGCATGCAGGGGCGCGAGCGCGGACAGCGCCTCGTCGAACAGGCGCAGCATCTCCTCGAGGCTGGCGCCGGAGCCCAGGTGGTCGGCCATGCTGCCGGCGTTGGCATAGGCCATGACGACGAAGGGCTGGTCGTCGCTGGTCTTGCCGTAGTCGAAGATGGGGACCAGGTGGGGGTGTCCGATGCGCGCGGTCATGGCGACCTCGCGCGCAAAGCGGGCTCGGAAGCGACGATGCACGGCCAGGTTGCGCCGCACCACCTTGACCGCCACGTCGATCCCCAGCAGGCGATCCCAGGTGCCGTACACCGATCCGGTGGCGCCCTCGCCGATGAGGGACTCCACGCGGTATCGATCAGGCAGCTTGGGCAGGGGCTGGTGGGCCATCAGCGATCCTCGAGGGGAGCCTTTGCCAGCTGGTGGAGCAGGGTGACCTGGACTCCGAGCTCGTCCACCAACGGATGGGGCCAGCCTCGCCCCAGCGCCCAGTGGACCTCTCTGAAGTACCAGAGCGTACCCTCACGTCCACCTCGGAAGCGGTCGAAGAGGGCCTCACCATCGGTCTTGTAGTCGTGGACGCAGGACAGGACGTTGTGGAGCTTGTCGGCCGCCGAGATCAGCTTGACCTCGGGGGAGGCGTGGGGGAGGTGGGCCAGATAGCGCACCTTGCGCTCGCGCCAGGGGGGCTTGGGCCGGGTGGTGGTGTCGCTCAGCTCCTGCACCATCTGAGTCGCGCGGTCGCCGAAGCGTCTCTCCAGCTCGGCGGCGGAGGACCCCTCGACGTCTTCGAGGTAGTCGTGCAAGACCGCGGCGATCAGCTGGTCTTCATCGCCGCCGTGCTCGGCCACGGTGGCTGTGACCCACAGCAGATGCGCGATGTAGGGGATGCCGGAGGCCTTGCGACGCACTGTGCGGAACGAGCGGGCTGCGAGGATGAGGGCGTCCTCGAAGCGTGGACCGTAGCAGGCCGTGGTCAACGATGGTCTCCTCGCCGTCGGCCCGCGAGAACTGCGCCGAGGGTGAGCAGGGCCAGGCCGAGGAAGCCGGCCGGGCGCTGCTGGCTCGAGCAGCGGCAGATGGGCTGCAGGGGCTCGGGCGTGTCCACCAGGCAGGGGTCGAGGCTGCCGGGGGTGCCGTAGTTGCAGTCCTCGATGTCGTCGCTGAGCTCCAGGATCTTCTGGGAGAAGGCCGCTTCGCACCAGGAGTAGGCGCTGTCGTTGTCGGTGGCGTTGGCCTTGGCCGGATCGAGCATCATGCTGTGGCCGTCGCGGACCCCCTCTACCGAGAAGTTCAGCGCGATGGCATCCACCACCAGCTCTGATCCGCTGCCGTCGGGGCAAACCAGGGAGATGTGCTCCTCTTCGTCGCCGGAGATCTGGATGGTGCTGTAGAGATACTCCCCTTGATCGCAAGTCGCGCCCTCGGCGGCGGTGTCGGCGGAGTCGCCAGGGCTGCTGTACAGGCAGTCCTTGTAGGCCAGGATCTGCAGGGCGTTGGCACCCATGGTGAGGGCTACGCCGTCCTCGCCGATCAGGTAGGACTTGAGGCTGTCGGGGTCGACCTCGCCCAGCTCGTCCAGGCGGTGCTTGCGCAGCTCGCAGAAGCTGAGATCAAGCTCGTTGCCCGTGGTGTTGAGCAGCTCCATGAACTCGGAGATGCCGCCCTGAGGAGAGGCGATGAGCTCGGTGAAGATGATCTCGCCCTGGGCGGGCCAGCGCAGCTCGAGGCAGGCGCCAGCGCTACCGGGGGTGGCCCGGATGATCTCGCCCGAGGGGTTGGTGAAGGTGGAGTCGGTGGGCGGGGTGCACCAGCTGGTGATGTCGTCGTTGCTGGCGGCGTCCTGGGCGTCGGCGGCGAGGTTCACGCTGCAGTTGCCGTCGGGACAGAAGCCGGACAGCGTGGGCCAGTCGATGGGCGCGCTGTCGATCAGGGCGTCTCCGCAGACCAGGTGGAGCCACTCGGCGTCGCTGTTTGGCAGGCTGATGCCGGAGTAGGAGAAGTCGGCCGGGATGTCGGTCTCGCTGGTGCCGTCGCCGGTGATCCATTCGTCGCTGCGGGCGAGCAAGGCGTAGCCCCCGGGCTCGAGCAGCAGCCGATCGAAGTTGACCTCGATGTCCACCACATCCCAGTCCCAGTCGTCCGCCTCGGTGGGCTCGTAGGTCCAGTCGGCGGAGGGGCCGGCGCGGAGCTGGCAGGCTCCGATGTTGCATGTCGCGGCGCTCGCGCCGTAGATCTCGATCCACTCGTCGTAGCCGTCGGGCGGGGCGATCATGAGCTCGGAGATCACGGCATCGCCAGGCTCGCACCAGGGCTCGACCTCGAAGCACAGGTTGTCCTGGCCCGGGGTACCGAAGGAGGGGGATCCGTTGTGGTCCCAGGTGAGATCAGCCTGCCATGGCACGCACCAGGCGTCGAGCAGGTCGTTGGAGGCGGCGTCGATGGAGCCCGGGTCGAGGTTGACGCTGCAGTTTGCGCCGGCCTCGTCGGGGCAGTCCCCCGAGAACTGGGCCCAGTCGAAGGGCGCCTCGTCGACCACCACGCCATCGCAGGTGATGGAGAGGGTCTCGGCGTCGCTGTTGTTGAAGCCCAGGCTGCGGTAGCGGTAGGCCGACTCGACGACGCAGGTGGTCTGGGCCTTGTCGGACCAGGCCACGCACAGGGGATCGGAGTCGCTGCTGGTGCCGTACATCAACACCGCGCGCTGGCCCGCAGGGACCACCAGGCTGCCGTCGACGGTGTGGTCGTTGCCGGTCCACTCCTTGTCGCCGTTGTAGTGGCCTTCGGCCAGCGAGCAGCCCTCGAGCTCGAGGTCATCGCCGCTGACGTTCTGGATCTCGAACCACTCCCGTGAGCCGGAGCTGGGAGCGGGCACGATCTCGGTGATCACCAGGTCGCCTTCGCCCGGGACCTCCTGGGCCCACGCGGCGGGGGCGATGAGGAGAGCGAGGGTAGGGAGGAGCGCAAGGGAGGTGCGCAGGGCCATCAGAACCTCCATTCCACGGTCAGCTGGAGCAAGCCTTCGGTGTCCAGCTCGGTGGAGAGATCGTCTTGGACGGAGCTTTCGTCGCAGATGCAGGAGCCACACAGATCCGGTGCGCCAGCCGAGGCGCAGGGCGCCTCGAACTCGGACTCCGGATCGTCGAGATCATGGTTGATGGTGCCGCGCAGGCCCACCTTGAGCTTGTGAGGCAGCTTCTGGGTGAGCTGCACGTAGCCTTCGACGTAGCGGCCGCCTTGGTCGCCGTAGACATCCTCGTCTTCGTACTTGCCCCGCAGGGTGAGGATGGTGCTGTCCCAGGGGTCGACCCGCAGCTTGGCCCAGGTGTAGTGTCCTACCTGGTACCAGTAGTCGCAGTAGGCGTCGGGGTCGGGGTAGAAGTAGCCGGCGTCGGTGTAGGAGCGCTTGTACAGGGCGGTGAGCTGCAGCTTGGGGATGGCGTCGGTGCGCAGCTGGGCGCCCCAGTAGTTCTTGGCCCCGGCGCCTTCGATGATCGAGGCGTCGCCTTCCTCGTAGGTGACGTCGCCCAGGTCGGCGTCATCGTCGATTCCCCACTCGCCGCCGTACTCGCGGTTGCGGCCGTTGTTGGCCAGGTCGCGGTTCTTGTGGTCGGCGAAGCCCACGATGGACCAAGCGCCGGTGGGCTTGACCTCGACGCGCCCGTACAGCTCGGCGTTCCAGGTGCCCATGCTCATGCGCTCCCAGACATCGCCCAGCAGCCGGATGTTGATCCAGTCGATGGGCTCGAGCTTGACCTTGAGGCGGGCGCCCTGCTCGTCGCGGTCGCGGTAGCCGCCATACTCGTCGGCGTTGGCCAGGCCGCGGGCGTGGGGGTTGTCGTAGTCGGTGCCGTAGTGGCGCAGGGAGGCCTCGAGCTCGCCGGCGTTGAGGTCCAGGAAGCCCTTGACCAGGAAGGCCTGGCCGCCGGTGAAGGAGTGGGCACCCTCGGCGTGCAGCTCGAGCAGGCCCAGCTCGTAGGAGCCGTAGACGCCCACGGCGCCGTAGGTGCGCTCGGTGGGGAAGCCGCTGCGGAGCATCAGATCGAAGGGGTCTTCCACCCCGTCGATGGTGGTGGTGTCCAGGTGGCCCACGTAGGCGGTGGCCCCGATCTGGGCGCTGTCCAGGAAGCGCATGGTGGCGTTGGCTCCAGCGATGGACTCCCGGTAGGCGTTGGGGATGCGCATGTAGCCGGCCTTGGCGTACTGGCCGTCGGAGTTCTGGACGTAGATGCGCGGGGAGTCGGTCTCGTCCACCAGGGGATCGAGCTGTTCGCCGCCGGAGACCCCCATGTCGTACTGGTAGATATCGTAGGCCCAGCTGGAGGCGAAGGCGGCCAGATCCACCGTGGCCACAGAGCCCAGCGGCTGGTCCCGGAGCTGGGCGCCCAGGCCGAACAGGCCCTTGCTGGCCGAGTACTTGTCGGTGCCCGAGACGTTGAGGTCCGGGTAGAAGCCGTTGGGGTGGGTGCGGCTGGTGGTGTCGAAGGCCAGCCCCAGGCCGAAGCCCGCGGTGTAGCTGCCGGCGATGGCCTCCCAGCGCAGGCGCTCGGCATGCAGGTAGAGCTTGCCGAGCTCGGGCTGTGGGGAGCGCCAGCTGGCGTAGAAGTCGCGGCTGGCAGGATCGTAGGCGATGCCGCTGATGTTCTCCTGGGCCAGGCCCAGGAAGCCCGCCCGCAGCCACTTGTGGTAGCGCACCCGGGCGGTGAGGTAGCTGTTGGGGACGCGCCCGTAGCCCAGCTGTCGGACATCGTGGGTCTTGTTGGCGTGGTCGCCCTCGATGGGGTCGACCTTCTGCAGCTCGAGGGCCGAGCGCAGCCGGACGTTGCCCTTGAGGTGTTCCTTGGGCTTGACCACGGCGATGGCTTCCACGAAGGGGAAGACTTGATCCAGGGTGTCGGTGTCGAAGCCCTCGACCCGCAGCAGATCCGTGGCGTCGCCGAAGTCGCCCCTGGCTTTGCGGTCGGCGACGATGGCCTCGGCCAGCTCGCGGCTGACTCCCGGGAGGTCATACAGCTCGCTGCGGCGGGCGCGGTTGAGGTCGATGGGCTGGGTCAGGAGCTCCACCAGGATCTCGAAGTCGTCTTCGGACAGGGTGCCGTCAGCGTACAGCTCGCGCAGCTCGTCCTCGTTGTCCACGACGATGGGTGCGGGGTAGACCCGCGCAGATGCCTGGGGGAGCGCCAGCAGTGTCAGCAGCACGGGCATGAGCGCCACGGCACTTTCCTCCTCGGTGCAGGGGCGACAGCGGAAGCGTCAGAGCTCCTCGCTGCGTCCCCAGAGCTCCTGGAAGGCCTGCTCGTAGCGAGCAGCGAGCTCGGGGGAGCTCAGGACCACCAGGTTCTCGTCGTTGATCTCGTTGGCGGAGCGGGTGTAGTTGAAGGAGCCGGTGAGCACGGTGTGGTCGTCGATGATGGCCAGCTTGTGGTGCATGATGCCACCGCTGAAGCCGTTGGCCACGCGCACGTCGACGCCGGCGTCGTCGGCCAGCCAGCGCAGGGCCTCGTGCTGATCGGAGAGCGTGTAGGTCTGACCTGCGTCGGCGCAGATGGAGACGTCCACGCCACGCACCGCGGCGGCGTCAAAGAGCGCGTCGCGAATGTCGGTGTTCGTGAAGGTGTAGATCGCCACGTGGATCGAGCTCTGGGCCGCCCTGATCTCGCCGGTGACCACCGAGCTGATGTCGTTCTCAGCGCTGAAGTAGGCCTGGCTGGAGGTGCAACCCGTGGTGATCAGCCCCGCTGTCAGCAGGATGATTGGCCACCGAACGAACGTGAGAAAGCCTGTTTTCGGCACGCAGTTGCCCTCCCGGGCTGCAGTTCCTCTACCACGGTACAGGGGGGGCGGGCAAGCCATGGGCGCACTCGACGAGGCCGTCTGCGGCGCGACCTGCGAGGGTGTACTCGGTTATCCGGGGTTGGAGCTTGCAGGAAGGGCGGCTCGCATCCGCGGGTCGACCTTCCATGTGCCCGCAGGAGTCCGAGGTGCCGCTGGACAGACGCCGGCGCGCGATCCGTAAAGTGGCCATCGTCCTCGCGGTCCTGGCTCTGGGGATCTGCGCCCTGCCGTGGCTGTTGAGCACGGATACTTTCCAGCGCTGGCTGGGCCTGGCGCTGGTGGAGCTGGTGGAGGTGGCCTCGGGCGAGCGCGTGTCGGTGGGGGGCGTACGGGTGCGTCCCTTCGAGCGGCGCCTGACCGTGCGAGGCCTGCTGGTGAGCGCCGAAGACTCCGGCGACACCATCCTGGCGGCCCGCAGCATCGAGGCGGTGCTGGGCTGGGAGGGCTTCGAGCCGGTGCTCGACCACCTCATCGTGGTGGAGCCGGTGCTTCACCTGCACCTGGATCAGGACGGCCTGCGCGAGTTCCGCGACGCGGTCCGCTCCGGGGGGGGCGTAGGCCGTCCCTGGCGCTGGGTGCTGGTGGAGGATGGCGCGGTGGTGGTGGACCTCCCAGACGGCCAGGTCACCGTGGCCGATCTGGATCTCACCCCAGCGGGCGAGCCTGTGCTCTACACCCTCAGCGTCGAGAGCCTGGCCTTCGAGCTGGGGCCTATGCAGCAGCGCTCGGCGCCTATCCGCTGGACCGGCATCGACTTCGACCTCGCCCACGCCACCATCCCGAGCCTGGAGCTTGACTTTCCTATCGCCCGGCTCATGGGGGAGCTCGCCGTCGTCAAGCATGGGCCCCTGGACGGACAGCTGTGGCTGGCCGTGGACTTGGCGCAGCTCGACCCCCTGCTGATGCCTCGCCGAAGCCTGGACGGGATGCTCGACCTGGACATCGCCATCGCGGGCACCGCGGATGCGCCCGAGATCGGCGCCGCGGTGCAGGTCTCACCCTGGCAGCTCACCACCGCGCCCAAGGGCGCCGAGGTGGGGCCGGACCTGCCTGGACGCGTCATGAACTTCGGCGCGCTGCGGGGCGAGCTGCGGCTGGACTCCAGCGCTGGCCGGGTGCAGCTGGACTACCTCGAGGGCGCCTTCGCCGACGGGTGGCTGTCGGTCCAGGGCAGCTACGCCGTCGAAGAGCGGATCGCCCAGATCGAGCTGGACCTGCGGGGGGGCAGCCTGGAGACGGGACTGCGCACCTTGGGCGCAGCCCCCACGCCCTGGGTCGATCTCACCATGGACATCCAGGCCGAGCTCGAGGGCAGCCTGGCGCCCATCCAGCTGGACGGGCCCTTCGTCATCTCCACCCGCGGCTTCCATGTGGACGATGGGCCCGCCAAGCCCGGGCGCTCTACGACCATCCTGGCGATCCCCCATGGCGTGCTGGCGGGTGAGGTGAGCATCGAGCCCACCCGGGTGCTGGGCGACATCCAGCGGCTCGAGCTGCCCCGGGGCGGCGGCAGCGGCACCGTGGAGATCGGGCTGGCCTCCCGCGGGCCCCTGGACGTGAACCTGCGGCTGCGCAGGACCGATCTGTCCATCTTCCAGCCCTTGGGATCCCTGGGCCTGCGCGGCGTGGGGGACATCGACGCCCGCATTCACGGGCCCTTCAACCGGCTCAGCGCCCAGGGCAAGGCCTCGGTGAAGGGGCTCGAGGTGCTGGGGATCCCCTTCGCCGATCACGCCAGCATGGACTTGGGCAGCCCGAACATGCGGGAGCTGCACCTGCGGGATCTCGAGGCGCGCCGGGGGCGGACCCGCTACGCCGGCAACCTGGGCGTCTTCTTCGGCGAGCAGCTCGAGCTCGACACGCAGATCCTGGTGCGAGACGGCTACCTGTCGGACCTGATGGGCATGTTCGTGGACATCCCCGGCGTCGAGGGACGGCTGGATGGCACCCTGGACCTGGAGGGCGAGCCCTTCCACATGGACGGCACCGTGGAGCTCGAGCTCGAGGACGTGGAGCTGGTGGGGGAGCGCTTCGCAGCAGGCAGGGCCAGCGCCAGGATGGACGATGGGCTGTTCACCCTGCGCTATCTCGAGGTCCAGCGGCGCGGAGAGTCCGAGTCCCTCTTGCTGCGGGGCAGCGTCGGCCGCGAGTACGCCTCCAACTTCGAGCTGTTGAGCGACGGCCTGAAGATCGAGAGCCTCGATGCGCTGCAAGGCCTGGGCCTACCCGTGGAGGGCAGGCTGCAGCTGATGGCCCACGCCCGCGGCAGCCTCATGGAGCCGCGCTTCGAGGGACGGGTCACC
>CALDOK010000283.1 GCA_937912125.1 uncultured Pseudomonadota bacterium
ACACCGACGCCGACTCCGACTCCGACTCCGACTCCGACTCCGACGCCGACGCCGACACCGACGCCGACACCGACACGTCGCCCCCTGCGGCCGAGCTCGAGTGGTGCAGCCTCGATCGGCCCGCCCAGGTGGAGGTCGCCCCCGGGCAAGACTCCGCTTCGGTCTACGGCATCGTCAGTGTGCCGAGCTACAGCGACGGCACCGGCGCCTCCGACGTCATCAGCGGCGAGCTGGGCTACGGCCTGCTCGACTCGGACCCCTCCTCGGATCCTGGCGCGTGGAGCTGGGTGGCCGCCTCCTGGTCCGCCGACGCCGGCGACTTCGACGAGTACGCCGCCAGCCTGAACGCGGCTGATGCCGGCGTCTACGCCTACGCCTACCGCTTCTCCGTCGATGCTGGCAGCTCTTGGCTGTACTGCGACCTCGAGGGTGCCAGCCCCACCGACGCCTACGACGCCACCGAGCAAGGCGTGGCCACCATCGGCCGCGACGAGGACGGCGACGGCTTCCTGTCCCTGGACGACGGCTTCGACGACTGCGACGACGGCAACGCCAGCATCAACCCCGCCGCCACCGACATCCCCCTCGACGGCATCGACCAGGACTGCGACGGCGAAGACGCGCTGCCCGGTATCGCGGATCTCGTCCCGGGTGACCTGGTGATCACCGAGGTCCACCCCGACAGCGGCGCGGTCGCCGACCAGTACGGCGAGTGGTTCGAGGTCTACAACGCTTCTGGCGCCGTCGTCGATCTGATGGGGCTGATGGTCTACGACGCGGGCAGCGAGCTGTTCGAGGTCACCAGCAGCCTGGTGGTCGATGCCGAAGAGCTGGTGGTCTTCGGCCGCGACGGCGACACCTCCCTCAACGGAGGCGTCACCGTCGGCTACGTCTACTCCGGCTTCGTCCTGGCCAATACCTCCGACGAGCTCACCCTCGACAACGGCCTCGAGGTCATCGACGAGCTCAGCTACGACAGCGGCTGGCCCTTCGATCCGGGCGTCTCCATGGCGCTCGATCCCTTCTCCTTCGACGCCACCACCAACGACGACGTCGAAGGCTGGTGCGCCTCCACCACCGCCTACGGCGACGGCGACCTGGGCACCCCTGGCGACGACAACCTCGAGTGCCCGCCCGCCGACATCGACGTCGATGGCGACGGCTACGACGACGTCACCTGGGGCGGCACCGACTGTGACGACTCCGACGCCGCCGTCAACCCCGGCGCCTCCGAGCTCTGCGACGGCATCGACAACGACTGCGACGGCAGCGCCGACGTGGGCGCGGTCGACGCTGGCGACTGGTACGAGGACGGCGACAGCGACGGCTACGGCGACGCCAGCGGCACCCCGGTGACCGACTGCTACGGGCCCAGCACCGGCTACGTCGGAGACAGCACCGACTGCGACGACACCGACGCTTCGGTCTACCCCGGCGCCACCGAGGTCCTCGACGACGGCATCGACCAGGACTGCGACGGCTCGGACGCCACCAGCGTCGCGGCCGACGCTGACGGCGACGGCTTCGACGCAGACGTGGACTGTGATGACACCGACGCCGCCGTCAACCCCGACGCCACCGAGCTGTGCGACGGCGTGGACAACGACTGCGACGGCGACGTCGATCCCGTCACCTCCGCCGACGCCTCCACCTGGTACCGCGATGGCGACGGCGACGGCTACGGCGGCCTCCTGACCGCCGACGCCTGCACCGCCCCCACCGGCTATGTGGCGGTGGATGGCGACTGCGACGACCGCGATGCCACCAGCAACCCCGCTGGCATCGACATCCCGGGCGACGGCATCGACCAGGACTGCGACGGCGCCGACGCCGTCGCCACGGTCACCGACGCCGACGGCGACGGCTACGACGGCACGGCCTTCGGCGGCACCGACTGTGACGACGCCGACGCCGGCATCAACCCCGGCGCCACCGAGATCTGCGGCGACGGCATCGACCAGGACTGCAGCGGCGGCGACCTGGCCTGCCCCACCGGCCTCACCATCGCCGACCTGGCGGTCGGCGATCTGGTCATCACCGAGTTCATCGCGAACCCGGCGGCGGTGGCCGACGCCAGCGGTGAGTGGTTCGAGATCTACAACACCCTGGCCGACGACGTGGAGCTCGAGGGCCTGGTGCTCAGCGACAACGCCGCCAGCTTCACCGTAGTGGGCAGCCTGATCATCGGCGCTGGCGACTACATCGTCTTTGGCCTCGAGGACGACCCCAGCCTCAACGGCGGCGCCACGGTGGACTACGAGTACACCGGCCCCGCGCTGGCCAACTCCGGCGACCAGATCACCGTCAACAACGGCGTCATCGACCTCGACCAGATCATCTATGACGGCACCTGGGGCGTCAGCGCGGGCTTCGCCCTGCAGCTGGACCCCTCGTTCATGGACGCCGTCAGCAACGACGATGCGGCCAACTGGTGCGACGCCATCACGGCCTACGGCGGCGACTACGGCACCCCGGGCACCGTCAACGACGCCTGCGTGGCGCCCTCCACCGACTCCGACAGCGACGGCTACCACGATGTGGCCTATGGCGGCACCGACTGCGACGACAGCGACGCGACGATCAACCCGGGTGCCACCGAGATCTGCGGCGACGGCATCGACCAGGACTGCGACGGCTCCGACCTCGCCTGCGCAACGGTCACCATCGAGTGGTGCAACGTGCAGTACCTGAGCAGCAGCGCCATCGCCACCGGCGACTCGGTCGACGTCTACGGCCAGATCTTCGCTCCGGGCGCGACCGACAGCGCGGGCCAGGGCGCGGGCATCAGCGCTCAGGTGGGCTACGCGGGCTCGGGCTCCGACCCCTCGGTCGACCCCAGCATGTGGACCTGGACCGACGCCGCCTACAACACCGACGTGGGCTACAACGACGAGTACCTGGCCAGCTTCGCCATGGCCGATCCCGGCTACTTCGGCGTGGCGTACCGCTTCTCTGGCGACGCCGGCTCCAGCTGGACCTACTGCGACGCGGGCGGCTCCGGCCCCGGCGACGGCACCACCCCCAGCTACGTTCCCGGCGACGAGTGGTTGCTCACCGTGGGCACGGACTCCGATGGCGACGCCTACTTCGCCACCGCCAGCGGCGGCGACGACTGCGACGACTCCGACTCCGGCATCAACCCCGGGGCCACCGACGACAGCGTCGATGGCGTCGATCAGAACTGCGACGGCACCGACGGCCCCGTGGCTGCTGCGATGCCTGTCTCGGCGCTGATGGCGGGCGACCTGGTCATCACCGAGATGATGATCAACCCCGCGGTGGTCAGCGACAACCAGGCCGAGTGGTTCGAGGTCTACAACGCCTCGGGCGTGGACATCGACCTCGACGGCCTGGTGGTCTACGATCTCGGCAGCGAGAGCTTCACCGTGGCCGTCACCCTGGTGCTGGCGGCTGGCGACTACTTCATCTTCGGCGCCAACTCCGATCCCACCCTCACCGACGGCGTCATCCCCGACTACGACTTCAGCGGCTTCAGCCTGGGCAACTCCAGCGGCGACGAGATCGTGCTCAACAATGGCGCCATCGACATCGACGACGTCATCTATGACAGCTCCTGGTCCCCCAGCTCTGGCTACTCCCTGCAGCTCGACCCCGCGTTCACCGACGCCACCAGCAACGACGACGCAGGCAACTGGTGCAACGCCGTAGTCATGTACGGCGCCTCGAACTACGGCACCCCGGGTGACGTCAACGACTCCTGCGGCTCCAGCTACACCTACACGGCCACCGCCGACGTCCAGCCGGTCATCGACGTCTCCTGCGCCAGCTGCCATGTCGGCGGCGGCTCGTCGGGCGGCCTCGCCATGGACGCCGTCTTCACCGCCACGGTCGACGTCGCCTCCACCGTCTCGGGCTACGACTACGTAGAGCCCGCCGACACCGCGCTGTCCTACCTCTGGCACAAGCTCCAGGGCACCCAGGCCACGGTGGGCGGCGCTGGCTCCCAGATGCCCCGAGGCGGCAGCATGAGCACGGCCGACCTGGACCTGATCGAGACCTGGATCAACGAGGGTGCCCCCGAGTAGCAACGGTCGCACCAGGGTTCTACGGGCCGCGCTCTGCGCGGCCCGCTGTCCTTCAGGGCCAGGGGGCGGATAGGGTGGCGCTGGTCCCGAGGTCTCCGCCATGCTCCGTCCACTCGCCCTCTCCTTCGGCTTGGTCGTGGGATGCCCTGCCCCCGCCGACAGCACCGCGGCTGCGGTCGGCTTCACCGCGATCACCTTCAACACCGGCACCACCGAGGGCTCGGTC
The DNA here is from genome assembly GCA_937912125.1 of uncultured Pseudomonadota bacterium. Classification (GTDB taxonomy): domain Bacteria; phylum Myxococcota_A; class UBA796; order UBA796; family JAFGLY01; genus CALDOK01. Next base: position 4,273 of record CALDOK010000283.1, read on the forward strand.
CCACAGGACGAACCCAACGGCGGCTACACCCCGGAGCAGGCGGCGATCTCCGACCAGTACTACGGTGACGGGCTGGCCTTCGAGGCCGTGATCCAGCACGCCCGTGCCTGGTTCGAGGACATCGACGCCGACGTGGTGGTCTTCCAGGAGATCTTCTTCAGTGGGCTGTGCCCCCAGGTCCCGTCCGAGGCTCGGGAGGGCTTCGTCTGCGAGACCTGGGCCGAGGGAGATCCCACCGTGGCTCAGGTGGTGCTGGGCGATGGCTGGCAGGTGGCGTGTCACCCTGGCAAGGACGACAAGTGTGCGGCTGTACGCCGCAGCTTCGGCAGCTTCGTGGGGCTGGCCGATGACTTCCACCTCGAGGGGCTCGAGGGAGCGGGGATCGAAGGCTGCGGTAGCGGGGCGCGGGTGGCTCGCGGCATCATCGAGCTGGTGGACGGCGGCGAGATCACCCTGGTGAACGTGCACGGCTCCTCGGGCATCTCGAGCGAGGACCGGGCCTGCCGCGAGGCCCAGTTCCGCCAGGTCTTCGACGCCCTGGGCTCGGCTGACGGCCAGCCCGCAGCCAACGGGGAGGTCAACCTGATCATGGGTGACTTCAACACCGATCCCGGCCGCGCGGCCGAGTACGATCAGAGCGCCGCGTACCTGGCTGGCGCCGTGGACGGCTCGGCGTTCACGTTCTTGAGCGAGGTGGGGCCCGACGCCGAGCCCAGCTACCAGGGCCTGGCCAACATCGACCACGTCATCAGTGATCAGCTTCGAGGCGGCTGCGTCGTGCCGGGGCTGAGCGAGGGCCAGCCGGCGGTGAGCGAGATCGTCTTCTTCGATCACAAGCCGGTGGTGTGCGCGGTCGAGGGGATTTAGGCCTCGATCCTCCTAAGCCGCGCTTCGGACATCATCCCTGCGAGGTTCTCCATCAACGTGGCCTCGAAGGTGGCCTGGTCGAAGTGCGCGAGGAACTCCTGGGGGAAGGCGAACTGTAGCTCCATCCGGTCCTGCACCCCGTCCAAGAAGACCAGGCCGAAGCGGTCGCAGTCGTTGGCGGGGTCGAAGAACATGGTGCGGAAGAAGGGGTAGGTGGTGTGGCCCAGGTTGTTGATCACCAGGCGCTCACGGTCGGGTGGTGGGCCCGCTTTGCGGGCGCGGTCCAGCACCCACTTCATGGCCAGGGCGATGGGCAGCTTCCAGGGGAAGCCCTCGTAGAACCGAACGAAGCGCTCCAGGCCATCGCGGTCGTCGCCCACGAGCCCCTGGCCAGGAGCCCAGGCCCCCGACGGGAGGATCTCCCAGGCGTCCAGCTGCAAGCCCAGGTTGCCGATGGGGGCCTGAATCCAGGTGGAGCGGTCGCCTCCCTGCTCCATGCGGAAGATGCTGGCGTCCACGGGCCAGGCGCGGTCGCTGGCGTCCAGCAGGCTGCGGGCCAGCCAGAGCATGGCGGCCTCGGTGAAGGGCTGGTCCATGGCGCGTGCCAGCTCCCGCAGGCGGGAGGAGGGGATGCTCAGGCGCGTGTGGGTGGCCCACGGCGCGCGGCCGAGGAACTGGGCGGTGATGTGGCGCTGGTAGGCCTCGAAGCGGGCCTGCTGGGGGGCGGAGAGCGCGGGCGGAGCGGCGGCTCCAGGCCGCAGGGCGTCCAGGGCGGCGTACAGGAAGCCGCGCCCGGTGAAGCCATGGCTCATGATGTGGTCGAAGACCAGCATCATCAGCGTGATCTCCTGGTCCTGTGCGATGTAGAGCCGCCAGTGGCGGTCACCCCGGGCGGCCTCGAGGGCGTCGGCGTCCAGGGCCTCGAGCTCGGCCAGGCTCAGCACCGTGACGGGCTCAGCCAGGTCGTCTGCCAGGCGCAGCGCGGTGATCACGCCCAGCTTTCGGGGCATGTGGTAGGCGTGGCGCTGAAAGCGTTCGCGCACCAGCGCGCCGATGCGCTCCCGGGCGCTGTCCTGGTCCAGCTCGAAGCGCGGTGCTGCCACGATGTAGGTCTGCACCTGGGGCACGACCACCCCGTAGAAGACATCTACGGGGTGCATCGGGATGATAGCGGGGAGGGTCATGCCTCCAGCCTAGCCGGG
>CALDOK010000284.1 GCA_937912125.1 uncultured Pseudomonadota bacterium
CGAGCCAGCGGCGGCAGCCGCGGTGCCCGAAGGGCAGGTGAAGCCCTGCTGCGCGTTAGCGGTCTGGGGGGAGGCATCCTCCCCCCACCAGCAAGCGAGGCCGGGGTCATCGTGCGGGTCCTATGGCCCGAACGATGACCATGGCCGTCGTGTGCAGGCAGGAGCCTTCAGCGGCGCCGGCGGATCGACAGTCCCAGCGCCGCCAGCAACCCCAGCCATGCGGCGGAGACGGAGCCTGCGGCGCTGCAGCCATACAGGGGCACCCACGCTCCTGGCGGGAATGTGCCGGGGGCGGCGGTGTCGGCGCTGGCGGTGTCGCCTACCGGGGAGTCGGTGTCATCGGGGTAGCTGCCGGTGTCCTCAGGTCCGGTGTCGTCTGGAGGATCGCCGGTGTCGTCCCCACCGGGGTCGGGCTCGAGGGCGATGGAGCACCAGTAGGTGTCGTCGCTGTCGATGGTCTTGGTGCAGCTGCCCTCGAGGAAGCCGTCGGCGATGGCGTGGGCGGTGTACGTGCCGGTTCCGAGGCCCTCGAAGGTGTAGTAGCCGGTGGAAACGGTGGTCACCGTGGTGCCGTCATCGAGCCAGACGGTGGCACCTGCTAGGCGCTCGCCGTGGTAGATGTCGCGGTCGGCGACGACTCCTGTGAGGACGGCGGCGCTGGCGCCGAGGATGAGGAGCAGGGGCAGCAGGATGGGGGGCATGGGTACTCTCCAGGTACGTGCAAGCCTATCTCCTGGCGTGTGGTTTCGCAGGATTGGCCCGGTTCCGAGCCGCACGCTAGTCTCTCAGGAGCGAAACCAGGAACCACGTGCGCATCACCACCATCGATCCCCTGCGACGCGTCGCGCTCCAGAAACCGGAGCCCGGTGACGTTCCCCACGCCACCATCGAGCCGAACACCAGCTGCAACATCCGCTGCCAGCGCTGCTACGCGTGCGACGATCCCATGGTCAAGCCGCTGGAGCAGGTGCTGGTCGAGATCGATCTGGTGGTCCAGCGCCGCAAGCTGGACAGCATCACCCTGCTGGGAGGAGAGCCCACCCTGCACCCGCAGCTGGCGGATATCGTGGCCCACGCCAAGGGCCATGGGCTCACGGTCATGCTGCTCACCAACGGGGTCAGCCTGCTTCAGCCCGGCGGCGACGCCTTGATCGATGGGCTGGCCGCGGCCGGGCTGGATCGTTTTCTGCTGCACATCGACCACGGCCAGGAGCATGTCCACGCCGACGTGGGCCAGGCCCGGCACGCGCTGGCGGCCAAGCTCGAGGCCCGCGGAATCTGGTTCGGCCTGGCCCTGACCCTCTACGCTGGGCAGGAGGCGACGCTGCCCGCCGTCATGCGGGAGTTCGCGCGCTACCGCTGGTTCGATGGGGTGTTGGTCACCCTGGCTTTCGACCCGGATCGCGCCTGGTTGCCAGGCGTGTTCGACCCCGAGGCACCGGACATGGCGTCCATCCACGGCGCTATCGCGGATCGACTTGGCATCCAGGCCACGGCCTACCTGCCCTCCAGCCAGCACGACGATGAGGTCTGCTGGTTGATGTACTTCTACGCCATCGATGCGGCGTCGGGGGTCTGCTTCCAGCTCTCTCCCAGGCTCAATCGCCTGGTGAGGTCCCTGCACCGCCGCTTGCGCGGTCGAGAGTTTTTCGCTGAGCCCCTCGAGCCTCGCTGGCTGGGGGTCACCCTGGATCTGCTGGGAGCCGCCGAGCTGATCCTGGCCCCTTCACGCCTGGGTGAGCTGCTCCGATTCCGGCGCGGCGCCCGCAGCGAAAGGCGTTTCCACTACATCGTGCTTCAGCAGGCCCCCCGGCTGGATCCCAGCAGTGGTCAGCTGCAGATCTGCTGGCAGTGTCCCGACGCGGTGGTGCGGGGTGGGCGGCTGGTTCCCGTCTGCATCGCGGGCAGGCTACATCCCTACAGCGGGGCCCCCCCTGCGGCGCCGCCCGCCGTCGTGGACGCGGTCCTCACCCACCTCAATCCCGCCGGAGCGCCACCTTGCCCTTCGAGTTTCGCAAGGTCTACCTCGACCTGATCACCGATCAGGGCCAGGTCTGCGTGTTGTACCTGAGCTGGGTGCGCTTCTTTCAGCGCTGGCATGCCCAGGCGTCGGTAGAGATCTACGAGCCCGGCGGAAAGCGCACCATCGTGCATGCCCTGTCCGCTCCTCAACCCGTCGACCCGGAGCGCGGGCTCGACCAGCTCCCTGTGGCCCTGACCATCCCGGGCGGTACGCTCGAGCTCGAGGTCAAGCCCGTCCACGAGGCCTGGACTCCCGCCGTGGCCAGCCCAGTGCCCGAGCTGAACTGGAGCGTGGGCGCCCTGCGCACCAGCACCTGCATCACCCTGACCACCGACCAGGGCGTCCGGAAGTTCCGGGGCGAAGGCTACATCGACTTCGTCACCCTCACCCGGCCCACCCGCAAGCTGGGCCTGCGCTCACTGCGCTGGGGCCGCGCGCACATGTTCGAGCGCTCCCTGTGCTTCACCGCCCTCGAGCTGCAGGACGGCCGCCACTGGTTCGTGGGGGTCACGCAGATGCACGGCCGGCCGGCTCGCAGCTACGGCAACCTGAGCGTGAAGCTCGAGGATGGCTGCGGCCAGGTGCGCTTCGGAACCGGAGGCCAGGTGCTGCGCTTCGACAAGCCCACGGTGCTCCACGCCGGCTCGGCCTTCGACGCCGAGCGCATCCCCAGCCCACTCCACCGGCAGGTCTGCCTCCTCGTTGGGGGACCCCACGAGGAACGGCGGTGGCTGTGCCAGGCCAGGGTGGACGGCTCCCACGGCACGGGCCACGCCCTGCACGAGGTCGTGTGGTTCGGAAAGCACGCTCGCTTGGCCGTCAAGGGCAAGCTGAAGGGATGAGATGAACGCCGGCCAAGGCCCCATCACCGCTGCTCAGCGGGAAGAGATTCATGCCTCCCTGCTCGCCCTCGAGGTGCAGCTGTTGGCGCTGCTGGAGGACGACGCGGGCTTGAGCGACACGGTGGAGCTGGACCAGGGCGCTGTGGGCCGCATCTCGCGGGTGGACGCGCTGCAGGCCCAGGCCATGGCGCAGGCCACCCAGCGTCGTTCGCGGCTGCGCCTGGCGCGAGTGCGGTCCGCCCTCGAGCGCTACCGCACCGACCCTGAGGAGCTCGGCGTCTGCCCCGAGTGTGGTGACGACATCGGCCTCGGCAGGCTGCGCGCCTATCCCGAGGCCGTGTTCTGCGTAGGCTGTGCCGACAGACGTTAGTCCTTGCGACGCCGACGGCGGCCGATGGACAGGGAGCTTGCGGCCGCCAGGCCCAGCCAGCCCAGCATCATCACGCCGCCGCTGTTGCAGCCGCCCCGCAGGTAGGCCTCCCAGCAGGCGTCGGGGTAGCCGTCGTGGTTGGCGTCGGTGTAGCCGTCGAGGATCTCGATCTGCATGGTGGCGCTGGTGCTCGAGCGCATCCACACGAAGGTGTCGAGGTAGGTGAAGTTGCCCTTGCCTTCCTCGGTGAAGTTGCCCCATGCGCGCGCGTTGACGTTGGGCTGGGCCTCGGCGTCGTAGTTGCCGGGCTCCAGGCCGTCGGGGCCCGGGGAGACAAGCCCGACGGAGCCGTTGGGCATGCCCTGGGCCAGGTCCTGGATCAGGTAGTCGTTCCAGATCATGGGCAGGGCGAGGCGCTGCTCCTGGCCGCCCATTTCGTACATGCGCATGCCCGGGTAGGAGGTCTCCACGTCGCTGGCGACGAAGTGTACCTCGCCGACGGTGACGGCGACCTGGCAGTCATAGGTGCCGGCCGGGATGGGCTGGCCGGCGTTGTCCAGGCCGTCCCACTCCACGTTGTTGGTGCCCGAGATGGTGCCGCCGGTGAGCGCGAGGTCGTCGTTGGAGGTGAGATCGAAGACACCGTCGCCGTTGAGATCGCAGACGATGTGGTAGCTGGCCTCGAGATCGGCCTCGAAGCTGAAGGTGCCGTTCGAGTCGGGGTAGCCCGAGGCCAAGCCGCCGCAGATGTTGTCGTTGGCCTGGAAGCTGAGCACCCCCGTGGCGCTGGGGTTGGCCACGTCGTAGACCGACTTGGCCGGGGGGTTGAGGTAGATGGGGTACTCGGGCTGGTAGGACTGGTTGGTCATGTCGACCGAGCGCCCGGCATCGGGGCCGTCCACGCCTGTGGCGTTGGCCGACATCTGCCACTTGCGGCCCGACAGTCCCTCGAACTTGATCTCGATGACGCCGTCGTTGTCTTCGGATCCACCGGGAACCAGGGCGTAGAAGCTGCCGTCGAAGCCGCCCTCGGCACCCCAGGTGCCGGTGTCGAGGTCCCACAGGTAGCTGAACAGCCGCCCGCCCAGCTCGGTGGGACGGACCACCGAGATGTCCCACTCGTTCTCCTGGGCATAGACCAGCTCGATCTTGTAGGCTCCTGGGGTGTCGGCGGGCAGGGTGATCTCCTCGCCGCTGCCGAAGCTGCCGATCTGGTAGTCGTCGGGGTCTGTGACCCGGATGCTGCCGTAGCCATCGAAGAGGATGGACTCGCGGTTCGAGTCGAAGATATCGACGTAGAGCACGGTGTCGGCGGCGACTGGCTGGCCGAGCAGCTCCAGGCTGCCCTCGGCCAGTACGGTGGAGGGGAACGCCCAGAGCAGCAGGGCGGCGGGCGCGAGCGCGAGCGCGAAGGGGGTGATGGAACGCATGGCTAGTCCTCCACGATCACGGTGTCTTGTTCGAGGATGTTGAACTCGACGCGCCGGTTCTTGGCGCGACCGGCCTCGGTCTCGTTGGTGTCGATGGTGCGGGTCTCGCCATATCCCTTGGCCTGCAGGCGGCTGGGGTCCACGCCCTTGCCGACCATGTAGTCGAGCACTGCCTGGGCGCGATTCTGGGACAGCGTCTGGTTGGACTCGAGGCTGCCCTGATCGTCGGTGTGGCCGGCGACCTCCACCAGCTTGATCTGCTTGTGGGTGTTGATGGCCTCGGCCACCTCATCGAGCAGATCGAAGGAGTCGGGCTTGATGATGGCCTTGCCCGTCTCGAAGTGGACCTTCTCGTAGATCTCGATGCGCTGGGCCGTGACGCGGGTCTTGGACTTCTTGAGTGAGACCACGACCTCCTCGGTCTCGCCCGCCGCGAGGTTGACCTTCTGGCGGTAGAGCGCGTACTCGGGGATGTCGATGATGACCACGTGGTCGCCGGCGCCCGCCCTGATGCGGCCGGTGCCTTCGTCGCCCAGGGCCAGCTCGCCGCCGGTGTCGGGGGCGCAGGCATCGTATTCGCTCTTGATCTGGACCACAGCGCCCGGGATGGGCAGCTTGTCTTCGAGGGTGGTGACCTGGAAGGTGATGATCCCCTCGAGGCTGCGAGTGAGGGGAACCACCAGGTCGTTCTTGCCTTCCTTGACCACGAAGGTGGTGCTGCCGCCCAGGCAGCCCAGCGCGACGACCTTGGCCGTGACCTGGGCACCGGGCATCACGTCGCTGACCGTGGCCTGGTTGGGGTCGAGCATCCGCGGACCGTCTGGCCCGACCAGGGTGACGCTGGACAGCTCGACCGGCTGCTCGTCAGCCTCGCCCCAGACGCTGATCTCGCCCATGAAGTCGGGGCAGCCGTCCTCGTCCTTGTAGCCGTTGAAGATCTCTGGATCGTCGTAGCACTCGTCCTCGGCGTTGGGGATGCCGTCGCCGTCGAGATCCGGCGGAACCGGGGTCTCGATGCGGCCGAAGCCGCCGCCGAGGAAAGCGCGGAAGGGGGAGGCTCCGGCGCCGTCGCTGAGGGCCGCGGCCGCGCCCAGGGAGAAGTGGGCACCGGACTCGGTGCGCTTGCGGAAGGAGAGGATGGTCTCGACCGGGAAGTTGCTGCCCGCGTTCTGGTTCTTGGCCAGGGGCGGGGTGAGGAGGGCTTCGAAGTTCAGGCCGGTGTAGCGGTTGAAGAGGTAGCCGACCCCCAGCCCCGTGAGGAGCTGATCGGCGCCTTCCATGTTGTAGGTGGTGATGTCGGGCTGGAACTGGTAGCCGACATGGGCCGAGAGGGTGACGGCTTCGAACTCGTAGGTGGTGGCGGCGGCGACGCCACCGGCCAGCTCGCTGCTGCCCAGGTAGGCCACGTCGTTGCCCGTGGGCACGTCGACCCAGGGCACCAGGCCCAGGCCGAGCCCGCCCGCGGTGTCGTAGCTGGGCCGGATGATGGCGAGCATGCCGGACACGCGCAGGTCGCCGACCATGGTGCCCTGGGTGGAGCTGTCAGGGCCGGTGGAGAGCAGGTACAGCGGCATGGCCACGTCCAGCCGCAGCCGGTCGATGGGAGTGATCCCCGCGGCGAGGTTTGCGGTGACCAGGTTGCTCAGGGCTGCGTCCATGGTGGTCTGCCCCGGGGGGCCCGACACGAAGCTGAGGGGTGTGGAGGCGTACTCGAACAGCGCCGAGGTGTAGAACTCCCACTGGTGCATCCGACCCGGGCGGAAGACCGAGTAGGGGTCGCGCGGGTCGCCGTCGTAGGCTGCCAAGTGGAAGCCGTGAGCGTCGAAGCCGCTCGTGAGCACTTCCTGCGCGTTGGCCAGGGACGGCGTGCCGAGGGCGGCGACCATCAAGGCCAAGGGAAGGAGGTCGGTTCGTCCTCGGTTGGCTCTCCGCATCATCGCTCCTGTCTACGCGGGCCGTGGGCCCGGTGGGGTGCTGCACCCGGTCCGGGTGGACCGACGGCAGCGCGCGGGGTTCAGCGTCGCGCAAGCCTACCTCGTTCTGAGGCCTCACAAAAGGGGCCCAGGGCACTCGCCGTGGTCGCGAGCCCTGGCACTGGGATACCGGGTGAGCTGTCAACTAGGAGTCATGGGCATGAGCGCAGCCTCGGCACCCCGCACAGTCATCTTGGGAGGCACCGGCTTTATTGGCTACCACGCCGTGCTCGAGCTGTGCAGGCGGGGCCACCGGGTCACCGTCTTCGCGCTGGATTTGCCCGCAGACGATCTCTTGCCCGCTGGCGTGGAGCTCACTCTGGCGGATCTCGACGCCAGCTCGGATGACGAGCTGCGCGCGCTCTTGGCGGGGCAGGACAACCTGGTCTTCGCCATGGGGGCGGATGACAGGGTGCTGCCCGCTGCGCCCGCCTATGCGTTCTTCCACCGCGCCAACGTCGTCAGCACCGAGCGCGTGGTGCGGCTGGCGCGTCAGGCCGGCCTGCGGCGGGCGGTGATCTGCGGCTCCTACTTCGCCTACTTCGAGCGCACCCAGCCCCACCTCGCCCTGGCGGAGCATCACCCCTACATCCGCGCTCGCCGCGACCAGGCCCGCGCCGCCCTCGAGGCAGGGCAGGGCATGGTGATCACGGTGCTCGAGCTGCCCTACATCTTTGGCGGTATGCCTGGCCGCGTGCCCTTGTGGGCGCCCCTGGTGCGCTACGTGGCGTCGCCTTGGCCCTTGTTCTACACCGCCGGCGGCACCTCGATGGTCACCGTGGAGCGGGTGGCCGAGGCCGTAGCCGGCGCCTGTGAGCGCGATGGGCACAGCGCCTGCCTGCCGGTTGGGGATCAGGATCTCAGCTGGCGGAGCTTCGTGGAGACCCTCTCCCGGCTGGTGGGCAAGAACCAGCGGATGATCACCGTGCCCGCCTCCCTGGTGCGCGCGGGGGCCTGGTTCTTCATGCTGTACACGCGGCTGCTGGGCAAGGAGCACGGCCTGAACCCCGTGCGCTTCATCGACATGCAGACGCGGGAGACCACCATCGACGCCGGCGAGCTGGCGGCGTCGAGGGACCTGCTGGGCTTCGGCACGGGCGGTCTCGAGGCTGCCTTCGAGCGCACCGTGCGGGACAGCCTGAAGTGAGCTGCACGCTCCCGCGCTGCGGCGTCTGGGCGCTGGTCTCGTTGGTCCTGCCGTCCCTGGGCCTGCGCTGTGGTCGGCGGGACCACTGCCCCCCAGGCATGGTGCTGCTGCAGGGAGGGTCTGTTCGGCTCGGCGTGGATGCGCCGGGGCAGGCCTATGAGCGCCCGGCCTTCTCCGGGTGGCTCGAGCCCTTCTGTATGGATGTCTACGAGTACCCCAACCAGGCGGGCGTCTCGCCCATGGCCGACGTGACCTGGCTCCAGGCCTGGGATCTATGTGGTCAGCAGGGCAAGCGGCTGTGCAGCGCCGATGAGTGGGAGCATGCCTGCCGCGGCGGGGATGGGCGGCGCTACTCCTATGGTGAGCCCTACGACGCTCAGGCCTGCAACACGCCCTGGGACCGCTTCCAGGGCGGGGCTCCTCCCATCGCCCCCTCGGGGTCCCACCCACGGTGTGTCAGTCCCCAGGGTGTGGCAGACCTCAACGGCAACCTAAGCGAGTGGGTGGAGGACCAGTGGGATGGCGAGAAGCCTCGCTTCGAGGAGGAGGTCTTCCCCGCAGGCACAACCTACCGGACGGTCCGTGGGGGCACCATGTGGGGGGGCACCTTCTACGGGCAGGACTGCCTGAGTGCCCACGGGCACCCCGAGACGGTCACCCACATGGACGACGGCTTTCGTTGCTGTGCCGAGGCCGACTGACTCCATCCAGGGCGACGGGGTGACAGCGATGCGCCGCGGCGGTGTCCACTTGGCTGTCCCCCCTGGAGCGCCTTGTGTCCACGACGCCTCGATCTCTGCTCTGCCTCGCGCTGCCTCTGGCCTGGCTGTTGGCCGGCTGCCCCGTGGGCGTCCAGGACACCGGCGAGCTCAGGCCCGAGGCGGCCCGCCTGCAGTGGAACAGCGACGCTGACACGGGCTGGGCTGTGGAGGACAGCGACGTCGGTGGTGGTGGGGACGCTGCAGGCATAGACTCGGATCATGAAGAATCCGACGATCCTCCCCTGTTTCCTGCTCCTGCTCGGCGCGGCGTGCGCTAATCCCCTTCCGGTGGAGATGCCGGCGCCTCCTCCCGATCTGTACGTGTTCGTAGAGCCGCTCTCCAGGCCGGCCGCCACCACGCCCGGCCCCCCTGTGCTGGTGTCCACCGCCAGCCAAGCCGCCGCCGCCCTGGGCCAGCGGGTGCGCCTGCTGGGCACCGCTCAGGACGCCAAGCTCAGCGCCGTGGTCCAGAGCGAGGCGCTGCTGGTGTACTGCATGATCCGCGATGGCGACGGCCTGCTGCTGGAGTCGCGCTGGCCTCAGGGCACCGTGGGGCAAGAGGTGGCCGTCACGGGCATCCTCGAGCAGAGCGAGCAGTTCACGGCGCAGGTGGGCCCCGATGGGGCCATCAGCCAAGGCACCGAGGGGCCCATCCTGGCCCTGTTCGACTACGATCTGACGCTGGTCGAGCAGCCCGCTGTCGTGCCCGAGCCCGCCGCCGAGGCCGATCCGGGCTAGTCGAGAGAATGAGGCTCCCTCGCGGGCCGCTCCAGCGCCACCTGGGCGCGGCGCGACGGCGGAGCCACCGGCGACGGGCAGGGAGCGCGGGTTAGCTGGTTTGTCAGGTTTTCTTCGCAGCTTTCACCCGAGGCTCCACGTGCGCGGCGCCAGCTACCAGCTGATGGAGCTCCTGGCCCAAGGGGGCATGGGAGCCGTGTACCTCGCCCGGTACCGCGACGAGGCCGAGTTCGTGCGCGAGGTGGCGGTGAAGCTGCTGCGGCGCGATGTGGGGGAGCCCGAGGAGCTGGGGCGACGCCTGCGCGACGAGGCCCGCCTGCTGGGGCTGCTCAGCCACCCGGCCATCGTGCGGGTGGATCGCCTGGCGCTCCTCGACGGCCGCTGGGCCTTGGTCATGGAGTACGTGGAGGGGCTCGACCTTCGCCAGCTGGCTTCGACCCTGGTCGTCCCCACCGGGGTGGCCATCGAGGTGGTCGAGGTGGTGGCCGACGCGCTGGTTCACGCAGGCCGCGCCACGGATCACCACGGTCGCGCCCTCGGCCTGCAGCATCGCGACATCAAGCCCTCGAACATCATGGTGACGGTCCATGGTGAGGTGAAGGTGTTGGACTTCGGGGTGGCTCAGGCGCGCTTTCAGGGGCGCGAGTCCACCACCCAGGCGCTGCAGCTGGGCACCGCCGACTACATGGCGCCAGAGCGCCTTGCCGGAGGAGAGGGCAGCCCCGCAGCCGACATCTACAGCCTCGGCGTTGTGCTGTGGGAGGTGCTCGCCGGGGAGCGGCTGGGCCAGGGCTCGCCTCAGCTGGTGCAGCACCTGAGCTTCGTCCAGGGCGCCCTGCACAGGCTACGTCCGCTCCATCCCCACGCACCAGTGGAGCTGGAGACCCTGCTGGAGGCCATGCTGGCCTGGAGCCCCCTGGAACGTCCCGACGCCGAGGCCGTGGTGGATCGCTGCGCTCTGCTGGCCCGCACGTTGCGTGATCCCCGGCTTCGCGCGTGGTGTCGGGCCGAGCTGCGTCCCCGGTCTCGTCCACCCCCTGGTGCCGATGGGCTGGTGGGGAGCGTGCTCACCCCCGGGGGAGCCGCTGCGTCGTCGTCCCTGGACGCGGAACCCAGCTGGGACGACCGCACCGCGGTCGGGGCCCCGCCCGTGCCGGTCAGCACGGGGCCGTCGCCCAGGGATGGCGCCATCGTGCCTCCGGATGATGAGCCCCTCTCCGATGGGGTTGCCCGGCCGCCGCCGTCACCTGCGCCCGCGATGGTCGCCTATAGGGAGAACGATCCACCCGCTGTAGCGAGGCGGCCGGTCTGGCTGCTCGCGCTGGGTCTGGCCGTCTTGGCCGCCGGGGCTGCAGCCTACTTCGCCTTTCGGGCCCCGCCGGCTGGACTCCCCTTGGGTCCCACGGCGCGCGTGGAGGCCACCCCGGTCGCCCCTGTGCGGGAGGGTCCTCCGGCGTCGCCGCCCGCCACCGCCCCGGCTGCCGCGCCCCGGCCTGGGCCCGTCCAGGCGCGCTCGCCCGTCACCCGCGCGGGGACGCCCGACAGGTCTCGCCAGCTTGTGCCCGCCGAGCGCGAAGGTGACGGGGCCGACGGGGCGGTGGTGAGCGCCGCCGCGCCTGGCCCTCCAGCCTCCGGCTCGGTCTGGGGCGAGTCCCGGCCGGGAGGCAGCCTGTCCACGGCTGGCTTGGCCCCGAATCCGGCGGAGCCTGCCCTGGTCTGGGGTCCCCAGCCCGGGGCGCCCGGCCAGGAGGTGGCGTGGACCGATGGCGTCCAGGTGCAGCTGACCGGCGATGCGCTGGAGGTGGTGTTGGTGGACGAGTCCCGCGGCTTCCCGGTGCCGGGAGTGGTGCCGGCTGGCAGCTGGTTCGTGCGGGTGCGCTTCGGCGAAGGCGAGCCGGTGGTGGCCGGGGTGGTGGAGATCGAGGGGCCGGGCTCCCGGACCCTGCGCTGCGATGCGCACCTGAGCTGGTGCAGCATCGTGCCACGCTGATTCCCGCTATCGCTCCGGGCCACCCAGCACGAGGTAGGCGGCGCCGGCGTCTTCGGCAACCTCGTCCAAGCCGGGTGCGCCGATGAGCAGGTCGATGAAGCCGTCGCCGTTGGTGTCTCCGGCGGCCGACAGGCTGGCTCCCGCGCTGTCGGAGCTGGACTCGCCCACGAAGATGCCGTCGGTGCTGTCCAGGCTGTGGGTGCCCCACAGCGGGCCGCGCACAAGGCAAGACGCAGCGCCCGAGCTGGCATCGACCCCCAGCAGGAAGTCGTCGTAGTCGTCGCCGTCCATGCTCGAGGCGGCGGCCACCCAGGAGCCAGCGCCGTCGCCCGCGGCCAGGCCGGTGAAGGTCGCGCCGGCCGAGGCCATGGTGCTGGAGGCCGCCAGGGGGCCCAGCAGCAGGTAGGCTGCGCCCGCTCCGCTGTCGGCGCCGGGAGCGCCCACCAGCAGGTCCTGGTGGCCATCCCAGTCCACGTCGCCCACGTAGGCGATGACCCAGCCGGTGCGATCGCCGCTGGCCAGCCCTGTGACCACGCTGTCGGCGTCCCCGAGGCCGCCGCCGGGCGCGTCGGATCCCTGGATCACGTAGATGGCGCCGGTGTCGCCGGCCAGGGGGGAACCCACGGCCAGATCGGACAGGCCGTCGCCGTTCATGTCGCCCGACAGGGCGACGCCCCAGCCAGCCTGGTCGCCCTGGGCCAGGCCCCGCAGGATGAGGTCGGCGTTCTCGAGGCCCATGCTGGCGCTGCTGCTGGCGGCGTCGAGCACCAGATAGGCGGCGCCCTGGCAGGCGGACTCGGCGTAGGGGGCGCCGATGAGCAGGTCATCGAGACCGTCCCCGTCGACGTCGCCGCCGCCGGCCACGCGGGTGCCCGCCTGGTCCTCGATGGTCTCGCCCGCGAAGCGACGGTCGGCACTGCCCAGGCCCTGGCTGACCACCGGGCCCAGCACAAGGTAGGCCGCGCCCGCCTGGCTGCCGCGGTAGTCGGCGGTGGGTGCGCCCACCAGCAGGTCGGGCACGCCGTCGCCGTCCACGTCGCCAGCGGGGCTGATGGCTGCGCCCGCCATGCTACCGACGGACTCGCCGGTGATCAGCGCGGTGGCGTCGCTCAGGGACAGGTCGCCGCTGAGGGGGCCGTTGACCAGGTACAGGGCGCCGGAGCCGCTGTTGACGCCCGTGGCGCCCACCAGCAGGTCGTCGAAGCCGTCCCCATCTACATCGGCCATGGCCGAGACCGCCGCGCCGGCGGCGTCGCCAGCGGCCACGCCCAGCAGGCGCGCGTCGGCGTTGGTCAGGCTCAGCCAGTCCACGTCGCCGTCGCAGTTGTTGTCGACGCCGTCGTTGAGCTCGAACACGCCCGGGTAGACGGTGTCGTCGTCATCGTCGCAGTCACCGCCGCAAGGGTGGAAGCCGTCGAGGTCGTCGTCGTCGGTGTTGACCTCGGGATCGAGGTCGTCGCAGTCGGCGCCTCCGCCGCCCTCGACGCGGTCGCCGTCGTGGTCCTGGTCGTAGTCGTTCCAGCCGTCGCAGTCCGCGTCGATCCCGTCGTACCAGATCTCGGCCTGGGCGGTGTTGGTGGTGGCGGCCGCGTCGTCGCAGTCGGTGCCCGCCTCGACGCCCGCTGTGGTGGGGAACTGGTCGCCCCAGCCGTCGTCGTCGGCGTCCCGCATGCAGGCCTCGGGGGCCTCGATCTCGGCCGCTCCGGGGAAGGCATCGGGGTCGTCGTCGTCGCAGTCTCCGAACACATCGGTGTGGTCGGCCGGGGGATCGCAGGCCTCCTCGGTCTGCCCCTCGAGGCCCCAGCCGTCGCCGTCCGCGTCCAGGTACCAGGTGGGCTGGTCGCGGGCGCCGGGATCCAGGTCGTCCACCAAGCCGTCACAGTCGTTGTCGATGCCGTCGCAGGTCTCGATGGCGGACGGGTTGATGGCCGGGTCGCTGTCGTCGCAGTCGCCGGTCAGCTCGTCGTAGCGATCCCCGTCGGCATCGTCGACGCAGGCGTCGGCATCGGCGCAGTCCGGGTCCGCGCAGTCGGTGGCACCGTCCTTGTCTTCGTCGACCCCGTCGCCGCAGGCGGTCTCGGTGTCGGGGGCGCAGGCGGCCAGGAGGAGGGTCAGGAAGAGCAGTGGGCTGGCGCGCATAGGTGGGCCCCTATGGAGTGAGCTTGCGGCGTCGATGCCCGATCAGGGCTCCGGCGAGCAGCAGCAGCAGGCCCAGGGGCCCGGTCGCGCCGGTCGAGACGCTGCAGCCGCCCCCCCCGCGCAGGCGCTCGTCCAGGTCGCAGGCGTTGCCGATGCCGTCGCGGTCAGCGTCGTGCTGGGAGCTGTTGGCGATGTCGGGGCAGTTGTCGCACAGGTCACCCACGCCGTCGCCGTCGGCGTCGAGCTGCTCGGGGTTGGATAGCCCAAGGCAGGTGTCGCACTCGTCTCCTACGCCGTCGCCGTCTTCGTCCTGCTGGTACTGGTTGGCGAAGTCCGGGCAGTTGTCGCAGCCGTCGCCCACGTGGTCGCCGTCGGCGTCCAGGCTCGAGCCCTCGGCGTCGTCCAGCCCGGGGCAGAGGTCGCAGTAGTCGCCCACGCCGTCGCCGTCGGCGTCGGCCTGGTCCAGGTTGTAGTCGCGGATGCAGTTGTCGCAGGCGTCGCCGATGTCGTCGCCGTCGCTGTCGGTCTGATCGTCGGCCAGCCCCGGGCAGGCGTCGCACTCCTCGCCCACGCCGTCGCCGTCGTCATCGGCCTGGTCGTCATTGCTGGTGCGGGGACAGTTGTCGCATTCGTCGCCGTGGCCGTCGCCGTCCGAGTCCAGCTGATCCGGGTTGTCCAGCCCCGGGCAGGTGTCGCAGGCCTCACCGAAGCCATCGCCGTCGTCGTCCGCCTGGCTGGGGTTGTAGGCGTTGGGGCAGTTGTCGCACTCGGCGCCGAGGTTGTCCTTGTCGCCGTCCTCCTGAGCCGGGTTGTAGACCTCCTCGCAGTTGTCACAGGCGTCGCCCACGTCGTCGCAGTCCTGGTCCAGCTGGGACAGGTTGGGGTGCTGCGGGCAGTTGTCGCAGGAGAGGGTGACGGTGCTGTCGGGCAGGCCGTCTTCGCCCAGGATGGAGAAGGTGCCCCAGGAGAGGCCATCCCCGTCCTCGTCCAGGTCGACCACCGGGAAGTCGCAGCCGTTGGACGCGTAGTCGTAGTAGTAATCGGCGCTGTCGTAGTCGCAGTCGGGGTTGGAGATGGCCGGCTCGTTCAGCGCGTCGACGGCGTTGCAGTTCATGTCCTGGCTGAGGTTGTTGTAGCAGCCGTCGGCCTGGGCCGGAGGGCTCAGCTGCGCCAGCAGGAGGGAGAGGATCACGGTGGTGGTCATGGGCTGTCCTCCTCGGGCTGCGTCTCACCGTCGGGAATGTCTTCGTCGTCGTAGAGGTCTTCGAAGTCGGGGAGCTCGTCCTGGTATTCCTGCAGGTGGCTGCCGTGCTCGGCGTCGTCCTCGTCCAGCATGTTGCGGATGAGGTCTCGGGTCTCTACGTCCTCGCCAGGGCCCACGGGCGTGAGCACCTCGAACTCCTGACCCAGCAGGCGCTCGGCAGCTTGGCGGACCTGGATGACCTCGCCGGTCCAGGGCAGGCGCACGGTGCTCGAGTACTTCGGCGGGACCTCGAGGGGCTCGAGCTGGCGCACGATGTGGAACTCGGCACGCCGGTTGCGGGCCAGGCCAGCCTCGGAGTCGTCGGTGGCCTTGGGGTCTACCTCGCCGAAGCCCCGGAAGGACAGCCGTGACGGATGCACGCCCTTCTCGACCAGGGTGACGTAGATGGAGCGGGCGCGGTCGATGGACAGCTCGAAGTTGACGTCGAACTCGCCTTCCTCGCTGGCATGCCCCTCGATGAGCAGGTGGTCGATCTGCCAGTAGCTGGCCATGAGGTCGGCCACCTGGTCGAGCACCGGCAGGGACTCGGGCAGGATTTGGTTGGAGCCCACCGCGAACTGGATGTCATCGCGGATGGTGATGATCTGCTTGTGGGCCTCGACGCGGGCCAGCTCGCCCTGCTTCCACTCGATCTCTTCGTCGGGAGGCTCGTCGGGGAGCTCGGCCTCGATGCGTCGGCCGTTGAGGGTCAGCGCGTTGGGATCGTCCTCGACCACCACGGGGATCAGCTCGGGCTCGAAGGCGGGCTTGATCCAGGTGAAGCCCAGCATGAAGCGGGCACCGGTGGTGCCGTAGCCCTTGGTCAGGCCACGACCGACGCCCAGGTCCAGCTGGATGCCCGGGGTGGGCCAGGCCTGCAGGACCGCTAGACCTTCGGCCCGGGCGCCGCCGGGCTGCAGGGTGGTCTTGGCGCCGCTGCGGGTGAGGGCCACGGCGCCCAAGGCGAAACGATCGGGGATGAGCTGGTAGCGCAGGCCAGCGTTGGCCACCGCCTCGGAACCCATGGACAGGTCGTACTCGGTCTCGACCATCGTGGCGCCGGAGTAGCCGGCGTCGATGGTGGCCTCTACCGGTCCGATCTCCGCCCCCACCAGGAAGCCCAGGCCCACGCGGGGCGAGGCCTCGCCCATGTAGAGCTCGCGGGTGCCGGTGGGCAGGGACACATCGGCGCGGGCTGTCACGGTGAGGATCTCGGTGTCGGCCAGCCCTACACGGCCACCGACCACGAGGTTGCGCATGCCGAAGCCGGCCGCAGAGAGCTCGCTGACGTCGCCTTCGCCCTGGAACGCCAGGGGGATGACCATGCGGGTGGAGAGGCGGCTGTTCCAGTCATAGGACAGGCCCAGCTGCACGTCTCCGCGGGTGCCGACGATGACGGCTTCGTCGCTCTCACCCAGGAGCAGCACCAGGGGGTCTTGCTCGAGCTGGATCAGGGTGCCGGCGCGCAGCCCGCCCTCACCGTCGATGGTTGCGCTGTCCAGGCCGGGCATGGCGTGGAAGGAGAAGCTCGACTTGACCAGCTCCGGATCCAGAGAGTAGCCGTCGGCCAAGCCCATACGAGGGACCAGGAGCAGCAGCAGGGTGGAGGCCCAGGGCGATAAGCGCACGTTCATTACAGGAGTTCTCCAGCGGCGGCGTCGGAAGGCTGAGCGTCGAGGGGGAGCTCCTCGATCTGCTCCATGGGCACCGGCTCGGGCAAGGGGGCGGGCACGGGCAGCCCGGCGCGCAGGGTGCGCACGAACACCCGGCTGTGGGCGCCGAAGGAGCCCAGCAGCTCGGTGAAGGTGGGCTCGAGGGAGGCGACGGCCGTGGCGTCGGCGTCGAGCACGCGCTCGTAGACGTTGATGTCCTTCTCGGTCTCGTCCATGATGTAGGCGGGATCGGACACGAGCAGCTCGGGCACATAGCGCTCGAGGGCGCGGTCCAGGCCCTTGGCGCGGCTGACGGCCTCGAGGGCCACGGTGTGGCGGGTGTAGGTGTCATCGAAGGTGCCGTAGTGGGCGTCGATGGTGGTGTCGGCCAGGGCGGCTCGGAAGGGGTGGTCTGCTTGCTCGAGGGTGGCCTCGAAGACCTCGCGGACGTAGTGCTCCATGCCGATGTGTCGGTTGCTCACCAGGCGCACGGCATTGTCGACCGGCCCTGAGATTCCGACCATGCTCAGGGTGTTGATCCAGAGCATGCGGGCCACGCTCACGCCCGGCAGCACCTGGGTGTGGTAGGGCATGGCCTGGTCCTGGACGTAGTGCAGCGCCCAGCCGGTGAAGCGCCAGCCCCAGTAGTCGTGGCCGGTCTCGAAGGCGTAGCGGGCGAGGGTCTGGAACTGGTGCACCCGCAGCTCGGGGTAGGTGCGCTCGAGGAAGCTGGCCAGCGTGTAGACGATGCCCGCCTCGTGGTAGAGCCCCATGTGCATAGGGGCCTGGGAGGAGTACTCCTTGGTGGGATCACCGAAGGGCTGGTCACCCATGCCGTAGCGCGGGCCCCAGGCGGTGTCGTTGTCGGTCCAGATGCCCAGATCGAAGCCGTAGTCGGGCTCGTCGGCGGCGCTGGTCACCACGTCGAGGGGGGCGACGCGGGTGCCTTCAGGGGTGGGGATGAGCACAGCGTCGCCCAGGGCTCCCGGGTCGTGCAGGGTGGTGACCTCGGCCCAGGGCAGGCCGCCGTCGGCGAGGGGCTCGGCGCCCAGGGGAGCCTTGGTGTACAGCGCCAGCTTGATGTCGGGCGCCATGCGCAGGGCCTCGAGGAAGCGGGTGCGCAGGGTGTCGCGATCGCCGCCAGCCATGAGGACCAGATCCTGGGGCAGCGGCGGGTAGGCGGGCACTGTGGCCAGGGCCCAGGCTTCGTTGTCGGACAGCAGCTTGGCCAGGCCCTCTTCTTCGGCGGACAGGAAGACCTCGAGGCTCTCGACCTCGACCAGGGGGAACTGGGAGATCTCGGGGAGATCGACCAGGGCAGGCCGAGCGTAGATGCTGTGGTCGTCCCACGCCAAAGCGGTGTTGGAGCTGGAGACGATGGCCATGGCAGCGAGGGCAGCTACCCCCAGCTGGGCTGTGCGCGTGGGCTTGGTGTGCGGTCTGGACATGGGTCGCCCTCGGGCAGTGCGGAAGTGCAGTCTATCCGTACCGCCTGCCACCCGGCAGGACCACCACAGCCCCACTGCGAAACGCGTTGTCCTAGGCCTACTCAGCGGCGGTGCGGCCCCCTGGGGCCTCGCCTGTGCACCCCTGTGCAGGGCGCGAAGCGCCGGATCGGCGCCTACCTGAAGTCTACCTAAGCGGCCAGGAGGCGCTCCTCCAGAGCCGAACGGTGCGCGTGCAGCAAGGGGGACAGCAGGCGATCGCTGCGGCCCAGGCGCGCGATGACCTCGTCCAGGATGGCGCGGCCGTGTTCCTTGGCCCGGCAGCTGGCGCCGTGCTCGGTGCGGGACGAGACACACAGGGCGAGCTCCATGAACAGGCGTCCACAGGCCGTCAGGACCGCGACATGCTCGGCCCGGGCGTCGCGCACGATGGGTTCGGCGCCCGGCTCGAGCTCCAGCAGCGCCGGGAACAGGCGGGTCTGCTGGAAGAGGATGGGCTCTCGGATGTTCTCCCGGAAGTAGTCTTCGAGCTGGCGGAGATCCCCGGGCTGGCGACAGTCCATGTCGCTCACGGCTCGCCACCCCGCGTCCATGCGGCCGCTAAGGGAGCTGTGATCGTCGAGGATTGCGCGGATGGCTGCTTGGGTCATGGGAAGGCTCCGGAATCGGGAGCCCGCCGCCCTGGCTGATACGTTGCGGAAGCGGACGGCGTGAGCCATGGACGTGGAGCCAGGGCGGGGGCTCCGTGGACCTGTATGGGGTTGAACTGCTTTGCTCGTGACAGGTTTACGCGTGCGCGAGCATATAGCAAGCATAAAATCAATAGATTTGGTGGGGTATAGAACAAGTCGGCCAACGAAGCAGGAAATGAGCCACTGCTCCGTGCGGTGTTTCCCGCTGTGTCGCCCCCGTGGTGCACCGATCCGCGGCCCCGGCCCCCTGAAGCAGCAACGGGCGGCGTCGCTGTCGCGACACCGCCCGTGCGTTGGGTGAGAGAGGTCTAGCGACCCCAGCCACCACCGTCACGGCCGCCATCGCGACCGCCATCGCGACCGCCGCGGTAACCACCGCCGCCGCCATCACGGCCGCCGCCACCACCGCGGTAGCCGCCGCCGCCGCCGCCACCGCGGAAGCCACCGCCGCCACCGCCGCCACCGCGGGGAGCACGCTCCTGGGCTTCGTTCACACGGATGGTGCGGCCATCGAGGTCGCTCCCGTCCATCTTCTGGATAGCGGCCGCGCCAGCGGCGCCATCGTTGAAGGTCACGAAGCCGAAGCCACGGGAGCGGCCCGTCTCTCGGTCCATGATCACCTTGGAGTCGGTAACCTCACCAAAGGCCTCGAAGGCCGCGCGCAGGCTATCATCATCCGTGCCCCAGCTGAGGCCACCGACAAACAGTCTCTTCGACATGATCTCGTTCTCTTGTGTGCTGGCTCGGGGTGGTGGCCCATACGTGGGCTCACGTGGCTCCGAGCGGATCCGGGCCTGTGGCGCCCGTCGCTTACGTGGTCGACATGACCGTGCTCTGAAACCTGGCTGCTGGTCTGGTGTTCCCGGAGGAAGGCCCAGGGTCGCAGGGCAGGCTCTTCGAGCGGGCCCGCTGTACCCTGATGTCTGCCGACTGCCCAGCATTCGCGCTGAATTTTGGGGTGCTTTCGGGATAGTAGCCCGGCCTGGGTGAGCGGAGGTGAGCGGTGAATGTGCTGGTGATCGGTGCTGGGATGCAGGGGCGTGCGGCGGCGTACGAGCTGGAGCAGGGCGCGGGGGTCGGCTCGGTGGTCGTCGCGGATCTCGATGCTGCCCGCGTGGCGCGCGATCTCGCCGCCGTGGGCTGCAGTCGTGCGCTGACGGTATCCCTGGATGCCTCGGACATGGCCGCCACCCGCGCTGTCATCCGGGCCCACGCTGCGCGCGTCGTCGTCGGCATGGGGCCGCCCGCGCTGCAGTACGGCAACGCCCGGGCCGCCATCGCGGAGGGGGCTCACTTCGTCAACACCTGCTACGCCGAGCGCCTGGGCGATCTCCACGAGCCGGCCCGGGAGCGAGGTCTCATCCTGCTGCCAGAGATGGGCCTGGACCCGGGTATCGACCTGCTGCTCTGCCGGCTGGCCTGCGATGAGCTCGACAGTGTCGAGGGGCTGCTCTCCTATGGCGCCGGCCTGCCTAGCTTCGAGCGAGCCGTGCCGCCGTTCAACTACAAGGTCAGCTGGTCCTTCGAGGGAGTGCTCGCGGCGTACCGCCGCCCGGCCCGCTATCGCTGGGACGGCCAGGATCGACCAGTGCCCGCCCTCGGTGTGTTCGATCCCGAGCATGTGCACTGCGTCGATGTGCCGGGGGCAGGGGTCATGGAGGCCTACCCGAACGGTGACGCCTTGGACTACGTGGGCTCCTTTGGGCTGGGCCCTCGGCTCACCCACATGGCCAGGCTCACCATGCGCTGGCCGGGCCACTGCGCCCTGTGGCGTCAGCTGGCCGCGGTGGGATTGTTGGACGACACCCCGGTGGACCTGGGCTCCCAGTGCCTGTCCCCTGCGGCTTTCCTGGCGCGTTGGCTGGGCCCGCGCCTGCAGTTCGAGGCCGGTGAACCCGACCTGGTGGCGCTCCGCGCCCACGCCTGGGGCCTTCTCGGCGGCCAGCCCCACGCCGTGGCCTGGGATCTAGTGGACACCCGGGACCTTTCCACAGGTCTGTTCGCCATGAACCGCACCGTGGGCTTCACCGCTGCCATCGCGGCCCGCATGATCCTCACGGGCGAGCTCGAGGGCGCTGGCCTGCTCGATCCGGCCAGGCATGTGCCGCCGCAGCCTGTGCTCGCCGCCCTGCGCTCCCGGGGTATGCGCATCGAGCGCCGGGAGCTGCCCTACGGTCCGCCGGCTGGCCTGGACGCCTAAGGGCGGGACCCAGGGGTTATGATGCGCGGGTCGCGCTCTCGCGCAATCCGTACATGCCCGTCCTGGGAGGCTCACATGATCGGCATCTCCACCCCGCTGGCGCTCGCCCTGGGGTCGGTGCTCGCGGCTCCGGCTCAGGCCGAACAGGCCGAGCTGCAGGCCATCCGCCAGGCCATCCAGGAACGGGGGGCTCGCTGGACTGCAGCTGAGACCTCCATCTCACGGCTTCCAGCCGACCAGCGCCCGCCCACCAACGCGGCGGCGCCGCGTCCGTCCGGCGAGCTCTACTCCGCCACCCCCACCTGGGGCGGCACGTCCTTCGCGGACCAGGACACCTTCAGCTGGCGCGAGCTGGATGGCGACTACACCTCCCCTCCCAAGAGCCAGGGCGGCTGCGGCGCCTGCTGGGCCTTCGCCTCCCTGGGGGTGCTCGAGTCGCAGTACAACATCGAGTCCGGCGACCCGCGCTGGGATCTGGATCTGAGTGAGCAGGCCATGCTGTCCTGCTCGGACGGCGACTGCGGTGGCTGGTACTCCGAGGGCGCGATCGAGTACCTGGTGGCCAACGGCGCGGTCACCGAGGAGTGCATGCCCTACGAAGGCGACGCCTTGCTGGCCTGCTTCGAGGTGTGCGACGAGTATGACGATCCCCTCATCATCAGCTCGGCCACCTGGGGGGATGGCGCCACCTACACCATGAAGGCCATGCTGGAGCACGGCCCGCTGGTGGCCCACATGGTGGTCTACGAAGACCTGGACTACTACGAGAGCGGCGTCTACGAGCACGTCTGGGGCGAGCTCAGTGGCGGCCATGTGGTGAGCATCCACGGCTGGGACGACGCCGAGGGTTGCTGGCTGGCCAAGAACTCCTGGGGCACCGACTGGGGCGAGGACGGCTACTTCCGCATCAAGTACTACGCCAGCGAGATCCAGTCCTACGCCTCCTTCGTCTTGCACGTGCCGGCCTGCGACTGCGACGACGACGACGGCGACGGCTTCTGGTCCGAGTCCTGCGACGGCCGCTCCTGTGGGGAGCTGCGCGACTGCGACGACGCCGAGGCGGCCGCCAATCCTGGGGCCGAGGAGATCTGTGACGACGGCATCGACAACGACTGCGATGGTGCCATCGACGACGCGTCCATGTGGTGCGGCCCCACCCAGTCCGAGGACACCGGCGAAGGTGAGGCCCCCGGAGGCTGCGGCTGCAGTGCGGGCGGTGCGCTGCCCTACGGCGCGGTCGGGCTGGTGGCCCTGGGCTTGGTTGCGCGTCGCCGACGCCGGGAATCGGACCTGATCTGAACCGCTGGGCTCAGTCTGGTGTACCCTTGCGGCAGCGCCGCGCTTCACCCGGCGCCCCAGGGAGTGCCCATGATGCTTCGTCCCTTCTTGTCCGTCGCCCTGAGCCTCGCCCTGGTGGGCGCCGTCGCCGCCTGCGGCGAGCCGGAGGACTCAAAGCCCGACAGCGACACCCCCGACACCGACACCGACACCGACACCGACACCGACACCGACACCGACGCCGACACCGATGCCGACACGGATCCGGGTGTGGTGGACTTGGTCCGGGCCCTGGATGGTGTCGACGATGGGCTCGGCCCCTTCGACGCCATCAACTCCGAGGTGGGCTGCGCCAGCGGCAGCTGGAGCTTCAGCATGCTCGACGGTGACCACGCCGCCGAGCAGGGCTGGGTGGTGGGCTGGGACCTCGATGGCCTGGTGGTCAGCGCCCCCTACCAGATGAGCTACGCCAGCAGCCACTGGACGGGCTCGGTCAGCACCGCGGACTTCGGCATCGGCTGCGAGCAGTTCAGCACCACGGTCATCTACTTCTTGCCCATCGCCAACAACATGATCGGCAAGAAGGCTGCCACCAAGGTTGGCACCTGCACGGGCACTGGCTTCGGCATGATGGGCGACGACCACCTGCTCAACGTCAGCACCAGCACCCCGGTCGACGCCGCTGTGGCCCGTGGCCTGCACATGATCAGCGGCTACGAGCTGGGCCCCCTGGACATGAACGAGCTGTCCGCGGACACCTGGGACGTCTTCTTCACCTGGGACGAGGTGGCCCTGAGCACCTTCGGCCAGGAAGCCATGTTCGGCATGGCCCTGTACCAGGGCGAGAACATCGTTGGGGTGGGCGGGTTCTGATCCCGCGGTCGGTGAGCCCGCGGGTCACCCTGGAGAGCTGACGCCGGCGCTGGATCAGCGCCTGGCGCTCGTGGACTGCTCGGGCTCCCGGATCTGCACGCCGAGGCTGCGCTGCCAGTCACGCCCGTAGGTCTGCTGGCAGATCTGCTCGAGGGTGCGAATGGCCCGGGGCTCGTCGGCGCCCTCGACCACCAGCTGCATCCTGCTCGAGCCCTGGCCGCTGGCCCGGACCCGGGTGGACGGGTGGTGCTTACGCAGCTCGCGCTCGAGCCAGTCCACCAGCTGCTCCTGGAACTCGACCATGGCCTGGGCCAGGTCGCTGGAGCCCGAGGACGTGACCGAGGCCATCAGATCCTCGAAGGCGATGCCGGAGGCCTGGATCAGGTTCATGACCACGGCGCCCCGCGGGGAGTCGGGGGGCTGGAGCTTCAGCAGCTCGGCGAGCACTTCGGGTGCGGCGTCCCGGATGTGAGCCAGGCGGTCGCGGAGGCTGTCGCCGGGGACGCCTTGTCGTTGGTTGGGGAGCACGGGCTTGGCGGAGCCGGAGCGCATCCAAGCACCCTGCTTGTAGGCCATCTTCTGCCGCTTGATCTTGAGCCCGCCGGTGGCGCCGCGGCGCTTGCCGTCCCAGCGCCCGATCGAGGCTTCGCCCCGGGCCTGGCGGGCCAGCCAGCCCACGTCGAAGCGCTCCTGCTGCTCGGGGGTGAGGTCGTTCCAGGCCAGGACCTTGCTGCCGCCGGAGCCGTCCGGGTCGGGCACGGTGATGCGCCCCTGGCCGCTGCGGAAGCGCTGGATGATGGTGTCGGCGAAGCCGTACTCCTTGGGCAGGCTGGTGGCCATGACGCCCTGGGCGTCGGTGGAGAGCACGGTCTTGACCCCGTAGTACAGCAACAGGGGAAGGGGGTGCTCGCCGAGCCGGTCGCCGTTGGCTCCAGGGCCGCGCTTCAGGGCGCCGGTGACCATGTTGGAGCCCACGTTGACCTCGGCGATCACGCCGAGCCTGGCCATGCGCTGTGCTTGCTCGGCGGTGGCCGCCGTGACGTGGCCCAGGCGCACCTGCACCATGCCACCGGGAGGCGCCCGGTAGCTGCCCTCGGTCTCCATGCGCTCGAGGCGACCCAGGATGAGATCCAGGTTGTGGTGAGCCGTGGCGGCCTGGGAGGCGTCACCCTCGACCCCCAGCCGACGCTGGGCGGAGGTGCCCGAGTAGCCTTCGCCCACGTGGGGGCGCAGCACGAGCTGGCGACCGCTGAACTGGGCCTCGGTGTCGAGGATGGAGAAGGCGCGCTCCATGTGGTCCATACCCGCGGCGCTCCAGCGCCCGGCCTCGGGACCGCAGATGTCCACGCCGCCTACGATGTCGGGGACCTTGTCCTGGCGGCCGTAGTCGTCGCCGAACATCAGGCGCATCAGCTTGTCGTCGGTGAAGCCACCACCCTCGTCGGTGAACTGGTGGGTGAGCAGCTGGGGCAGCAGGCGGATCTTCACGCCCACCTCGGCGCAGATCTCCTGGAAGCGCTCGGCGCTGACGCCCGGGGTGCTGATCTTGCCCTGCAGCTCAGCGTAGGTGATGCCCTGATCCACCAGGCGCTTGGCGGTGGCCCGCACGAAGTCCTCGGCCTGGCCCGCGCCCTTGAGGTGGTCGATGAGCAGACCACGGGGGTCGTAGGTGAAGTCGAACGGCATGTCGTTGCCGGCCGTCATCATGCGCCGCAGCGCGTAGACTGGATCGTTGTCGGCCTCGCTGCTGTTCAGGATGCGCTCGATGAGCTCGGTGGCCGCCCGCTTGTGGGGCAGGCGCAGCTCGTTGCCGGGATCTTCCTGGTAGAGCTTGCGCAGCAGACCGATGGTCTGGCTTGCGGCCTGGATGGGATCATCGACATCCGGGAAGAGCATGCGGGGGAAGTCCGAGGCGTCGAGGATGCCCTTGAAGTGGTTGTGCAGCTCGGCCACACCGCGGACGTCGATCTCGGGGCCGAAGTCCCGTGGATCGAGCCCGATGCGCTGGGCGGCCTCGGCCTCGTGCTCACCGGGCTTCTTGACCGCCGCCACGGCCTCGGCTTCGCGACCGGACTTGCGCGCGGCGGTGGCCACCACGCCCAGGTCGAAGTCGGGGTGCTGGACGGCGAACTGTTCGAAGTCGAAGCCCCCGCCGTTCTGCTCCCGGAAGCTGATGATCTTGTTGGCCTGCTTGCGGGACAGGCCTGCCGCGCGGAGCTCGTGCGTGTCGGCGTTGTCGAGGTCCAGAGGGCCTTGCTGCTTGCGCCGCTTGCTGCCCTTCGAGCCCTCGCCGCCACCGCCGCGGGGGGCCGCGGGGCTGGGCTCGGCTTCGGCGTCCTGGCCTGGCGCCCTCGAGCGCATGGCCGGGGTGGCGTTGGTGACGTCTTCGTCCATGTAGATGACGACGGTGCCGTCGTCTTCCACATGGCGGCTCTTGACCG
>CALDOK010000285.1 GCA_937912125.1 uncultured Pseudomonadota bacterium
GTCCGCCAGGTGGGAGGCTCGGGCGTCCAGCAGTCGCTCGGGATCGAGGTCGAGCGGTGTCGCCCGATCTATGCTGTCCACGGTGTCATGGACGCCTGGGCCTGCATGGGCTGCGGTCGGCGCTACCACCTGGGTCAGGTCAACAGCAGAACCCAGAAACTGCCAGCGTGCCCCAAGACGCTCACCGGGAGCTACTGGGATCGTGTGGTCGCCATCAACAACACGAGTATCGAGATAAAGCCATGAGCGAATGGACTATAATCAGAGAGCGGATGCAAGGTCGTGAAGTAAACGGTGTGTCCTGTCGGGTATGGCCCGCTGGGATGTTCGGTTGGTGCTGGAGCGCGGGCAGGTTTGGCTCGGGAACTCTCAAGACCGAGAACAGCGCGAAGGCGGCGGCGACTCGATACGCCAAGACGGTGTCGAACACGGAGCAACCATGAAACGCACCCTGGGCGAGCGCAGGGGCCCCAAGCTGGGCTTTATGGCCTTGTCCAGGCGCTACGACGAGCTGCGGTCCAGGGAGCGTACCTTGCCTCCTAAAAAGCTCCCGAGCGGGTGTCAGTGGTTCAGTGGCAAAGAAGGCAAACGATGTTGGTTATTTGTTGATTATTTTGATAAACTTGGCTTATACAGAAGACTGTTGTTCGACTTGTGGACAGACGGTGAGGTGTGGAATGTCAATGGAGGCTTGACGGGTGGCGTCACGAAGCATCTGTTCACCGAGCCCACCTTCCAAGAAGCCTATGAACGAGCGAAGCGATGGACCCCGAAGTCGTGATGTAGTAGACTCGAGCCCGCACAGTCACCTCTCTTTCCGCCACCACCGCAGCTCCCCGACAGGACCAGTCCGGCCAGCCGGCTGCTGGCTGCTGGCCGCCTCCCTGCCACCTCCCGCCTCTCCCCGGAGCCACCCCCATGAACGGAACCCCCTTCGTCTTCGCCGCAGTCGCGCTCGCCCTGGGCGTCGGCATGGGTCGCCAGTACGGCAGCAAGAGCGCCGCCAACCCCGACGTGACGGTTCGTTTCGTCAGGGACGGCCAGGGGTACAAGGTGGGCAGCGTCTACTCCAACATGGGCAACGTCCAGCCGATCCGACTCATGGAGCTGGTCGCGGCGGTGACGGGCGGTGGCGACACCGTGGAGTCCTGGGCCGTACCCGCTGGCTCCTGGGCCGAGGCGCTCAACACCATGCGCGCTCTCGGAGCCAGCAGCGGCGTCGAGGTCCATCAGGTCGCTCATGGCGAGGTCGAGCTTCGCAAGGCCGTGCGTGCTCCGCGAGGCAGAGCCCAAGCGTGAGCGCGCCGAAGGCGCGCAGCAGCCAGCGGCCAGCGGCCAGCAAGCAAGGCTGGTCAGTGCAGAGTTGAAGCGACAGTGGCGACAAGCATCGGAGATCAAGCATCGGAGGTGAGTATGGCGAGGAAACACGAGAACATGATGGTGTTTCAGCAGGCCGACGAGCTTGTGCTCGAGGTCTACAAGCTGACCAAAGACCTTCCTGCCGAGGAACGATTTGGGCTCCAATCCCAGATTCGTCGTGCCGCTGTATCTGCCCCAACCAACATCGTAGAGGGAGCAGCCAGAGACACCGACAAGGACTTTCGTCACTTCCTTGTGATGGCGCTCGGATCGGCCTCCGAGGTCAAATACCTGCTGGCTCTCTGTTCCAGGCTCGAGCTGTTGGATAGTCATCTGACTCACGTCCTCGAGAGCAGATATGACTCATTGATTCGTTCGCTTCAATGCTTCATCGACAAGCTGAAGGTGTGACTACCTTGCTTGCCGCCACCGATCATTCGCCCCGCCACCTACCAACCTGGCCCGCTGGCCGCTGGCCGCTGGCCACTTCCCCGCCATGAGCCGTCGCCCCGCCACCACCGTCGCGGCCCTCTATGTCTTCCCTGACGGCCCCTACAGCTCCCTGCGGGGCGTGGAGCCTTGGGACGAGAAAAGGGACGCCCGGCGCTACCGGGGGCCTCACCCGGTCGTAGCGCACCCTCCCTGTGTCCGCTGGTCCGTGCTCGCCTACTCGGTGCAGGCCCGCTATCCCCACTGCAAGATCGGGGACGACGGTGGCTGCTTCGAGGCCGCGCTGCGGGACGTGCGCCGCTGGGGCGGCGTGCTGGAGCATCCGTCCAGATCGCTGGCCTTCGGCAAGAAGCACGGCTTCGACTTGGGCAGGCCCAGGCGAGGTAGCTGGCAGGAGACGGGAGACGGCGGGTGGATCACCGAGGTGAGCCAGGCCGCCTACGGGCACCAGGCCGAGAAGCTGACCTGGCTGCTCTACTACGGGATCAAGCCGCCACCGAAGCTGGACTGGAGCAAGCCCCAGGGCACCCACCAGATCAGCTACGGCAAGAAGGCGGACGGGAAATACTGGCTCCCGCCCCTGACGAAGAAGGAGGGGAAGAAGACCCCGCCTCGCTTCCGTGAGCTGCTGTTGAAGCTCGCCAGGGGCTGCGGGGGTACGAGCTGGACCGGGAAGTCGTCGGGTAGAAAGCTGGACCTTGACGGGCTGCTGCGAGAGGCGCGAGCCAGTCTCGGCCTGTAGATCAGCCCGGAGCGCCGCCGCCCGTGAACGCCCCCGGAGGCAGCGTCCACTTCGATGGGCTCACGATGATGTCGGTGCGCCATGGCGCGGTGGACATGGCTCGCCTCACCAGGGCCTTGGTGCCTGGAGGTACGAACGAGATCCCTCCCTGGGGGAAGTCGCGGGTGCGCTGCCGGATGAAGTCTGGCAGGAACCCTTCCCGCTTGATCGAGTAGTCGAAGCTCCGCTCGAGCATGACGATCTCGTCGAAGGTTCTCGGATCGATGGCGCGCACCGACGCCCACTGGTGCCGGTCCCCGAAGATACACGTCATGCAGCTCAGGCGGCCCCAACCGATCTGGTACGCCGGGTGGGGCACCACCCCGAAGCGGCGCATGATGGCCCACACGTCCTCCTCGGGCCACTTGTGGATGGGCCGCCACTTGGTGACCGGCCTGCTGGGCTTGTCACAGCGATGATCTTCGATCTCGGCCAGGTTCTCTCGTGGCCCGCTCTCCTGGGCTCGCTCTCCGGTGATGGACACGAAGACGCCGCTGGAGAAGCGCGGCTCGGCGTTGATCACCCGCGCCTCGACATCGATCTTGAGGATCGCGGAGCACCAGCGACCGTTCTCGATCTTGCCCAGGCCAGGGAACTTGAGGCGGGTGAGCCCCTTCTTCTTCTTGGTATGGACCGTGCGCTCGCCGCCACCCACCAGATCGAAGGTCACGCTGCCGGGAACGTCGTTGTGCCTCATCAGCTCACGCCGGAATCCGCCCACGCGCCGCTGGAAGTACAGGTCCAGGCCCAGGGCGTCCGCGAAGGCGCGACAGTAGGCGGGGGTGCTCGGCCAGTCCATGAAGGGATCGCCCGGTTCGTCGATCTCCTGGTGCCACAGCTCGATGGCGTGCTTGGGTACGCCCAGCTCCAGCAGATGCAGCACGCAGGCCACGCTGTCCTTGCCGCCGCTGAAGTTGATGATGATCTTGTCGAGCTTGCCCGCGACGGTGCCGGGCACGCCATTGGGCATGACGAACCCGTGGCCCTGACTGCCGGCTCGGTACTGGGCCTTCTTCAGCAAGGTTGTCAGATCGAGCTTGGCCATGAGATCAGACTCCCTCTCTCCTTGGGTGGTGTGGTCATCGAGGCCAGCAGCGCCAGGTTGTAGGCGAGCCCTGATGGCGTGAGCCTGCGCTCGAGTTTGGTCATGTGCTCCACGGGCATCGGCTCGCCGCCCTCGCGGGCCATGGCGAGTCCCATGGGCAATACGTCGGTTCCGACGATGTAGAGGATCGTGTCCTTGAGGGCGCGGTGCCCCTGATCCCACTGCCGGATCTTGATCGTGTAGCCGCCCCAGGCGTCCACAGCTCGATCCGGGGTCCAGGGGGCTGTCTCGATCCCCATGTCAGCGAACAGCTTGGAGCCCACCGGGTGCTCAACGACGCCGCCTACGCGCCTCACCACTCGGATGGCGTGTCTTCCGGCCTCCTTGTCCTGGTTCTTGCAGCGCCAGGCCAGCTTGCCCCAGGGACCGCACGGTGGGTGAGCGACGACGGGGAGATCGCCGTCGTAGGTCGTGGCGTCACGACTCTCATCGTAGAACTCTCGAACCAGTCCCTTGTAGGGACCGTCTGGATCGACGTACAAGGCCGCGACCGCAAAGCGACCTCGATACCGAATGTTGTCGTCCAGTATGCCCCTGGCCTGCTCCAACAGAGCTTTCAGATCGAGCTTCGCCACGGTCTACCTCCGATCCTGCGACGTGTACTGCTTGACGAATCGGAGCGCGTTGTTCCAGCTCGTGAGCATGTCGCTCGTACCCAGGTGGGTGTTGCCGTTGTAAGCGGACAGGTAGATCCTCCCTGGGGAGACTCTCACCAGCACCTTGACCGCCTCATGGCGGATCAGGCCCCTCACGACCGTCGCCTCGGCATGGGTGAGGGGCAGGGGGTTGTCCTGCTGGTCGGTGTACGAGAACTCGGGGTGCCGCTTGATCCCAGCCGTCTTGGCCAGTCTCCGGATCACGCTCGTGGCGTCGTGACCCCACTCGCTGAACGCCAGGTACTGGCTGTCGACGATCATGCGCTCCCACTGGGGGTCGTCGTGGCTCGGTCGGACGAGCTTGCGCGGCTCCAGGGTCCTCCCGGCGAGACGCGGGATCGTCTTCCTGGTCTGCGCCAGGGCCAGCAGAGTGTCCAGGTCCAGCTTCATCGGGGGATCTCTACTCCGAGCATCGACAGCTCGTGTACCATGGCGTTGTGAGCGTCCAGCAGGCCGCGCTGGCGGCGCTCCTCCCCGATCACCCGGTCGATCACACCCCGCAGGCCGCCCCCGCGAGGGCCGGTCGTGGGACGCTCTGGGGCGACCCTGTACCTGGGCTCGCCGTCGTTGTCGTCGTCGTAGTCGGGTACGTCTTCGAAGAAGCTCATCCTCGTCTCCGGTCGGTCAGCTCCAGGTAGACCTGTGCCGCCATGTGGTGCCTGTCTGAGATGGTCAGAGAGATCATCTTCAGCCTATCCCAGGCGTGGCCGATGGCTTGGATCATCACGCCCTTGTCGAACTTGTCGCCTTCGGTCCACAGCCGCAGGAACTCATCGACGTAGCCGCCTTCCTCCACCTCGTCGGCCACGGCCTGCACCAGCTCCTGGTGTTCGACGACGGGGATCAGCTCGTAGCTGTAGACCTCGTGATCGGTCAGGGGCCGGTCGTAGATCACGACCCCGTGGCGGGCGACATGACGCTGTAGGTCCAGCCGATAATCGTCGCGGTCGATGATCTCCACCCAGCCGCTGGGGACCGTGGCGTAGCCGATGGGTCGGTTGGGGACCGCGTAGGACCAGCGGGCCTGGGGGTTGGCCTTCCGCTTGGCCTGCTGGAGCAGCGCGGCCAGGTCCAGCTTCGCGGTGGAGCCCTGGTGGAGCGTGCCCACCATCCAGCCGGGCTTGATCTTCGTCCAGTCTCCAGCCGGAACCCGCTCGATCCACGCCTCGCGCTCGTCGGGGAGCTGCACCAGGAAGCGACCGTCCATCAGCTCGACGAGGTTGCAGTACGCCGGCCAGCGGTCGGTGTCTTTGTGGAGGCTCAGCCGCAGCTTCCGACCTCCGATCTTGCGCTGCTTCATCAGCAGATCGAGGGCGGTGGCGCGGGCCTCCTGCTCCATCTTGCCAGCCCGACCGGATCTCCACCGCTTGCCCATGGCGTTGGCGGCGCAGTCCCTGCCGAACCGGACCTCGCTCACCTCGTTGCCGTCCGCGTCCAGGGCGCTCATCACCACGGTGCATTTCAGGTTGCGCTTGCCGCAGTGCTCACAGGTGGTGACCTCGTCGTCCACGCCAGCAGCCGGTAGCCCGTGATCTCGGGATCGTCTTCTTCGGTCACGCCTCGCGCTTGGATCAGCAGCTTGTCCAGATCGAGCTTCGCCATCGTTCACAGCCAGGGGTTGATGCGTGGTTTCGGTCGCATGGCTCGCACCAGCGAGTCACGGAAGTATCGCCTACGATCCCGGCACAAGTCCATCATGCTCCCCTTTCGGACGAACGCAGGGACGGGAGTCTCACGATCCATCGTCTCCAGGGTCGCCTCGAGCACGAGCATGGCGGTGTCCACGTCTCGGATCACCTCGCCGCCCCCGATCTCCATCATCTTCAACGTGGCGATGGCGCGGATGGTGTCCCTGACGTGGTAGACATGCAGGCCAGCCAGGTTGTAGTCCAGTACGTTCGAGGCCCCGTAGATGGCCGCGAAGATCATCTGCGGGGTCAGCTTGGGGAGCCTGGACAACCGGACGGCCTCCTGGCGCTGCTCCTCGGTCGCCGGATCGTGATCCCGCAGCCAGGCCCTGGCGCTGTCGCGCAGGGTGACGGCTCGATGGGTCTTGGTGGACCGACTGCCCTTGGGATCGGTTCCAAGCAGGCCGGCGTCCACCATGAGCTGCACGTCTCCCGGCAGCGGCTGATCGCGTCGGAACATCAGCTTGGGCTTCTTGTCGGGCGGGAAGCTCGCCACCACCTTCTCCACCACTTTGTAGGTCTTGGGCAGATCGCGACCCACGAACCGTAACAGATCCCACTTGGCAGATTGGGCTCCCGGCCCGGCCTCCCAGCGCAGCTTCCAGGCACCGCCCGCAGCCTCGTCCACGGAGTCGGCTCCACGCCTGCCCTGGGTGCCCTCCTTGGGGGCGTTCAGGCTCGTCGGACGCAGCCCCTTGCCCCGCAGGCCCCGGTAGGTGCTGCCCTGCTCACTGTCCAGGCTGTAGGTCACGAACAGAGCCGGCTGCGAGCGGTCGCGGCTGCTGTCCTCCAGCAGATCGATGATTCGGCTGGCGAGCATGGAGCTGCCGCCTCGGATGGCGCGGTCGCTGGCGATCCGGGTCAGCTCGAGCACCGAGTGCGGGCTGATCTTGCCCCACCGACCCGTCACGGTGCCAGCGGTGGCGACGACGTGCAGCTTGCCGTCCCGCACCAGGCCGATGGCGTACATCAGCCCCTTGGTGTTGAGCCTGGGGAGCTGGGAGTGGACGACGCCGATCCAGTCGATGGCGTCCTGCTTCGGGACGTTGACGATCCGGTTGACCTCCTGGTCGTAGCTGTCCGCGATCATGGCCTCGGCCAGCCAGCGCGGGCACCCCTCGTTCCGGATCGCGTGGACTCCAGCCAGGGCGTTGTCCGCGATGTCGAGCCGCTGGCTGAGGGCGAACTGCTTTTCGCGCATCTTGCCGCTCTTGCCGACAGGTCGCCAGTAGGGGATCGACAGCAGATCGGGCAGATCGTGGTAGAAGAAGCCGCTGACCTCGAACTCCTCGTTCCCCTCAGCCGACGCCTGCTGGAGCCACATGATCTCGGGCTCCTCGTAGTGGAGCATGGCGCTGTCGAGGATCGCCTTGGCCTCGTCGGTGCTCGGCCTGTACCCCTTGCCCTTCTTCGGGGCTCCCAGGTGGCCCCTGGCGGTGTAGTGGTCCGTGTCGAGCTGTGCTCTCCGCTCGGCCTGCGCCTCAGCCGACTTCTTCTTGGCCTGCTTCATCAGCTCGGACAGGTCGAGTTTCGCCATCACCGTCTCCGTGTCTTGATACGGGATGCAGCTATCGCGGCGTCCAGGTGGTCGCACTCCCCGGTCGTACACTCGCCAGATCCGCCGCGAGCGTAGTCCTTCTGCATGACCTCCTCGATGGTGGCGCGGGGGTTCTTCGCCCGCCACCGCTCCACGGCGATGGGGATGGACGGGTAGGAGCCGATCACCTTCATGTTGGGGTTGGCCTCGAGCGCGGCTCGCTCGTACTCCACCACCGAGCCCCACCAGCGTGGGTCCGCGTGCTTCTTGGCCTGCTTGTTCCCCTTGGCCGCCTCGCGCAGCACCCAGAACCAGCCGACTGGCTGGTGAGGACAGAGCCAGCAGCCGCTCTTGTAGGTGCCGCCGAAGCCGTGTCGGTCGAGGATGGCCTGCTCATCGTCTTTGGCCACGCCCAGCTCCACCAACGGGTACGCCTCGGTGACGTACCATGGACCTGGCCAGCCGCCAGGTCGCTCACTCCAGGTGCGGCTGTTCTTCCTGCCCTTGGGGTACTTCCAGGGTCGGTGGACGCTCGTGAAGCGCGGGATGAGCGGCTGACCCTTCCTGGGGGTCGGCGGCGTCCTGGTGGCGGGCGGGTCCAGCGGGTGCATGTGGACGACCCGGCTGGGTTCGTCGGCGGCGATCCCGACCAGGGACAGGTGGGGCAGCGCCTCGCCCGCCTCCACCAGCGCGCTCCAGCCCCTGTTGCCCACCCCGAAGCGAGCGCGGGACAGATCGTCGATCAGCTTGCGGATGGCGGCGACCTTGTGGTTCTCGGTGCAGTCGGCCTTGGCGCGGGAGGCGATGGTGGCGCGGCTGTAGTAGTCGTCTCGGATGGGAGGCAGGAGGTGATACCAGCCGATCCTGGCCTTCTGCTCGATGCTCTTGCCGGTCTTCTTCCGCCAGTGACGGATGGACCCCAGCTTGGCCTTGATCCCCTCGGACCTGGCCTCGGTTCGCAGATCCGCAGCCTCGTCCAGGTACAGCGCGCAGGCCGCGTCGGACGGCTTGGAGAGCATGTAGAAGGGCACGCCCAGTCGCCGGCACAGGGCGGCGACCTTGGGGACGATCCCG
This sequence comes from uncultured Pseudomonadota bacterium, assembly GCA_937912125.1. Taxonomy (GTDB): domain Bacteria; phylum Myxococcota_A; class UBA796; order UBA796; family JAFGLY01; genus CALDOK01. The sequence goes on from CALDOK010000285.1 coordinate 8,651, forward strand.
TGGGTGTGCAGCCACTCCGCGCCCGTGTCCGAGAAGACCACCGCGTCGATGTCGGAGGGAGAGAGCTTGCGCCCCTGGGCCACCAGCTTGCCCTCGGCCAGCAGGCAGAGCATGGCCACCGAGTCGCGCCCCAGGCCCATGTTGAGGGTGACGATCCGGTCGGTGGGACCGTACCTCGTCTTGCCGCTGCGCTTCGCCTGGGCCTTGGCCTGGGCCAGCAGAGCCCTCATGTCCAGTCTCATCGTCAGCTCCGGTAGAAGGGGCAGCGGTTGGCGGCTCCACAGTGGTCGTAACCCTTGGAGATCACGTCCTGCACGGTCGCTTTTGGGTTCTTCTTCCGCCAGTCGTCCACGAGTTCCTCGATGAACACGGGGGAGACGGCCTGCGGATCGAGCTTGGCCAGCCGCTCGAGCGCCTGATCCTTGTCCAGCCACTTGTGGAGCAGCTTCTCGATCTCTTGCCTCGACGCCTTCTTCGGTGTCCCTGGAGCGCGCAGCCCGAGCGCCGCCAGGCGCGGGATCGCGTCCCGCTTGGTGGTCACCCGCACGACGCCCTTGATCGACCACTTCGGGGCCTTCTCGTTGGCCCGACGCTGGTACTGAGCGATCTGCGCGAAGGTCTTGGGCTCGGTCTGACGCAGCACCCAGTAGAAGCCCAGGTCCGCGTAGTGGCACATCATGCAGCCCGACTTCTTGATGTCGTCCAGGTTGTACCGTTCGCCATTCAGGCGCACGTCCCGCAGCACCTTCCCCTCGTCGTCTTTGGAGATCCCCATTTCGCTCAACGGGTACAGGGCTCGCTTGTAGCCCGCCGCCTCCATGGACTTGCGTCCTCGCTCGATCCTGGTCTGCTCGTCGGCGGCCATGCCGATGATGATCCGGTGTTTCTCGGCCAGGCCCTGCTTCACCAGCGCCTGCCAGGAGTCTCTCTGACCCTTGAGCCCCACCCCGTGCGTGGCGAGGGTCCAGTCGTTCAGGAATGCGTCGATGGGATCGATCTTGTGACCGATGGTGCAGGCGTGCCCCATGAACGAGGTGCCCCACCGCATGGTGTCTCGCTCCTCGAGGATGGGCGGGCGACGATGGTAGCCCCCGCGCTCGGCCTTGACCTCCCACACGTCCCTGCCCTGGGCGGCGGCGATGGCCTCCCAGTCCTGATCCAGCCAGGGCTGGGGGTTGTCCCGTTGCCAGCTCTTGATCGCGTTGGTGAAGTCGCGGCCTCGGTAGCCAGCCGCCATGAGCCGTTCGACCTCGGCCCCCTTGCGCTTCAGCCAGGGTCGGTACTGCCTGGCGGTGGGCTTCTCGAGGGTCAGGTGCGCCACCCCGACAGCGTCGAGCAGCGCCCCGAGCCTGGCCCTGGCGATCAACGAATAGGCCCACTCGTGGCCCGTGTCGCTGAAGATGGCGAAGTCGATCTCGGATGGATCGACCGGCTCACGCCTGCCGTCCATCCGCAGCTTCCCTTGCACCAGCAGGGCGATGATGGTGGCGCTGTCCCGACCCAGTCCGTTGGACAGGATGGTGAGCCCCTTCAGCCGGGGACCGCGCCTCACCTGGGCCTTGGCCTGGGCCAGCAGAGCCTCCAGGTCCAAGGCGCGAGAGCCGCGACCGGAGAGCAGGGAGGCTTGTTCGAAGCGAGCCATCGTTCCACCTATGACCGTACTTTTCTGGCGTACTTCACGAGCCAGTCGCGCAGCTCGACGACGCTCTCGTCCGTAGCGGCGCGCAGCCAGTCGGACATGGTGTCGTTGTTCGTCTTCACGTCCACATGGCCTTCCACCGTGCCTGTGGCCGATGGCGGGTACTCGGGGGGCGTCATGCCCCAGCGAATCCAACCGCGATGCTCCCACGCGGTGCCCACGACGTAGATCGTCACATAGGGATCGCCCCACTGGTCGTTCCGATCCTTCGGGTGGACATTCATGTGCTGCAAGGCGACGATGGCCTGCCTGCCAGACGGAATCCAGGCGCGCATGGGATCGTCGCTGCTGCGCCGGGTCGTATCGACCGTCGTCGATCCGGAAGGGGTCGCCGTCAGATCGTGGCTATGACCGACGATGGTGTCCACCACGCCCTGGAGCCATCGCTCCGTGGCCCGCTGGAACGACACGGCGGCCTTGTCGCAGGGGCTCCTGCGCCTGCCTGGATAGCAGCTCGTGCTGTCGTACTCGCTCGGCTTGATCGGGAACGTGAACTTGGGGCTCTTGGGGGGCTTGCGGGGGCCGTCCGAGCTGGCCGTGGCCCGCCCGGTCTTCCCGGCCTGGGCCTTGGCCTGAGCCAGCAGCGCGTTCAGATCGAGCTGGGCCGTGGAGCCCTCGGGCTGGAACAGGGAGGCTTGCTCGAGGCGACGGGTCATTCTTGATCCTTGCGGTTCAACAGCTTCAGCACCGCACGCAAAGCGGTGGCGTGACCGTGGGCCTCGGCGGCGATGGACTTGGCCTTCACGTCGGTGCCGGCGCACAGTCGGCACCGCTTGCATGTGATCTCTTGGTTGTTGGCGTAGGGACACCCGATCTGCTCTCTGGCCAGGTCGAGCTTGCCGGGCAGGGTGATGCGGAAGGTGCGCCAGCCCATGGAGCGAGCCAGCCGCCCCTCGGCGGGAGAGTCCACCGACGCCATACAGAAGCTCTTGTACTCGTCGGCCTGCGGGAGCCGCCACTGGTGGGTGTAGGACAGCAGCCTGTCGGTGCGCTTCATGGCCTGCTTCAGCCGTCGCCACACGCTCATGGGCACGGCCACCGGATCGCCGTAGGCTCCGATCCGCACGGTCCTGGGGGCCTGCTTCCTGAACAGCCGCTCTCCGTGGTCTTCCCAGGGGGTGTAGCTGCCGTTTCCGTAGGCTCTCCAGACCGATGAGACTACGTCCAGCGGGACGTAGCAGCCCAGGTTCTGGCCCAGCTCGCAGCCGCCACAGATCGCTCTGTCCATGCCCGTGCGGCGGGCGTCGGAGGGGTGCATGTCGGAGCGGATGATCCAGACCTGGGGGATGTCGTCGGTCTTCCTGTTCCCGCTCTCGAAGGACATGATCACGACGATGGGATCGCCGGTCAGCATGGACGGCCCCTCGTACAGGATCGTGCCGGGAAAAGAGCTGCGCCTGCCGCCCGCTCTGCCCCGCTTCTTGTAGGGCCGACGCACCCCGATCACGGTGTCCTTGTCGCGAGAGCCCCTGGGGAGGGGCAGAGCGATCTGATCGTACTTGGTCATGTGCTCTATCCCCACGGATCGGTCGATGCGGTGCGGACAGCCCTGATCAGGGTGTCCATGTTGGAACTCCAGGCGACCCAGTGGTGCATCCCCCACCGGGTGGACTTGCCGACCTTCTCTGCCCTGCGGACCAGGATTCCGAGATCGGTGGTGCCGAAGATGACCTCGACGTTCCGTCCGCTGCTGGTGTAGTTGGCCCACACCTCGCCATCCACGGCGGGTCCGCCAGCGGAGGCGCTGACCTTGGTCGTAGCGCCCAGCTCCTTGCCGAGCCTGCGGGCGACCGTCCTGGCGACGTTCAGCCAGCTCTGCTTGACGAAGTGGTCTGGCCACGTCTCGCCTGGTTTGTTGCCAGAGGCCACCACAGCGTCCCTGGCCTGCGTGAGCGCCTTCCACGAGTCTTTGCCCGCCTTCTTCACCTCGGCGCGCTCCCTGGGCCTGGGAGCGGCCCTGCGCGTCGGCTTCAGCCTCTCGCGCAGATCCGTCTCCTCGCGCATCAGGTCCATCACCACCGAATGGGGCATCCCCTCGAGCGCGGCCTCTCGCTGTTGATCGCGCAGCGAAGCGATCTCGGCGCGGATGGCCTGCTGCGAGCTGGCTCGCGGTGTGGATCGCCTGGGCTTCGCCTGCTGCCTGCCGGTCTTGGCCTTGGCCTGGGCCAGCAGGGCGGCCAGATCGAGCTGCGCCGTGGAACCCTTTGTCTTTGGGTTCCCAAGCCGAGCGTTCGGCGTAGCCGAGAGCGATTTGGCGGTGGAGCCTGTGAGGCGACTCATGCTGTAGTTGAACTGATCCTGCTCGTTCTCCATGCCGACCTCGAGCAGCATGGATTCGACACTCTCATTCCTCATAAGAGACATGCAGATCGCCCACTTTTCGCCACGTCGAAGACCGAGGATCGCACTTTGCCCCTGCTGCTTCATGGTCAACTCGAGGCCGCTCGTGCCACCCAGGAACGACACACAGGCGGCCAGGGGGGCCGCGTCGAAGACATGGACGAGTCGGGGGGAACCATTCACCGTGCGGACAGCGATCCCGACCACGGTGTTCTCATCTTTGACCAGTCCGCTCCCGGCAAGCTCCGATTTTCGACCCGACATGGCCTGTTTGTAGATTTCCTTTATGTCGGTCTTGACTGCGTAGGTGTATCCGCACCCTGTCCGAAGCTCTTTGTCAATCGCCAGTCTGTCTGCTTTGCCACTGTTGTTGTGGAGCCACGCAGGCCACATGGAGACGGCCATGGTGCCATCCGAAGACCATCGTTGACCGAGGTGCTCACCGAACGGAAGCATGGACATGCTGTGATAGGTCCAGGTTTCGGTCTTGGTGTCTCTGCCTAGCTGAAAGTCGAGGATGCGGTTCTTCAGGTAGCGTTTTCCGACCCGCATGTAGGGGGCCATGATCTCGTCGTCCATCAACTCGGAGATCGGACGATCACGATGCTGCTGGTGAGCGGCTATCCGCTGCCTGGTTGCGGCACGCTCGCCCTTGCCCTTGGTCTTGGCCTTGGCCTGGGCCAGCAGGGCGGCCAGATCGAGCTTGCTCATCGCCTCAATCCTTCCGCAGGCCAGCGAGCATCGCCCGCTTGCCGGTGGGGCCGACCGCGACGACCCAGCCGACCTTGTCGACCTTGCCAGCCATGGGCTGGATCACCAGCCTGGCCGGGGGTCCTCCCACCGACGCGACGATGGTCGCCAGCAGGCTGGGATCGAACGGGTAGCGCCAGCCCTCGCTGACCAGCCACACCCAGCTCTTGGCCGCGCCGTTCCCGCCGACGTGGATGGGGCCCTCGGCTCTGGCCTGCTCGCCGTCCTTCAACACCCCATCGATCATCTTGCCCAACTGAGTGCCGTACCACTGGGACTCGAACTTGTTGGGGGCGAGGAACTTGGGGGGAGCGGGGAGCTTCAGCTTGGCGGCGTTCACGTCGTCGGGCTCGCCGCCTGCGGCGATGTACTCCTCGAAGACGGCAGGCCAGCCGGGGATCATCAGCACCCCGGTCCCCATCAGAGGAGATCCGTTCGTGTCCTTCCCGAAGACCATCGTCTGGCCGACGTTCTGGCCCGCGCCGAAGCCGCCGCCGACCGACCGGGCGCTGAGCTTGGGCTTGGACGGCCAGGTCTTCAGCCACTCGACGATCCGCTCTCCCTGGTCGGCCCAGGCGTACAGCACGTCCATGGTGGAGTACCCCGCTTGCTGCTTGGGGGCCTGGAGGTAGACGCGGGCGGCGCGGTTGATCGGGGTCTGCTTCTTGGTCCGCTTGGGCCTGCTCGTGGTCCTGCTGGTGGGCTTGGACTGCCTCTTGGTCTTGGCCTGCGCCTGGGCGAGCAGCTTGTTCAGATCGAGCTTCTTCTTCTGCTCGACGACCGTCACGGCACGCTTCAGGAGGGCGGCGAGGTTGAGCTTGGCCATAGGGGGACTCTCCGAGGATGGTGGTGGCGGAATCCTACCACGACGGAGAGGCACGGGTCGAGACTAATCGAGCCTCACCGCTTCATCCTGTCCTCGAGCCCTGGCGGGCTCAACACCCACCGGAGCTGGTGGAGCTGGGCGTGGCTCGGGCCGTTCCAGACGGTGCCCAGGGGCCTGGCCTCGAGCCGCTCGGTGGCGGCGCGCAGCGCGGGCAGCATCATGGCCGGCAGCATCAGATCGCCCGCCTCGTTGCCCCGTCGCCAGGTGAGGTAGCACACGCTGGCGCGACGGGCGGCCTCGAGCGGGTGGGCCCGACCGAGCCTGACCCCGGCTGCGACCAGGGTGTCCTTCACGGCCTCGAGCAGATCGTGATCGTCCCCACGCAGCACCCCGGACAGCGCGGCGACCTCCTGCTGGGTCAGCCTCAGCCGGTAGGTGTCGAGCACATGGGCTTGGCCTGCGGGCAGGTTGGGGGGCGGATCGTCGCCACCAGGGATGTCGTCCGCCTGCGGGATCACGCCCGCTCTCCGCAGCAGCTCGTCGAGGGTGATGATGGGCTGTCGCCGCTGCTGCTGCTGCTGCTGACGGGCGGCCATGCGCTGAGCTTGTTCCAGCAGATCGTGAAGGTCCATGGCCAAAGGGGCTCCTTTGTCGCGACAGGCTCACCGTCAGGGACGGGATTCTACCACGTCCGGTCGAGCGGCGGGACGAAATCTCCGTATCGTGGTGGCGTAAGGCACGTCCCGTGTTAGCGTATTGGAAACCGGAGGCAGCTATGTGCGGATACGACGAGCTTTTGATCGGAGACGAGGATCGTGAACCGGGAGCCTTCCGCAGCTTCGTGCGCCGCTCGGAGGAGGGCGCGGAGCGGGAAGGCATGGACGAGATCGACTTCATCGTCTTCGTCGCCCAGCAGTCGAGACGCGAACTCATTATGAAGCCCATGATCCGCATCGGGAAGGTCGCGAGCAAGCTCGCGAATCTGCCGTTCAATTCGACCTCGATCCAAGTCCAGAACGACATGATCGCGCTGCTCGAGAGCGCCCTGGGAGACGACTTCGAGGGGCACATCAAGATCGTGGCCGAGATCGAAACCATGAGACTGGGCTCGTTTCATCGGACGCGGCGAGTGGACGCGACGAATCTGCTGCTGGCTGAGCGTGAGGCCCGTATCGCCAAAGTGATCGCCTATCACAAGAGCATCGACCCCTACTTCGAATTGGGCTGCCTGAACGAAGACCACGCCGACGCCCTGATGCAGATTGGGGAGGCGGTGGGCTGCGACAGCCCGGCCTGGCCCGACGTGGTGCGGGCCGTGAAGGATGTCGTGGAGGAGGACGGCATCGAGCGCCTGGGCCTCGAGCTACACTGCACCGGCTCGGTGCCCGTCGCCGTGCTGCCTGTGATCGGACGCATGGTGAGGGACGCCTACGATGATGGGCGCGACCTGTTCCTGGTGATGGACCCCTCCATGCTGGCCGACAGCGGGATCTCCCGCGCCGTGCTGGCCAACTTCGACGGCAAGGCCCTGGTGCTCTCCTTCGACGCCGAGCACAACCTCGCTCGCAACGCCAGCTTCCATGAGGACGGCATGAGAGTGGATCTGAGCTTCGACGCCCTGTACCCAGGGTGCCTGCTGCCCTGGGACGCCGTCGTCCAGATCGGGGTGCTGGGGGACGCGGCGGTCGCCCTGCCCGAGGGCGACGACGACGAGGAGCCAGACCTCCCTGGTCGACCGTACCCGGAAGACGCTCCACCCGTGATCTGGAAGAACGCCCGTGTGTTCCACGAGGACGACGGCGAGGTTCCGTCCGACTGGCGGATCGTGACTTCCCCCGGAGAGGACGGCTGTTTCCTGATCGTCCCGATGGAGCCTGTCACCCCACACCTGAGCCTGGTGGAATGATGGACGATCTCCCTCTGGTGCTGAGAGACGCTCTGTGCCTCTACGAGGCCCTGCGGAAGCTGGACTACCCGCCAGAAGCGATCTCGCTGATGGCGCTCGGAGACGGTCGTCTGTGCGTCCGCCTGGACGAGAACGACGACGCCTGCGCCTTCGTGGCTGGCGTTCGCCCGACCGATCTGGACGACACCGCCCTGGCGGCGCTCTGGAGAGAGGCCGTCACCGCCTGGAACAACGCATCCTACGAGCAGAGCAGTCTCCTGTGGGAGGACTTCAAGACCCGGTACAACCTCGCCAGCATGATGATGCTGCTCACCGCGAAGAAGCTGTACCCTCGCAAGAACAAGGTGTTCGTCGTGAAGAACCAACCAGGGGAGGCGTGATGCTCTCGAAGACCATCGAAGCCGTGAAGGCTCACCTGAAGCGTGGCTACACCTACCCTCACGAGGAACAGTGGCGCGACGATCTCGAGCTGCTGATCGCGGAGATCGATCAGGAGCTTTCCGATCACGAGCAGGACGATCTGCTGGCCATGGCCACCGTCTTCGAGGTCGGCCCCCTCATCACCAGCGGCATCCCCGTCACGGTTGAGCGCCGCATCCAGCGGGACGACAGCGTCCGCTGGGCGGTCAAGAGCGGAAGCTACGTCTTGGATCGACACACGGGCGTGCTCGAGTACGAGCCCACGCCGTCCAGCCGGGACGACGACTTCGTCCATCGCTTCCGCTTCGTCGATCTGAACGAGGCGCTCGAGGCGGGTCGCGAGCTGATCAGGACCGAGAATCAACGTATCCGAAAGGCGATCAGGGAGTCGTGATGAAGATCGATCTGGATCGTGTGAACAGCCGGTTGGCGCTCCCCGAAGGGTGGTCCTCCAACGTCTACGACGAATGGAAGGATGTCCATGACGCCTACATGGAGGTTGTAACCCCTGGCAACGAGGGCGCTGGGTACGTCGTCTTTCGTGTGAGTGATGACGGCTCCATCAGCTCTGTCAGGAGTGGCTCGAGGCAGGACATGCCAGAGGTTGGACAGGTACTCGAGAGCCTGCAATCAGAGATCGAGGTCGAGCGCCGGCTCGTCCACCTCCACGGCACCGTCACGGTCCCCAAAGGCGATAGCCTCCCGACCGACGACATGCACTTCGAGGCCGACAGCGACCGGCCTGGCACATGGAGTGCCACCTTCACCGGGATGAAGTTCTGGCACCTGGACCCCCGGCCCGACGAGGTCTGCCTCGATGACGTGGCCCACGGGCTGTCCCAGCTCTGCCGGTTCTCTGGTCAGACCAACGTGTTCTACTCCGTGGCCGAACACAGCGTGCGCTGCGCCGAGCTGGCCATGAGCAACAAGTCGTCGGACAAGATCGCCATGATGGCACTGATGCACGACGCGGCGGAAGCCTACTGCTCCGACGTGCCCAGGCCCCTCAAGCTGTTCCTGACCGGCTACGCCGAGATCGAGGCGTCCATCCAGGCCGTGATCACGGCGAAGCTCGGGGGCACCATCCCCAGCGACACCGAGGCCCAGATCGTGAAGTGGCTGGACAACACCCTGCTGATCACCGAGAAGCGGGATCTCATGCCTCGCTCTCCAGCCTGGTCTGCCTGGACTGGGATGCCTGAGCCGCTCGAGCATCCCATCAGGCCATGGTCCTGCCGGGAAGCCAAGCGTGAGTTTCTCCAATGCTACACAATGCTTCACGACCGGATCGCCAAGCAGGAGAACCTCGATGGCTGACGCCGCCACCATCCCCCATCGTTACCCTGGGCACGCCAAGCAGCGTGACGCCATTCAGCACCTGGGCACTCAGCACATCGGTGCTTTCATCGACTGGCTGAACGACAATGGCATGTATATCGCGAACGATGGAGACGGCTGCTGTATCGACGAGAGCATCGAACAGCTCCTGGCTCGCTACGCTGAGATCGACCTGGACGTCATCGAACGCGAGAAGCGCGCCATGGTCGAAGAAATGAGGGAGAACCAGCCATGAGCGTCCGCACCGATCTGCTGCACGACCGCAAGGCCATCGAGGCCAGGCTGGCCACCAAGAAGACCGAGATCAGCGTCCTCGAGCGCAAGAGGGAAGGTCTGAACAAGCTGTTGGCCGACGTGCAGACCAAGCTGTCGAACCGTCACACCGAACGCTGCTCCATCGAACGAGAGCTGCTCGACAACGACGCCAAGCTGGCCATCGACCGGCTCCCCCCCCGGCCTGGCGGAAGCCATCACGGGAGACGCGCTCGACAAGGATCAGCAGACATCCCTGGTCCGACGCAAGCTGATGAGTCGGTGGACAAGCCGGCCATGGATGCAACCAGAGTGGACGATCCTGGGGATGCACGTCCGAGCGATCCTGCTGGCCAGGAAGGAGGCGAAGGATGCCTGATCACGACGACCGAGAGATCATCGACTGCTCCGAGCCCGTCCACGACTTCTTCGGGCTGACCTACTCGAGCTACTTCGTCATGCACCGCTCCGTGATGCAGTCCATGCCTGTGGACTGGCAGCGGCGCATGGTCGCGCTGCTAAACGAGGCGAACAAGGCTGTCTACGAGCACGACATCGACATCCCTGACCGCTTCGAGGTCAGGTTGCGAGACGAGCGCGGGCGTTACCTGGAAGATCCCTTGGCCGACTACGAGCGCGGTCGGCGGCGGCTGTGGGTGAAAGAGCCCGAACCCCAGGTCGAACGCGACTCCCTGGTGGTGACTCACAACGGCACCCCAGGCATGACGGAGGGATCGTGAGCGACACCCTCCACGCCATGAACGAGACGCGCAAGCTGTGGCAGATGGTGGACTGGTGGGCCGACCAACGCGCTCACCTCGCCACCTGTCGCGGTGTCGGCTGCAACGCCTGCTGCCGTGGGCAGCTCCAGGGCACGCCCATCGAGGCCCTGCTGATGTTCGAGGCCATGTCGCCAGAGCTGTACGAGCGGATGAAGACCTGGGCTCCCGAAGATCCCGACACGGCGATCTGTCCGCTGCTGCTCGAGGACGGTCGCTGCGGCGTCTACGACGCCAGACCCATGGTCTGCCGGGTCAGGCTGGCCATCAACGAGCCCGAGGTCTGCGACCCGGTGAAGACCCCTGGGGGCGTCACCAAGACCATCGTGGACTCGGAGCTGGTGATCATGTCCGCGTGGTTCGCGCCCGTGATGGATCTGTTCCCGACCCTGCGGAAGCTGGTGGAGGCTTTCGTGGGACACAACCAAGGATCGGAGAGGTAGTCCATGGACGAGAAGCACAAGGGCGAAGGACGACGCCAGCGCATCCACAAGCGGGGGAAGAAGCCCTATGTGGTGCAAGCCCGCTACAAACATCCGTGGCTCGACGGGAACCCCTGGAGCGTGTGGACCGTGCGCTCGAGGCACGTCTCACCGGGTGATCGTGACGAAGCTCTCACCCAGCTCGTCAAGTCGAACGCTCGGCACATCACCGAGGGCTCGATGGAGTTCCGAAGGGGTGAGCCATGACAACCCGTCGCCGTCAGCGCCCAGTCCGCCTCCCGCTCCGCAAGGTCGTGCGCGGGTTGGACTGGACAGAGGACCACCCTGGATCGGTTGGACCTGTCGTTCCCGACATCGGAAACCTCTACCACGACGATCCGTCCATCCCCACACTCACCGCACCCAGGGACGCCTGGCTGGACACACACAAGCTCGAGCGCAGCCACTGGCGGCTGCTGTCCTGCGGGCACTGGGTGAACCTGTCCAGGCTGCTGGCCATGAAGGATCGTGATCCCTTTTCCAAGCGCAGGCTCCCCAAGTTCGTGCGCTGCGCGGAGTGCGTTGACGGAGCTGGATCGTGAGCTTACTCGGCACTCGAGTCACCATGGACTGGCCTCTGAGCAGTCTGGCCCCGACCATCGCTGAGGTCTGCTGGCAGCGGGCTCCCTACCTGTGGCTGCTGGCCACCGCCAACCCGTTCCTCTCCTGGCGAGAGGTCGCGGAGCAGGCCCCTGGACTGATCCCTCCCGAGCACCGTCGCAGGTACAAGTGGGGCACCGCCTGGTACGAGGTGTGGGGAATTGGTATACGAAACTCGATCCAGCGCCTCTGCCTCCGCGAGACACTGCCTTTTCCCTATAGGATGAAGTGATGCTGAACGAAATCCAAGAGCGAGACTACCGACTGTGTGTCACCATGATCAAGGGCCACCGCGTCAAGGCGGACGGTCCAGTGAGCGAGCACCTGGCCAAGCTGGCCACCGTCAACAAGGGGTTGATGGCGTCCGTGAAGGATGAGGTGGTGGTCGACACCCCCTGCATGCAGCAGTCCGAAACGAGCCAGCTCGAAGACTACAAGGCAGCAGCCCTGATCCTCGCCGGCCTGGACACAAAACCCGTGGGTCCGATCAGCATCGCCTGCCACGAGTACAAATACCGTGGGACGATCATCAAACGCATGGCCAGGCAGATCAATACTGCCGATAGCCTGAGAGTTGAGCTGCGGACCCGCATCATGGCTGCTGAAGACGACGCCAGCTCTGCCCGTGTCGACAAGGCCAACCTCGAAGAGAACCTGGCCAACCTCGTCAACGTCTGCGAGCTGCTGCCAGTCTCCGAGGCCGAAGACGCGGTCGGGCTCACCGGGCGCATCGCTGCCGCCGCCCACCGCCTGCGCCAGCTCGAGGCCCAGCTCGCACGCTTCGAGGACCCCACCTGGAACCTCCCGGCCTTCGGCACGAGGGTGTGGATCGTGACCACCCTGCCCGTGGTCTGCGACAAGTGCGGCGCAGCGGAGGACCACGAGGAAGGCGTCGTCCAAGGCACCGTGACCGAGTGGTTCGAGACACACATGGGGCGCGGCTGTGTCGTGATGTACGGCGACTTCGACACCGTCCGTGCCTTCTCGAACGAGATCTTCGACACCAAGAAAGCCTGCGAGGCCCATCTCGAGCAGCAGCAACAACCCGTCGTTCAACACGGTGTGCTGGTGAAGATGGGAGGGGGCTCCTATGAGTAGAGGCTACACCAGCACCGGATGCTGCCCAAACTGTGGCAGGACGCTCCGTACCGTCAACGTCGATCATGCCGAGTACACCTGTGCCTGCTCACCCTGGATGATCACTCCTCCAGCTCCGAAGCCATCGGTAGAGTGCATCGCAGCATATGAAAAAGCCGCCGTGGAGTACGAGGCCCGGCTGGAGGCCGAGAGGGAAAGGGAAAGGCACATCAAAGCCTTGCGGTACTCGAGGCCAGGCTGGTGTCCGCGAGCTGAGACGATCCCGTGGTACTGCTTCGATGATCGTGGACAAACGAACTGCTTTGGTCGGCAATACATGGTCGATGCTTGCAGTGAGTCCCGCCTGGTGAACACTCGGAAAGATGGAGGGAGACGACCATGAGTAGACATTCCCAGTGGCAGTACGACGGCAGCAAGGGCTGCACCGGCTGTGAGGGCTGCGTCTCCCCCCGCTACGGAACCTGGACCTGGCTGCGCTGCTGGATCGGCTGGTGGCTCTGCGAGATCGCTGGAGCGATCCTCCCGCTGCAACCGCACCGGAACCAGGGAACCGAAGACCTGAAGATCGAGCCCATCGACGTGAGTGAGCTTGGCGACATGCTGAATCGATCCCGCAAGTGGCGAGGCCGTGACGACATCCCCGACTTCGACACCAAGAAAGCCTGCGAGGCCCATCTCGAGGGAAGACGATGAGACGCGCCTTCGCCATCTTCCGCATGATCATGCTCCTCGGAGGGGTGGGACTCGTGGCCTTCGCCGGGTTCACTCCGAGTGGCGAGCAGACCGCAACATGGGCCTCACTTCCTGACTGGCTGCGATGGTCCTGGTTGAGCTGCGGTGCATGGCTGGTGGGCGAGATCGTCGTTCAACAGACCCGAGAGCTGACTCGAGAGTTCAACACCGACAAAAAGGACTGACCATGTATGACCTCGACTTCTGCACCTTCTGCAAGCACATGGAAAGATGCCGTGACGATGGTTCCAGATGCAAGAACGAGCAAGATGCAGACAACAACTTCGTCGAGGCGAAGAAGTTTGTCGCCTGCAATAAATGCTCGTTCAAGGGACACTGTTTTTGCGTGAGACACTTCCATTGTTCGAGCGAACAAGAAGCCATGGATTTCATCGCCCTCGACGCTTCACCTCGCCACTGACCAGCCTCGTTCGTTGCTGGCCGCTGGCCGCTGGCCGCCTCCCCGCCACCATCCTCTCTCCCCGGCACAACCTCCCATGTCCATCGAACGCCTCCTGCTGATCCCCACCCAGGCCGACCCAGACGATCTGCTGCGCCTTGGCCCCTGCCGCTCCAGGCCACCCAAGGTGGTGGAGGTCGAAGTGGACGCCATGGTGGACGGCTACATCGGTCGCAAGCCCTACTGGACCGAGCGGCCAGGCCGGGGCACCAAGCAGCTCCGCAAGGCGCTGCCCCTGATCTGGCGCGGGAGCGTCGTCGGCTGGAGCTGCGATCTGCTGGCGCGGGCGCTCAATAGCCACAACAAGGGCAGGCGACTGCAAGTCTACACCGAGAAGGACGCTCTGGCGCTGTTCGAGGAGTACGTCAACACCTTCCAGGCGGACGGTGTGACCGGCGTGATCGAAAACAAGGAGGACTGACCATGGACTGGACTGAACAAAATGTCATCACCATGACGGGCCGTGAGGAGCTGTGGGGCAAGGTGATCCTCGAGCAGAGCGGAGATCGATGGCTGGGCTGTGTGCGCGACTGGCAAGGAAACGCCTGCGCCGACATCAACGAGCCAGTACTAGGTTGGGCCAAGAAAGCCGCCAACGAAGCTCTGGCCAGGCTCGAGGTCCACTGGAAGGCGTGGCAGACCAAGCACGGCGACCAAGACTTCCGTCCGCAGGCCAGGGCCGAGCTGTACGCCGCGTTTCGTGCCCTGGCCGAGATCGAGGGCTGGGCCTGGAAGCTGTGTCCGCGACCCGAAGACGAACTCGGAAACGATCTGCTGGCGGCCCTCGAACCGTTCGGGAGGGAGTGATGGAACCAATCGATCCCGTGACCGCAGTCCGCGCCCTGCTCGGTCTGCATCCCATCGACCCAGCGCAGCCCCGTGAGCCGTGGCCTGCGGGCCATGAGCGGCGGCTGACGGTCGGATACAACGAGTGGAGCAGTCCACGCATGATCCGGGTGTGCTGGCGCGAGGACGCGCAATTCCAAGTAGAACAACGCCACTCCGCATCCCTCACCATCCACGACAGCGAAAACTACAAGATCGTGGAGGTCGAGATCACAGGAGAGGACCACGCCCTCGATCTGTGGGAGCTGATCGTCAGGAGGGTCGCGGCGGAAGTGCTGACGACGACCATGGAGACAATGTTCTCGAAAAGGAGTTCGTGATGGACTGGAAAAGCGAAGAAGGGAGGGTGCTGCTGCGCCGGGCGTGGCCCGAAGGCTACCTGGCGATGCGCGGGGTGTTGACGGTGGACAACTGCGTCTGCGTCGAAGCCAGCGCCGGCCATGTCACGTTCTGGGCCGGCATGGACACCGAGTACAGCTACCCGGACGGCCCGGCGAAACTGCTGGCGTGTGGTTCCTTCCTCCCGAACCCAGACCCTTTCGTTCACGCCACCTGGGCCTGCCTGAAGGCGGATCTCGCCAGAGCTGTCGGTTGGACAGATGCCACCGAGCTGATCTGGTGCCAGATGATGCTGATGGACGACTCGGTTCAGTGGTGCCTATCGAAGAAGGAGGACAACCGAAAGAGTGTGCTCGTTCACTTCGACATCCGCACCAACGACCCCGCCGAGGCCCTGGTGCGTGCGCGCATCCAGGTCCGCGAACAATAAGTGAGGTAAAACATGGACTGGAAAAGCGAGGAGGGACAAGCACTGTTGATCCGTGCTTTCCCCGACGAAATCACATGCTGGTGCCCACCGTTCCCCGATCCGCACATCCATGCGAAATGGGGTTGGCTGCTCGCCTACCTGGAGCGTGAACTGCTGAAGCACCCCGATATGCGGGGGTGGCCCATCGCCGCCAACGAGACGATCACGGGTCGTTCGCTGTGCATGGCAGAGGAGGAAGCAGGGAACGAGAATCCCATGCCTTCCTGGCAGCTCTGCGTCCACACCGACTTCGGCCACAGCTACGACCACACCTGGAGGAACAAACAGATCATCCGTGAAGGTCGTGACGGTTCCAGGCTGGCTCCGACCTTCTGGATCGACACCGACGACGCCGCTGAGGCGCTGGTGTGGATGTTGATCATGCTCAACGAATCAGGAGCGACCGGGCCATGAACTGGAAAAGCGAAGAAGGAAGGGCGCTGCTGCGCCGTGCCTGGCCTGCTGGCCATATGCGCCAGCTCCGAGCCTGGACCTTGGAAGGCTACGTCTGCACCAGCATCGAAGACGACTACGCTATGTTCGAGCTGACCGGCTGTGACTCTCCCATCATGGTGAAGACGGACGGCAAGACTGCCGGGGGTTGCCAGGATGATGTGGACGAAGGCGATCTGCTCCCCAATCCCGACACCATCGATCACGCTACCTGGGCCTGTATGCTTCGAGACCTGGCCGAAGCCGCAGGTTGGAACTGCGGAGGCGGCGGCCTCTCCTGGGGTCATTCCCCTATGTCGAGTGGGAGACGCTGGTTCCTCCGTCGAGCGGAGAGCCACGTCGTCAGGTTCGACCTGGACGATCCAACCCTCGATGCAGAGTTGGCCCTGGTGCGCGCCCGCATCCTGATTCGTGAGCACAACCCATGAAGCACCTCCACTACCTCCGGTACATCCTGCGTCACAAGCTGTTCGTGCTCATCGCCTGCGTGGCCGAGGCAGACCGACTGGGAGTCGGGAGTCGGCCCCTGTTCGCCGCCCAGCTCCTGTGGCGCGGCCTGACCCACGACCTGAGCAAGCTGCGCCCATCCGAGTGGTTTCCCTACGTCGAGAACTTCTACGGTGAGCCCCTGGACGAGTGGTCCCCCTGTGTCGCCAACTTCTACGGTGAGCCCC
>CALDOK010000286.1 GCA_937912125.1 uncultured Pseudomonadota bacterium
CGAGGGTCCCCGCGTTGACACCTCGAGGGCGCTTTGTCCTTCCTATCCCCACATCACGCTGTTCTTCGACGCCTTCGACAGCCTGGGCGTCCCCATCCGCTACAACTACCCCGAGGCGATGTTGGACTGCACCCTGGACCCGGCCCTGTGGCAGGAGGCCTGGGCTGGAAAGGAGCTCCCTTACAACTACCCGCTCGACCTGGCAGAGCTCGATGAGTACGCCATGGCCGAGACCGTCCCCAACAGCCTCGTCAAGGCCCTGCCGGTGCTCGGTCTGTTCTGGGACATGTACGGCGCCTTCGACCGCTGCCCTCAGCTCCAGGCGATGCCGAGCCCGTAGCGTTCCGCCGTCACCACTCCGACAGGTGGCGGGGTGTGGCCTCCAGCGCGTGGGTGTCGCTGTGAAAACCCAAGCTGGTGACGGTGCTGGCACGCTACACTGGGCAGCCCCAACCACCCCTCGGTGGAAGATGAAGGTGCTCTCGAGACGGTTCATCGTCACCGCTCTGCTCACGGGCTGTCGGGCGCCGGGTCTCGAGGTCACCGCCTCGCTCAACGACACCACCGTCACGGTGGTGGAGCTGGACTGGAGCACGGAGCAGCCTGGGACCTCTTGGGTGGAGTACGGAACCACCGAAGAGTACGAGCTGAGGACCCCAACCTTCGCCGCGTCCAGCGACCACCACATCGCACTGTACGGGTTGCCGCCCCTGTCGACGGTGTTCTACCGCGCGGTGACCGAGGTGGACGGTCGCGAGCACTGGGCCACGGGGGAGCTGTGGACCGAGAACATCCCCGCGAGCTTTCCCGACATCGAGGTCACCGTCCACGAACCCTCGCTGCTCTCCTCGGAGCCCTACATGATGGGGCTTTTGGTGGGGATCAGCAGCGCTATCTTCGTGGTGAACCGCCAGGGCCAGGTGGTCTGGTACCGGGAACTCGAGCCCTTCGTTGGGCCCAAGCCGCCCGTGTATGGCGAGATCGAGTTTGCGCTCGATGGAAACGATCTCGTCTTCAACCAGTTCACGGCTGACCTCGATGACCCCGATGGGCTGAACGCCATCTTCCGGGTCGCGCTCACCGGCGACATCGTCGATGTGCGGAGCACGCCTCTGGCCCACCACGCCTTCGTGCAGCTGGGCGACGGCCGCTACGCCTACCTGGCGGCCGACGTGCGCCCGTACCAGCTGCCTGGCGCGACGGAGCCGGAGGACATCGTGGGGGACGCCATCGTCATCGTCGAGCGAGATGGCACCACCACCCCGGCGTTCTCCACCTGGGACTGGTCCCTCCCCGAGACGGTCGCCGCACCTGGGATCTCGTTCTACAGCGGCATGTCGGACTGGACCCACGCCAACGGGCTGGCTTGGTATCCCGAGGACGGAACCTTCCTCCTGTCCGCAGGCTACAGCGACGCTGTGCTCGAGATCGATGCCGACAGCGGGCAAGTGTCGCGACACTTCGGCTCGGCAGGTGATGTGGACATCGCCGCTGGAAGCACCAGCTTCTTCTTCCAGCACGATCCCCACTGGACCGAAGATGGCACCCTGTTGATGACCAGCGCCTACTTCGAGGGCGAGGACCAGGGTGAGTACGAAGACTGGGTGTTCATCGCAGTGGAGTACGGCGTGGAGGGCGACCAGCTGGATGAGCTGTGGTCCTATGGCAAAGACCAGGGCCTCGGCTCCGTGGCCGAGGGCCAAGCCAGGCGCTTGGCCAATGGCAACACCATGGTGAACTGGGGATTCTCGGGGATCTGCCGCGAGGTCACACCAGAGGGTGAGGTGGCCTGGGAGCTCGCGGCGTCGGCCGGGGCCGGTATGGTGCACGTCAAGCCCATGACCAGCTTCTACGAAGGGCGCTGAGGCAGGCTCGGTCCCCCCCGAGTCGGCCCTTGGAGCCCTCGCCAGTCCACGCGAGCAAGTGCGCGCGCTCGACGTGTCGTATATAGATGAAGTCCTATTTCCCGCGACAGCGCTATGCCCAACTTCTTCTCGAGTCCGTGGTTCTTCGACGCCGCTGCGCGTGTCATGTTCCCCGGCGAGGGCACCCGCCCGGGCACTGTCGAGGTGGAGGGCCACCTCTACGACGTGCTGCTGCACCGCGATGGTCGCCCGGCTTGCATCCCGCTGTCGGACTACGTCGAGCCTCGTCCCGCCTCTTCGGGCCGGCCCGCCGAGACGCGCGCGGTGTCGTTCCTCCAG
>CALDOK010000287.1 GCA_937912125.1 uncultured Pseudomonadota bacterium
CGTCCGCCACCGTTTGTTAACCGGGGAGCCGCTAGTTCGAGTCCGGAATGGCTCCACAAGACGACCCCGTCACGAACCCCCAAGGTGCCCGATTCTGCGCTGACCGCCAGGGTGGTCCGCCCCCTCTCTCTTCTCTTTTCTCCTACTAGAAAGGTAAGAAAGAAGAAGAGGGGATGCGAGGCCAGGGAAGTCAAGGGGGTGCTGGCCAGGGCGAAGGAGTGGGAGGCCATGCTTGGTAGCCCCGGCATCGAGACCCGGGCAGACCTGGCTCGGCACCTCGGGGTGAGCAGAGCAAGGGTGACTCAGGCCCTGGCTGTTCTCACTGTTCCCGGTCTGCTGATGAACACCCTTATACAAGCGGAGGCTCGGGGGGAGCCGGTGACGGAGGGTGAGTGGCGGAGAGTGAAGGGCCTCTCCGAGCAGGAGGCGATCCAGGTACTACATGTAGGTGGGCGTATGCGTGCAAAGTGGGAACAGTGGGAACAGGGCGCGGTATCGTGCTGAGATAGCGCCATACCAAAAATCGGCTACTGGGAACGGTGCGAGCCTGAGTGAGAACGAGGGCCGAGGAGTGGGAACAGTCGAATCCTGCCGCGCTGCGGGTCGGTGAGTTCGTCATCGCCACCCTTGGCGCTGGCCCAGAAGTCTGCTCTGCGAAGCCTGCGGGATCGACGGCGAGGGCCATGCCCGCATCCCTGGCCAGCAACCGGCCCCGAACCATCACCTTCTGGCCGAGGGTGAGAGCCGCACGTTGACATCGAGCCCATCTTGTCGGAAGCGATGGGGCGTTCGCGGAAGCGGATCATCTTCACCACCGACGTCTTCACGCTCGGCCAGCTACTCACTGAACACGATGGCCTCGGTCGGGCAGCTCTCGGCCGCGTCGCGCACGGCCTCCTCGTGCTCGGGAGGTACATCCTCGAGCACCACCTCGGCGGCGTCCTCACCCATGGTGAAGACCTCGGGGGCGATGTCGGCGCAGACGCCACAGGCGATGCAGGCTTCCTTGTTGATCCGGACATTCATGGCGACTCCAGTCCTGGCTTCGGCCAGGGTTCGTTGAAAGGGCTCGGCTACGAGCCAGTGGGCACGCCACCGTCCGAGGCACGAGCTCCGGTGTCCACCCCTGCGGGGAGCTGGCCAGCAGCCCGTCTGACCATCAGCAAGAAATCGTCCAGGGGCACCCCATGGACCGCCGCCGCGCGCTTCACGGTGAGCACTCGCCCCAGGATCTTGCGCACCGCGAGACCACCGGCCCGCTTCACCCCGAAGGCCTCCATGACCTCGGCGATGTCGCCGTACTCCTCCAGGATGTCGGAGACCAGCGTGTCCTCGGTGATGATCAGGGTGCCGGATGAGCTGGCCTCGGCCCCCAGATCGCGCATGGAGCGCAGGATCCAGTGGCCGCCGGTCCCCGCGACGGCCAGCACCGTGGTGCGCACGGTGAGGGCGATGGCGGTGTGGACCTCGTAGGCGCCGCCCATCAAGGCGTGCAGCCCGAACGCCCACGCGAGCACCAACGTGGCCACCGCGACGCCCTGGGCCAGCCGGCCGGCCCACTTCAGTCTCGCCAACAGCCCGACCGCCGCGGTGATGTACAGCGGGCCGAGGAGCACGTTTCCCCAGACCACGAAGGGCACGAAGTCCCCATGCGCCGCCATCGCGGCCTCGTCACCCATGATGACCTTGCCTCCGGTGACCAGGGTCATGACCCCGAGGACCAGCAGTGCGACGCCGAGCGCCGCGAGGATGAGCTTTCTTGTTGTCATGACAGCCTCTGTTTCGAGATGGCTTCGCTTTGATCCGTGCTCCGGCCGTGTTGCCCGAGTCGCATCATCGCCTTGACGGGACTCCGGAGTGTGCTACCCTGGGTGCCGAAGTAAGTATTTACTTGCTTACGCTACGAGGTGCCACATGCGGTTCGATCATTCCATCTTCATCGCCTCGATCCTGGTCTCCGTCTCGTGCGGCGAACCCGACGCCGACGCGCCGCTCGTTCCCCAGGCCGTGCGGGTCGCCCAGGTGCGCCACCAGGACGTCGTTCAGGGCCGCAGCTACCTGGCCGAGGTGGTGTCGACCAGCACCGTCCGCGTGCTGGCTCAGGTCCAAGGCACCGTCTCGGCGCTGCCTGTGGACGAGGGTGACAGCGCCGTGGATGGTGATGTGCTCGCGCGCCTGGCCGCCCCCGACGTCATGGCTCGGCTCAGCCGCGTCCGCGCCGAGCGGGAGCGCGCCGAGCGGGAGCGGGACTTCGCCTGTGGCCGCACACAGACGGATCGGCGGCTGCTGCAGGCGGGGGACATCGCCCCGGATCAGCTCGACGCCAGTGAGAAGAACTGCAGCGCGGGTCAGCTCGCGGCCAGCGCAGCCCAGGCCGCGGAGGACGAGATCTCCGCGGTCACCGCCCGCTCGGCGGAGCGCGCCCCCTTCGAGGGCGTGGTGCTGGAACAGCTCACGGAGATCGGGCAGACCGTGATGCCGGGAACGCCCCTGGTGATCTTCGGTTCCACCGAGCGCGAGCTGCTGCTGCGCGTCCCCTCGTCGGACCTGGCGAGCGGGCTGGGTGAGGGCACCAGCGTGGTCTTCGATGGTGGCCGTGGAACCGTTGGCAGCGTCGGCGGCTGGGCCAAGGGCCCCGCTCAGTTGGTGGAGCTCACGGTCACGGTCCACCAGCCCGACAGCCTGCCTCCCATCGGCAGCACCACCAGCGTCAGGCTGGTGCTCGACGAACGGGCCGGGGCCAGCGCGGTCCCCCTCGACGCGGTTGGCTCCGACGCCCAGGGCAGCTACCTCCTGCTGGTCCAGGGTGATCGGCTGAACCGCTACGAGGTCGCCCGCGGTCCCTACGAGGATGGCTGGGTCGCGGTGGAGCCTCCCCTCCCTCCCGGCAGCCTTGTGGTGGTGGGACAGCTGAACAAGCTGGACAGCGATCGCCCCGTGTTCCCGGTGGAGCTGGGCTCATGAGCATCACCCGCGCAGTGGTTCGCAACCAGCATGCCGTGTGGGCGGCGGTGATCGCCGCCTTCATCTTCGGGGTGGTGGGCTACCTCCAGCTCCCCGTGCGGCTGTTCCCCGACACCGCCCCCCCCCTGGTCAACGTGGTCACGCCCTGGCCTGGAGCGGCAGCCTCGGACGTGGAGCGGGATCTGAGCCGCGTGCTCGAAGAGGAGCTCGCCTCCCTCGAGGGCGTCTCCATCCTCTCGGCCACCTCCCAGGACAACCTGTCCATGATCAGCGTGGAGTTCCAGTACGACGTCAGCTCCGAGCTCGCCGCGGTGGACGTGCAGAACGCCATCGCGCGCATCGGGCAGGACCTGCCCGATGGCGCCGAGCAGCCCCGCGTGATGACCTTCAGCACCTCGAACCGGCCCATCTACACCGTGGGGATCGCCGCCGACGATATGGTGGACGCTCGTCGGCTGGCCGAGGACGTGTTCGGCCCCCAGCTGCAGCGGGTCGAAGGCGTGGCCGCCGTGGACGTCTTCGGTGGCCATGTCCCCGGCGTGCTGGTGGAGGTGGACCCCCGCGCGGCCGAGGCCCACCGCCTCCCCGTGCAGGGGGTGGCCCAGGCCATCGCCACCACCAACATCTCCCTGCCTGCAGGGCGCCTGCGGGGCTCGAGCCTCGAGACCATGCTGCGGGTGGATCAGCGGGTCTCACGGGTCGAGGCCCTCGAGGAGCTGAGCCTGGCCGTGCCCGGTGGGGCCCAGGTGCACCTGGACGATCTGGCCACGGTCACCCGCACCGGCCTGGATGACGACGCGGTGTTCAGCATCGACGGCCAGCGCGCCATCGCGCTGCAGGTCTTCGGGGCCGAGGACGCCAACACCGTCGAGGTGGTGGGCAAGGTCCAGGCGGAGGTGGCCGAGGCAGCGCTGAGCTACCCCGAGCTTCGGTTCATCCCCGGCGAGGAGAGCGCCAGCTTCACGGAGCAGTCGGTCTCGAACCTGCTGGGCAATGTCGGCCAGGCCCTGGTGCTCGCTTCCATCATCCTGTTCCTGTTTCTGGGGCGCGTGCGCAGCTCCATGGTCACCATCCTCTCCATGCCCCTGTCCTACGGGATCACCTTCGGCGTGATGAACGCCCTGGGCATGGAGCTGAACATGGTCACCCTCTCAGCGGTGATCCTGGCGGTGGGCATGGTGGTGGACGCCACCGTGGTGGTGCTCGAGAACATCATCCGGCTGCGTGAAGAGGAAGGCCTCGAGCCCCTCGAGGCCGCCATCCAGGGCACCGACGAGGTGATCCTGCCGGTGCTGGCCGGGGCCGCCACCACCATGATCGTGCTGCTGCCCCTGCTGGGCCTGCAGGGCTTCGTGGGCAAGACCTTCGGCCCCCTGGCCGCCACCCTGCTCATCGCCTTCTCGTCCTCGGTGTTGGTGGCCCTCATCGCCGTGCCGGTGCTGAGCCAGTACACCCGCGACGGGGGGCGGCTTGACCAGCTCGCCAGCCTTGTCGCCGGCCCCTTCCAGCGGGTCACCGAGGTCCTCCGGCGCGGGTACCTGGCCCTGCTGGACTTCGGCCTGCGCCGCCCGGCCGCCATCGTCCTCGCCGCCGTCTTCTCCTTTGTGCTCGGCCTGATCGGGCTGCGCAGCGCGGGCATGGAGATGCTGCCCCAGATGGACAGCGGCGCGTTCTCGGTCTCCCTGGAGACGCCCTCCGGCAGCTCCTTGGCCCAGACCGCCGCGGTCGTCGCTGAGGTGGAGCGGCTGATCCTCGAGCAGCCCGACGTCACCCTGGTCCAGGCCCAGGCGGGCTACGAGCCGGGCATGCTCTACACGGGGGGCACCGGCGTGATGGGTGCCACCCAGGGCTTCCTCAGCGTCACCCTGACCCCACGGACCGACCGCGACACCACCATCTGGCAGATCGAGGACGAGATCCGAGCCGGCATGGAGCGCATCCCAGGCATCGCCAACGCGGTGGTCAAGGAGGTGGGGAACACCGCGAAGGCCACCACCGCCGCCCCGGTGATCGCCAGGCTCTCCGGCCCGGACGCCCTCATGCTCGACAGCCTTGGCGATGAGGTCCGAGAGAGGCTTCGTTCGGTGGACGGTATCGTGGCTCCCACCCGGGCCTGGAACCGCGACATGGAGCGGGTGACCCTGCGGATCGACGAGCAGCGAGCCCTGGCCCTGGGCCAGGGGGTGCTCAGCGTGGCCCAGACCCTGGCCACCGGCGCCGAGGGAATCCCCGCGGGGAGCTTCGACCCCGGCCAGGGCTCTCCGGAGCCCATCCTGGTGCGCTACCAGCGCAGCGCGAACCCCGATCTGGACGAGCTGCTGTCCTGGCCCCTCTTCGTGGCCTCCAGCGGCCAGGTGCTGCCCCTGCGGAGCGTCGCCCACGCCGAGCGCAGCACCGAGCAGGGGCTGTTCACCAGCCGCAACTTGAGTCCCACCCTGGACGTGCTGGCGGGGGTCGGCGGCAGACCCTTGAGCTTCGTGGTGGCCGACGCCGAGGCCGCCGTGGCGGAGCAGCCCCTCCCCGAGGGCTACAGCCTGCACATCGCCGGTGAGAACAGCGACCTGCAGGATGCCCGCGGGCAGATCCTGGGAGCCCTGGGGGTCAGCGTCATCGCCGTCTACCTGCTGCTGGCCGCACAGTTCCGATCCTTCGTGCACCCCATCACCGTGATGATGGCCGTGCCCCTGAGCCTCGCGGGGGTCTCCGCCGCGCTGTTCCTCACGGGCAAGCCGGTGTCCATGCCGGTGATGGTGGGCCTGGTGCTGCTGGTGGGCACCGTGGTGAACAACTCCATCATCCTGGTGGACATCATCCGGCAACGGCGGGAGGCGGGCGTGGAGCGCCTCGAGGCCATCCGAGAGGGCGTGTCCACCCGCTTCCGTCCCATCCTCATGACCTCCCTGTCAACCATGGTGGGCATGGTGCCCCTGGCCATGGAGTGGGCCCTGGGCGCCGAGCGATTCTCCCCCCTGGCCATCGCCGTCATCGGCGGCCTGCTGGCCTCCACCCTGCTGACCCTGGTGGTGATCCCCGTGTTGTACGAGCTGTCGGAGCGCATCCTGTCGAGGCGCGTGGTGAGCCACGCCGCCACGGGCGCCGCGACGCTGCTGCTGGTCGCGGGGCTGGTGTTCGCCCCGACCACCCAGGCGGCAGAGCTGACCCTCGAGGAAGCCTGGGGGTTGGTGTCCGTGAATCACCCCGCCATGGAGGTCTCACGGGCACGCCTGGACTCCGCGGAGGCCACCGCGGCGGCCGCCACGAGCCGCATGCTCCCCCAGGCCCAGGTGACCACCCGCTACTCTCGGCTCAGCTACGTCGAGCCCGCCCTGCTGGAGATCCCCATCACGCTGCCCACCGGCGAGACCGTGGATCCCATCCAGTTCGGCGAGTCGGTGCAGGACCAGTACTCCTTCAGGGTCGCGGCCCAGCAGCCCCTGTTCGCGGGGGGGGCGCTGATCCAGGGCAGGAAGGCCGCCGCCGCCGGCGCGGACCGTATGAGGGCCGAACAGGATGTCACGGCGACGGCCCTCTGGTCGTCCCTGGTGGAGTCCTGGTACGGCCTCGCCGTCGCCCGGACCATGGAGCGGATCCAGGCCGAGCTGCTCGACGCCGCCAGCGCTCAGGAGCAGCGGCTGCAGCGGCTCGTGGACCAGGGCCGCGCCACCGAGCTGCAGCTGACCGCGGTGTCGCTGAAGCGAGCCGAGGCCCAGCAGGCGCTGGCCAGCGCGCAGGCCAACACCCTGCTGGCGCGACACCGGCTGACCCTGCTCACAGGCACGGAGACGACCGCGTCCTTGGGGGATCCCATCACCACCGCCCAGTCCCTCACCCTGTCGGAGAGCGCTGCACCGGCCCAGCGGCCCGAGATCGAGGCCACCGCCGCGGGCGTCCGCGCCGCAGAGGCCCTGGCGCGGGCAAAGCTCGGGGCCATGGTCCCCAGCCTGGCCCTCGCCGCCGGCTACCAGTACGAGAACCCCAACAGCCGCTACTTCCCCATCCAGGAAGCCTGGAACGACTCCTGGGACGCCTCGGTGGTGTTGAGCTGGAACCTGGACGCCGGGCTGCGCTTCAACGAGGCCAAGGCGGCCCGGGCCGACGCCGCTGCCGCCCGCGCCGGGCTGCGCGCCCTGCAGGACGAGACCGAGCTGCGGCAGTCCCAGGCCGAGATCGAGCTGCAGCAGTGGTCCGAGCAGCTGGAGCTGGCGGCGGAGCGAGTACGCCTGGCGGAACGCGCGGTCCTGG
Source organism: uncultured Pseudomonadota bacterium (assembly GCA_937912125.1). GTDB lineage: Bacteria > Myxococcota_A > UBA796 > UBA796 > JAFGLY01 > CALDOK01. Next base: position 7,207 of record CALDOK010000287.1, read on the forward strand.
CCGCTGAGACCGCCATGGAGGCTGGCAGGCTGACGAGCTCGGAGTACCTGGAGCGCAGGGCCGATCTGGCCATGGCCCAGGCCGTCCAGCAGCGCACCGCCCTGTCCCTCATCCTGTCCTACGAGCGGCAGCGTGGGCTCTCGGGTGCCTACGGACCGGGATAGTCGGTCACGACAGCGCCCTCCCAGGGCCCCACCCAGGTACAGCGTGCCAACGACGACCGGGAGCAGCCCCATGAAGCGTGAGAAGACCGAAGTCCGCCAGCGCCAGATCGCCGACGCCGCCCTGAAGGTCATCGCGCAGCAGGGCTTGCGCCGGTTCACCGCCGCGGCCATCGCCCGCGAGGTGGGCATCTCCGATGGCACCCTGTTCAGGCACTTTCCCGACAAGGACGCCATCGTCGTCGCCGCCCTGGACCGCGCTGAAGCCATCATGTTCGAGGGCTTCCCGCCCCAGCACCCCGACCCCCTCGAGCGGCTCGGGCTGTTCTTCCATCAGCGGCTGGTGCTGGTGGAGGCCAACCCCGCCATCGTCCGGCTGGCCATGTCCGACCAGCTCGCCCAGGCGGCCGGGGGGCTCGGTGCGGAGCGCGTGGCCGAATGGAAGGCCCGCTCGGCCGACTTCATCCGCTCCTGCCTGGTGGAAGCCCAGGCGGCGGGCAGCCTGCCCAGTGGTGTCTCCACCGGCGCGCTGTGCCTGGTGGTGATGGGTAGCATCCTGTCCATCGGCGTCGCCGGCAGCCTGTCCATGGGCGCCGACAAGACCGACCCGGCCCAGGTGTGGGCGACCCTGAAGGCGCTGATTCGCCGGTCGTAGTACCCGGTCAGGTCTTCGAGCCAAGCAGCTCAGCGATGCGCCGCTGGAACTCCCCCGAGCCGCGCCCGAGCGACCGCCAAAGCCGAGCGTAGCTGCTGCCGTCGGGAGGGCTCGGGCGCCCTGCGAAGCAATCTCTGACCGCATCCGGAGAGCTTCCGCGAGTTCGGGTTCCTCATCCTGGCCGTGGCGCCCACAGCTGTAGTCTCGGGTGCCCCGACTTGACGCCCAGGCGGGGGTCCATTTGCGGTAGCGCCTTGTCTACCAGGAGGTGTCCTTGGCGGCTTTGTAGCGGATGGGCTGGCCGATCCGCTCGGTGAGAAGGGTCGCAGCCCGGTGGAAGTCGATCTGCACGGGGCCCACCAGGATCGGCGCATCGCCCTGTAGTTCGCCGTGGGCGAGGACATCGGCGGAGATCTCGCCGATGTCCCGTACATCGACCCAAGAGGCCGCCCCGCTCAGAGGTGGGGGAGGGGTCGGCTCGCTGGCTTAGTCTTCCAGCGAGGCCCGCCAACCCTCCGCCCAGGCTTCCAGCTGGTCGTAGTCGTCCTCCCAGGTGGTATACATGGCGCCGACAAGTGAATTTCGGTCACAGACCCCCCAGGCGACGGTCTCGGCCTCGGCCGAGGCAGCCCCGTCGCCAGAGTCGTAGTAGCCCGCCACGATCTGCAGGTAGCCTGAATCCTCGAACCACTCGACCGAGCGGGCCAAGGCGTCAAGGTTCCAGTTGAACACCACCACATCCCTGTCCAGCCCCTCCCAGGAGCCCGTCAGGTCGCCCTCCACGAAGTAGTAGCCGTCCACGGCGTTGTGGAAGGGATCCCACATGTCGGACCAGGCATACAGGGTGGCGTCGCTCCGCTGCGCCCAGGCCCTGGCGGTGGCCTGCTCCATGTGCCAGGCCAGCAGCGCCCCAGCGTCCAGGCCTTTCGCACGACATGCCGCGCAGCTGTTCATGTGGCGCATTTCGTCGTGCTGGAAGAAGAACCCCGGGGCGTCGGGAAAGGCTGCGTCCACGGCGGCCAGGTTGTCCTCGATCCACTCCCAGACGCCCGCCTCGGTCAGGCAGGCACCCACCTGGTAGCCGTTGATCGGGGCCACGGCGTAGGAGTCGATGGTGAGCGTGTCGCCGGGGGAGAGCCGGGAGCCGGACGGAATGGTGACGACCGGTGGTTCATGCCAGTCGTCGAAGATGCCCGCAGGGCCGGAGAGGGGGTCGGTAACAGGGTCCATGTCCACGCCTTCTACCAGCAGGGCACCGTCGCCGCCGGAGGCCTCCAGTGGAGCTCCGTCGCGCCGGATCAGGTTGACCAGGGCGGTCTCATCGACGCTCACATCGTCGAACCAGGCATCGCCGCTCGAGCCGCCCCAGGCCCCCAGGTACAGGGAAAGCTGCTCGCTCTCCCCACTGTTTGCTACGAAGTCGTAGCGAGTCCAGTCCTGGGTTTCAGCGACCGCGAAGCTGGTGTAGTTACGCGCTTGGCCAAGGTCCGCATCATAGAGCATGACGTTGAACGAGCCGGGTACGAAGTCAGATGTCTTGAGCCAAAAGCGCACATGGTATTGACGCCACGGCACCACCTCGAGATCCTGCGCGGCGCGCGCGTTGTCCGTGCCTGGGGCGATGTGCAGAGAGGCATCGCCGCTGTACGAGACCTCCGTGTCGATCAGGGTGCGGACCCCCGGCTCGTCGGTCCAGGCCCAGCCCGCTGGCTCGTGGCCCGAGGCGCTCTCGAAGCCGCCGTTCTGCAGGCCGGCGAAGCTCGACGCCAACTCGAGCGTGGTCCCGTCAGACGAGACCATGAAGGGCGAGTCTACCAGCCGCTGGCCCTCCGCAAGATTGACGTTGGAGGCGAGGATGCCCTCGGAGTAGCCGAAGGGCAGCACCGTTGGGAGCACCTGCAGGTCCAGCGCTGCGGCGTGGGTGAGGAAGGCATCCAGGTTGTAGGAATACCAGGAAGGCAGCTCCCCGGTGTGCAGTTTGTTGAGCTTGAAGTCCGCGAGCACCACGCCCCCGAACCCGGCCGCCGCGGCCCGGTCGAGCAGAGCCGTGGCGTCCACGAGGTTCTCGTCCACCTGCAGGTTGGTGGAGAGGTAGAGCCAGAGGGCGAACGGAGGGGGCTCGATGTCCGTGTCGGCGTCCGTGTCGGCGTCCGTGTCCGTGTCCGTGTCCGTGTCCGTGTCCGTATCGGTGTCTCCCTCCGGTGCGGTGCTGTCGGTGGACGGTCCACAGGCCACGGATGTCAGCGCGGCGAAGGCGAAGGTCTGGAGAGAGCAGCGCATAGTCGGCCTCCAACGGGAGCGGTTTGTACGCAGTGTAGCCCTGTTCCCAACACGGACACCGGCTTGATGGCCGCCTGGCCGCAACTGACCGATCATTGGCCGCGACGGTCGTCGTCACCGGTCCCGATCGGAGCCAAGATGCTGAAGGCACGGACAAAGGAAAAGACATGTTTCAGTTCATCCTCGCCCGCGATCTCGCTCCCGCCCTGCTGGGCTCACTCCTGCTGCTCGCCGCCTGTACCGGACCCGCCCGGAACGACGCGGACTCCGCCCCTGTGGACACCGCCCCCGAAGATACCCTGCCCGCTGGCGACTACGACTTCGCGGACGAGCAGGCCATCGCGGACGCGTACTTCTCGATCTTCATGCCTTCATACTCCACGGTCATGGAGACCATGGCCTCGACGAAAGGCCGGGGCTTTGGCTGCCCGGTGATCACCGAGAGCGACGACGGCTACGTCGCCACGGCGGGGGAGGGCTGCACTGCCGACGACGACATCTACCACTTCCGCGGCACCCTGGAAGTGGACTGGTCGGTGCAGGGTCAGTGGTACATGCAGGCGGACGAGTTCGCCTTCGACATCGAGCACGACTTCCTGGGCCTGGAGATCGACGGCATGATGGAGATCACCTACGGCGAGGATCCCACCCCGAACGGGGTCTTCGAGGCCGACGATTACACGGTCCGCGCCTTCGGTCCCCTGTTCCCCTGGAACGACACTGCCTGGCCGGATCCGCGCGAGTTCGCCGCCACCTACTCGGGCTTCTCCGATCGGATCGTGGCGCGCGACGCGGCGGCGGAGAGGTACGATGAGACCTTCGAAGGGAGCGTGCAGATCGAAGGCGCGGGCAGTTTTGGGGTCTCGGGGTCGGCCTACTGGGACGGCACCCAGCCCTGCTTGCTCTACCCCAACCAGGGGGAAGTCGTGCTCAACGGCGTGCAGCGCCTCACGGTGCGTTGGACCGATGCAGGCTGCGAGCAGTACACCGCTGACTATGCCCTTGACGACGGCCGCGAGGGCGTGCTCAGCCTGAGCGGGAACATCCCCATGTACTATTGAGGGAGGCCCGGTAGCGCGCGGGCGAGGCCCCGGTGGCGCGCTGGAAGGCACGACTGAACGAGCGCACGTCGGCGTAGCCCAGGCGCTCCGCCACCTGGTCGAGGGACAAACTCGGGTCGCCCAGCAGGGTCTCTGCGAGGGCGACACGGGCACGCTGGGCGATCCTGGAGAAGCTGGTACGCTCGGCAGCTAAGTGGCGGCGAAGTCCGCGCTCACTCACGGCCAGGCGGGAGGCGACCTGCGCGGGCAGGCCACCCCAACACGGTTGATTGGGGACCGAGATGAGCTCCCGGACGAGATCCTCGACCCTGCGCGTGAACGAGGCCCGGGCGCGCAGCTGGCCCACCGCGCGCTCGGCATGCTCGTGGAAGTGGGCGCACATGACCGGGTTGGCCAGGCGCAGGGGGGTGTCCATCCAAGCAGCGGGGAACCACACCTGATACTCCAGTGCGCCCCAGCGCAGTGGGCAGCGGAAGAACGCGGCGTGGGCGCTGGTGTCCGCGGTCGCCGGGTGCCGCAGGCAGACCGCCCGCGGAACGAAGTCCAGGCCTGTGGCCTGCCGCACACCCTGCACAAGCTCGGCGAGCCCGTTCTCGTTGGCGAGCCTGACCCCGATGTCCAGCGGCAGATCACAACGCCATGACATCGTCGGCTCGCAGGGGTCATCGTCCAGGACCCAGCCGCCGGAGGTGGTGAACAGGGGGCAAAACTGCACCAGCCGTCTCAGCCCGGCCCGCACGTTGGTTGAGGTGAGGATCGCCAGGCCCGCGATCCCTGTGTCCTCGACGGTCAGCCCCTCCGCCAGCCGAAGCGGCAGGGATGGGTCGGCGAGCGCCAGGTGGAGACGCTCCCAGAGCCCGCGCTCTCGAACGGCCAGTTCGGTGCGCGAAGAAAGGGCTGCGGCCGGCCAATCCAGCTCGCTCACCGACAGATCCACCCCCGCCTGAACCGCGAGCTCCAGAAGCCGCCGAACGTAGTTTCCCATGGCGGGATCGGTATTGGCAGAGGAGGTCCGTCCGTTGAAAGGGAGGGGGCTTGCACATGGCATCATGCGGCCTTCATATCTGCTGTTGTCGAACACCGTCCATCCGCTGAAGCCAGAGCCCCGAAATCGATGCATGTTCCTGGAGGCATCGTCCACGGTCAGGGCGCTGCTTCGGTGGAGGTCATCCGCCAGCACGCACAGGTGCTCATCATCGTGTTGCCAGCTCCAGGATCCGCGCATTGTCGAACAGCTCCGCCTGGCGGTGCTGCCCTCGGCCAGGCGAGGGTCCGTCGCGCGCTGGGACTCGGAGATCGCAACGATGTCATCATGACGGGCGGCCGTCGTTGCGCCGCTCAACCTGTCCAGCAGCCCCTGCGGGAGCGTTGCGAGCGCCTCGGGATCCAGTGATGGACCCGAGGGGTTATCCTCGGCCCTCTGTTCGGCTCCAGGCCCCAGGACGGTCAGCTCGTCGTCCAGCACCTCCCGGACCTTGCGCGCCAGCTCGGACGCCGTGAATGGCTTGCCTGGGAAATGGGTGCCCGCGTCGAGGAAGCCGTGGTGGACGTGGCGTTGTCGGTGTGGCGAGACATGTGGAGCACCGCGAGGCCGGGCCGAGTCTGGACCAGGCCTTCGGTGAGCGCTAGGCCGCCCGAACGCGGCATCGCAACGTCGGTCAGCAGGAGTTGGATTTCGTCTACGTGCTGGGCGCAGACATCCAGGGCATCCTGCCCGTCCACGGCGTTAGGGCCGTGTAGCCGGCTGAGGTGAGGGGGCACCCTGTTCAGGCACTTCACCGACAAGGACGCCATCGTCGTCGCCGCCCTGGACCGCGCTGAAGCCATCATGTTCGAGGGCTTCCCGCCCCAGCACCCCGACCCCCTCGAGCGGCTCGGGCTGTTCTTCCATCAGCGGCTGGTGCTGGTGGAGGCCAACCCCGCCATCGTCCGGCTGGCCATGTCCGACCAGCTCGCCCAGGCGGCCGGGGGGCTCGGTGCGGAGCGCGTGGCCGAATGGAAGGCCCGCTCGGCCGACTTCATCCGCTCCTGCCTGGTGGAAGCCCAGGCGGCGGGCAGCCTGCCCAGTGGTGTCTCCACCGGCGCGCTGTGCCTGGTGGTGATGGGTAGCATCCTGTCCATCGGCGTCGCCGGCAGCCTGTCCATGGGCGCCGACAAGACCGACCCGGCCGAGGTGTGGGCGACCCTGAAGGCGCTGATCCGTCGGTCGTAGTACCCGGGTCAGGTCTTCGAGCCAAGCAGCTCAGCGATGCGCTGCTGGTCTGATCGAGGTTCGTGTCACCCACCTCGGCCTGCAGGATGGCGTCCGTGACCGGCTTGCCGTCCAGCGGGATCACGTGACGCTCTCACTACGTGTGCTCCTGCCACCGGGTTGTAGTGGTCACCACATTCCATCCCGCGCCGCTGCGATACTCTCGAGCTCCACCATCTCCACCATCTCCACCATCTCCACTCACCCAGGAGCCGCCATGCGTACCTTCACCATGCTCTCCCTGCTGGTCCCATCCCTGCTGCTCGGCTGTGGCGACAAGAACGACACGGCACCGCCCGAGGGTGACACGGACGCTGACACGGACGCGGACACCGACACTGATGCTGACGGAGACGCCGACGGTGACACGGACGCCGACACGGACGCCGACACGGACGCCGACACGGACGCCGACAGCGACGCCGACACCGATGTCGCGTGTTTCGAGGGTGGCACGGAGCTGGGCTCGCTCCCCGGCGAAGGCTCCTGCCGCGTGCCCCTGATGGTGGATCTGACGACCGTGACCGTCGGCGATGCGGTCTGGGCCGACATCGCGCCTTCAGTGGGTGCCGACGAGACAGACTTCGGCTCGGGCTACCCCGACTGCGGGACCATGGGTGCGGGCACGGCCAGGGACGTAGTCTTCCAGCTCCAGTTGCCCACCACCTCCATCGCCGGCTTCGAGGTCGGTGTCGACGCTATGGGGTCCGCCGATCCGCGCATCCTGGTCTTCGAGGACACCAGCTGCCAGCAGCCGGTCAACGCCTGCGCGGACGATGGCGGCGCCGGTGAGCCGGAGTGCGTCTTCGCCGACGCCACCACCGGCGTCTACTTCGGCGTCGCGCCCTACGTCGCCGTCAGCGAGGCGACGGCGAGTGGTGAGACCCTGCGGGTGCGGTTCCGGACCCTCGCGCCCTGAAGGCGCTGATCCGTCGGGCGTAGCACCCGGTCGGGTCTTCGAGCCAAGCAGCAACGCGCGCGTCGCTCGAGCTCCCGCGCGACGCGTCCGAGCGACCGCTACAGTCGAGCGTAGCTGCTGCCGTCGGGGAGGCTCGTGCGCCCCGCGAAGCGATCGACGAAAGGCGCCTTCAACGCGCTGTCGAGGCCGACTTTTCCGCCCAACCAAGCCAGCTGGAGGTAGGCGGAGAGGACCCCACCGAGCAGCCGAGGCCGCAGCGTGCGCAGGTAGGTTACCTGCTGCACGAGGGGTTCGATCGCCCGCCGATACTCCTGCTCAGGGGTCGCGACGCCGCTGGCGAGGATGCGTCCTGCGAGCTGGCCCGAGCGCATGGCATAGGAGATCCCTTCTCCGCTGATCTGGTTCAGCAAGCCCGCCGCGTCGCCGACGAGCAGGACCTTGCCGTCAGCGACCCTGGGGCCGACGGTCGCGGGCGCGAGCGCTCCGTAGATGCGGCGCACCCGATGCTCGCGGGGCAGGAAGCCCTCCGACACACAGTGGGCGATCAGCTCGTCCAGCCGGCGCCGCGCACCCCGGCCCGCCTCTCCCAGCAGCCCGACGCCCACGTAGTAGCCGTCCACTGTGGCGAACACCCAGCCGTAGCCCGGCTCACCGCTCCACAGGTAGAAGACCAGGCTGGAGTCGTGGGGCTTGTCGCAGACCAGGTCGACCTCGCAGCAGCGGCCTGCGCGGCGGGGCCCTCTCCCGGGGTTGCCGAGCGACCGGGACACGACACTGGAGACACCATCAGCACCGATGACCGCCCGGGCATGGAGATAGCGGGCTCCATCACTCAGCTCCAGCAGGCCGTCATCACGGCGGCGCAGGCTCCGCAGGCGGAAGACCTCGAAGGAGACCCCGGGCCTCGCCAGCGCGGCCCGCAGCAGCAGGTCGTCCAGCTCGTGTCGATGCACGTGGTCGAAGAAGTGCGACCCGCGGCCTTCCCACCACGGCCGTCGGTCATGGAACAGCCGCAGGTGATGGCAGGGCTGCCGGGTCAGATCCGCCGCGATCTCGGCGAAGTTGGGGAACGCGTTCGGCCAGTCGTGGCTCCGACACAGCGCGCCCCCGCAGGCCTTGTGCCGCGGAAACGGGACCTTGTCGACCACGAGCACGTCCCTCGTCCCTGCCAGCTCGTAGGCTGCGGTGCTGCCTGCGGGCCCTGCTCCTACGACCACCACGTCGTAGATCCTGCCTGTCGTAGGGGAAGCCATGGAGACAGCCTACAACACTGCCGCAACCGAAGTTCCCCAGGCAGCCCGGCAGCGCCACAGCGGCGATGGCAGCGGTGAGCAGGGGGCGCATGGTCGGGTGACGCTCAGAGGGCTTCGTAGCTGCCACCCATGGTGTCGCAGGACGCCTCGGGGCCATCGTACAGCTCGTCGTACTTGTTGCACGGGTAGTAGACGCGCAGCTCGGTGCCGGGGAGGGTGCAGCGGCCGATGGCGGTGTCGGTGGGGCAGGGAGCGTCGGTGACCACCACCGCGTCGGCGCAGCCGATGGCGCCCTTGCCGTCGCTGTAGGCCATGGCCGCGTTGTTGGGGTCGTTCAGCTCGACGCAGTACCCCTCGGGCGGCGCGTAGTAGCAGGAGACCATCGCGCCAGTCTCGGCGATGTTGTCGGCGCTGGGAGCGTCGGCGGGAGGCGTGGGATCGTCACAGGCGTCTCCGCTGGCGTCATCGCTGGTGTCGTCCACCGAGGAATCACCCTCGGGCTCGTCGCCGCAGCCGATAGTCATCAGAGAAGCGAGCAGGAATACTCGGAACATGGGTGCCCTCCTGGGCTTTGCTTTGGTTTCGGACAAAAAAATAGCATGTCGGATCTGGGCGCATTTCCGACCATCGCGAGCCGGTGAAATCACTTACCGTCACATACGGGTGGCCCTCGCAGCAGCCTGTCCGACCACCAGGATCTCAGCCGCCAGGATGTTCGGGTGGCCCGTTCGGGCTGTGTTGAACTCTGGGGGCCTGCAAGCCTGTTGGGACGGCGGGCGAGCTGCGGGACACTCGCCCTCTACTCCTCGACCACGATGGCCTCGGTGGGGCAGCTCTCGGCGGCCTCTTCGTGCTCGGGGGGGACGTCCTCGTTCACGACCTCTGCCGCTTCCTCGCCCATGGTGAAGACCTCGGGGGCGATGTCGGCGCAGACGCCGCAGGCGATGCACTCGTCTTTGATGATGCGGACCTTCATGGTGACTCCAATCCTGGCGTGAACCAGGGGTCAGTGTGCGTGCTCAGTGTGCTCGGCTTCGGCGCCGGGCTGCGTTCCATGGTGATCGTGTCCACCGGAGACGAGCCCGTGAAGGCCCTCCACGAAGTGGACGTAGTCGACGTAGGCCTCGACAAACGCCCGACCGGCGTCGACGTTGTGATCGGCGTGTGCCAAGGCCGTATGCGCGCGCTCGAAGCGCGCCTCGATCTGTTGCTTCACGGCGCCGGAGACCTTGTCGGCCAGCACGGCGACATCGCCCGACTCGAGGGCCGCGTCTGCCAGCATCACGGCGTGGGGCACCCCGTCGCCTGCGGACTTCAGACCGGTGTAGGGCGCGCCCTCGCCCGCACGGTGCACGCGGACGAGGGTCTCGAAGAACCACTGGTCGGCCAGGTCGCGGGCCTGCTCGTCGCCGCTGCGAACGGCCAGGGTGCGCTCGAAGGCGGCCCGGATCTCGGCCTCGTCGTCAGCGCGGACCCACTTGAGCACGGGGTCGAGGGCGCCGCTGTCGAGGGCTGCGCGCGCGTCCTGGACCACCGGCCCGTCCAGGGTGTCGCAGTGGGCGGATGCGGTCCCGGGTGCGGCGGCGAGCAGCAGCCCGCTGGCGAGCCCGAGGGCGAAGAGAGAGGAGCGGATGGACATGGTGTTCTCCTTGTTCAGGGGTTCAGGATGCGCGCCGGGCGGACGGACGGTCGCGGCGCTTGTCGAACGACCACCCGAAGCGGGTGCCCAGCACGAAGAAGGCCAGCGAGCCCACACCGACGATGAAGATGGTGTCACCGATCATGCGCAGCCAGCGCAGGGTTTCGATGGCCGGGAGCTGCAGGAAGTCTGCGCTGCGGGCGTACCACAGGCCGTGCTCGATGCTGGCCCAGGCCTGGGCGATGCCGATGGGCAGCAGGCTCAGGACGATCATCAGGCCCAGGCCGATGTTCATGCACCAGAAAGCGATCTTCAGGGGGCCTTCGCGCCAGGCGTGCTCGGGGTCCAGGCGACGCAGCACCAACAGGATCAGCCCCAGTGAGAGCAGGCCGTAGACACCGAACAAGGCGGCATGGCCGTGCAAAGGAGTCGTGTTGAGGCCCTGCACATAGTAGAGCGAGATAGGCGGGTTGATCAGGAAGCCGAACAGGCCGGCGCCCACCATGTTCCAGAAGGCCACGCCCAGGAAGAACATCAGGGGCCAGCGGTAGCGGGCCATCCAAGGGGCAGCACGCTGGGCCCGCAGGTTACCGAAGGCCTCGAAGCCCACCAACACCAGGGGCACCACCTCGAGGGCACTGAAACTCGCGCCCACAGCCATGATGCTCACGGGCGTACCCGAGAAATACAGGTGGTGGAAGGTGCCGGGGATACCGGCGCCCAGGTAGATGGCGGTGGTGATGATCACCGCGGCGGTGGCGGTGGCCACCCGCACCAGGCCCAGGCGAACAAAGATGAAGGCCAGGGCTGCGGTGGCGAAGACCTCGAAGAAGCCCTCCACCCACAGGTGCACCACCCACCAGCGCCAGTACTCCATGACGGACAGGTGCGTGCGGGCGCCGTACATCAGGCCGGCGCCGTAGAGCAGCCCGATGGCGATGGTGGAGCCGGTGAAGATTCCCAGCAGGGGGCGCTGCTCGTGGGCGTGCTTCAGAGCGGGCCACAGCGCACGGGCCATCAGGTAGAGCCACAGGATCAGCCCGCCGAACAGGGCGATCTGCCAGGCCCGACCCAGGTCCACGTACTCGTAGCCCTGGTGGCCGAACCAGAAGCCGATGGTGTCGCCCATCTTCTGGAAGATGCGCAGCCACTGGCCCGTGAACGAGCCGCCCACCACCAGCAGCAGGGCGCCGTACAGGACGTTCACGCCCAGGCGCTGGAAGCGGGGCTCGCGCCCGCCGATGGCCGGGGCTAGGAACAGGCCGGTGGCCAGAAACGCCGTGGCGATCCAGAAGATGCCGGCCTGCACGTGCCAGGTGCGCACCACCGCGTAGGGCAGGTACTCGGCCAGGGGAATGCCGTAGAAGCCCTGGCCCTCGATGGTGTAGTGGGCCAGGATTGCACCCAGCAGCACCTGCACCACCAGCAGCAGCACGACCGTCCAGGCGTACTTCTTCACGGCGCGCATGGAAGGCGTGAGGGTCAAGGCGTCCAGGGGGTCGGTCGCGGGCGCCTCGAGGGGCTCGTCCTCGCGATCTCGGAACACCTTCCACCACACCAGGGCGCCGATGCCCGCCAGCAGCAGGATCACCGACGCGATGGACCACATCAGGTTGGCGGTGCTGGGGGTGTTGCCCACCAGGGGCTCGTGGGGCCAGTTGTTGGTGTAGGTCACGGTGGTGTCTGGGCGCTCGGTGGTGGCGGCCCAGGCGGTCCAGAAGAAGAAGTCCGACATCAGCGCACGACGCTCGGGGTCGGGCAGCGGCGTGTCGTGCAGGGCGTAGTCCTCGCGCAGCCCATCGAGCGCGGGGTCACCGCCGAACAGGGCGTCGTAGTGGCCGGCCACCTCGGCCATGGCCGCGGCGCGATCGTCGCTCACCGTGACCGTTGTGGTTCGACAGAATCCGATCCCGGGCCGACAATGCTGATGATCGGAGATCGG
>CALDOK010000288.1 GCA_937912125.1 uncultured Pseudomonadota bacterium
CTGCGATCGTGGTAGACCACGTCACCCGCCAGGGTGGCACCGATGGTCACCGTGGTCCCCGCCCCGCCATCGGTCCAGGTGGCCGCGGCGCTGGCCGGGCCCGACACAACGAACAACACATCGTCGGCGGAGAAGCCCAGGGGGCTCGCGACGTCCTGGGCCAACACCGTGGTGGTGTCGTCGCAGGCCTGGTAGTCGGGCTGCCCGGTGAGCAGCCCGGTGTCGTCGCCTTTGCGCTCTGTCTCGGTGAAACAGGCGGAGAGTATCAACAAGGGGAGGAGACGCATGGTGTACCTCTGTGGGCCCTGACATCGCCCACAATACGCGGCGTCGAGGGCGTCGTCTACGCATTCCACGCGGTGGCGTTCCCTGCCTGAACATGGGTGCGCCGCCGGGGGCGAGCGTTAGGGAGGCTGAGAGGCGAGTCCATGCCAACCCCACCCACCACCGACCCTGACCAGGCCACCGAAGACAGGCCGCAGGGTCGGGGCTACCTGCTGGGGGCATCCCGGGTGGACCGCATGGTGGCTCAGGCCCTGGCCTTCCGGTCGCCGGCCGACCAGATCGCGGCCCCAGCGGCCGCCTCTGCCCTGCTGGGCGTGACCCGCGCCGAGGTCTATGTGGGCTCGGCCTGCAACCTGGCGTGCCGCTACTGCAACAGCCGCCACCGCCGCGAGCCCCCCTGGCAGGCCGGCGCCCTCGAGGGGTTGCTGGACGATCTGGCCGCCACGGGCACGCGCCACATCCAGTGGACCGGGGGTGAGGCCACGGTGAACCCCGCCCTGCCTGGCCTGGTGGCCCAGGCCACAGCCCTGGGCATGGACAGCTCCATCTCCACCAACGGCACGGCGAGCGCCGCCACCTACGACGCCCTTGTGCTGGCGGGCATGGGGCGCTTCTACATCTCCCTGGATCTGCTCGACGGGCGCGCCTTCGACCTCGAGACCGGCAGCCGGGACATGCTGGCGCGGGTCCAGGCCAACATCGGGCGACTGTGCGACCAACCCCCTGGCGTCCGCCCCCACGTCACGGTCAACTCCCTGCTGGACCCCCGCACCCTGCGCACCCTGATGGCCAGCGACGGTGACGCCCTGCAGCGCCTGCTGCGCTGGTGCCAGGAGGTAGGTGTGGACGACTTCAAGTTCCTGCCCGCCTCCCGCGCCAAGCTGGTGGCCGTCTTCGACGCGCCGGGCTCCTGGGAGCACTTCGAGGCCCTGTGCCAGCGCGAGGTGCCGGCCACCTACCCCATGTTCCACTACCGGCTGCGCTCCATGCGGGCAGGTGGCCACGGCCTGCAGCCCGAGCGGCCTCACCCCTGCTGGTTCTGCCTGGACGATCGCGCCTTCGACAGCCAGGGCGCCTACCCCTGCATCGTGCGGCTGCGGGAAGGTGGGCGGCCCCTGTACCAACACACGGACCCACCCCGGTCCAAGCTGATCGCCCTCAGCGCCTTCCTGGCCACCGACCGCAGCAGCGACCCCATCTGCAAGGCCCACTGCTACGACCTGTACCGAGAGCTGAGCGTTCGAGCCTCCGCCCGCTTGCAGCGCAGCGGCCAGCCGGCCTGACCCATGCCCCCCCGCCTGCGCTTCGACGAGGGGGAGCGGGCCGACCTGCACCTGCACTCCCACCACAGCGACGGGCTGCACAGCCCCGAAGCCCTGGTGCGCATGGCCCTGGACGCTGGCCTGGTGGCGGTGGCCATCACCGACCACGCCACCACCGCCGGGGTCGTCCCCGCCTGCCAGGCCGGGGCTCGCCTGGGCCTGCACGTGCTGCCCGGGGTGGAGCTGAACAGCGCGGACGGCGACCTGCTGGGCCTGTGGATCGACGTACACGATCCTGATCTCCAGCGCTTCCTGGCGGCCACGCGCGCCCAGCGCACGACGCGCACCCGCAGGGTCTGCGAGCGCTTGGCCTCTCAGGGCATCGCCCTGAGCTGGACGGAGCTCGAGGCCCTGGCCAGCCCCGGGGCGCCCATGCGCAGCCACGCAGCCCGCCTGCTGGTGGCTCGGGGCCACTGCACCGACGTGGACGAGGCCTTTCAGCGCTGGCTGGGCCACGGCGCCCCCGCCTGGGTGCCCGGGCGAGCACCCAGCCTCGAGGCCTGCGCCCAGGCCATCCAGCGGGCAGGCGGACTGGCCGTCGAGGCCCACCCGATGTTCCACGTGGCACGCTATGGGCTGGACCCGGACCAGCGCTGCGCCCAGCTGGCCGCCCTGGGGGTCTGCGGCCTGGAGCTGCTGCCGCCGCCCCAGCGGCGCTTGGCCCCCACGGCCGAAGCCCTGGCCCAAGCGGCCGGCCGCCAAGGCCTGCTGGCCCTGGGGGGCAGCAACTTCCACGGCCGGGGGCAGACCCGCGCCCGGCTGGGGGAGCCCACCGTGGGCGGGCCCACCCTCGCGCGGCTCCAAGCCATGCTGCCCGCCCACAGCTGCCACCGGGGGGCCTTCGGGCGCGCGACCTGGCGGGCCCAGCGCCTGAGCCCCGACGAGCTGGAGCGGAGCTTCGAGCCCGAGACCGTGGTGCTCGACCGGCTGCATCGCTCAGACCTGCTCGCCATCGACCCGCCCCAGGACCGCCCGACACCCTACCCACAGGGTCGCCCCTTCGTGCTGCTGGGGCCAGGGGCAATCGGGCGCCAGGCCTGGGTGCGGGCCCAGCTCGAGGCCGCAGGTGCAGCGCGCATCGGCGCGGCTACGGGCCACGACTACCCTCGCGTAGCCTGGCACCTGTACGAGATGTACGGCGGCCGCCGCCCCAGGGACGCCCGGGATCTGCTGCGCTTCGAGCTGGACCGCCACCTGTGGGCGGATCAGGCCGCGCGTTGCTGCGCGCTGTACTACGACCCGCCCACCGGCCTGGACCCCGTGGCCCTCAAGGCCACCCTGCGCCGCGGCATCGGCAGGATGCGCTTCTACCGCCTGGTGGTGGGTGAGCTGCGCGACACCAGCTTCACCTCGTTCCTGCACATGCCGGACCCGGAGGACGTGGACCGGGAATGCTGGCACCTGAGGCGCCTGGGGATGGCCGACCCGCGCGACAAGCCGTGACGGTTCGTGCGAACCCGTTAGGAAGCGCCTGAGGGCGTCCCCGGACCTGCCACCCCCGGGGCACACCCGCCGAGGCCAGCATGAAAAAGCTCCTGACTGTCATCGTCGTCCTGATCGTCCTGGGCCTGCTCTGCGCGGGCGTGCTGGGCGTCGGAGGCGGCGGCCTATGGTTCCTGGTACACCGCAGCGAGCAGGCTCAGATGGAAGCCGTCAAGAGCATGGAGCTCGAGCTGAAGGAGCTGGAAGCCCTCGAGGCCAAGGCCCAGGCCGAGCAGGCCGATCTCGAGGCCCAGGCCGCCGCCGCTGAGGCGGCGCTCGAGGAACAGCTGGTGGCCGAAGAAGAGCTGGCCGAGGAGGTCGAGGAAGAAGAGGTCGGCAGCGTCCAGGCCACCGCCGCACCCCGTGCCCGGCCCCGCCCGGCGCCCGAACCCGAGCCTGAAACCACCGGCGTGCGCGTGGTCTCCGACGACGAGTTCGACGAAGAGGAAGAGCTCGACCTGGGCGACATGGACGAGCTGCTCGGCGACGACGACCCCATGGGCGACATCGAGATCCTCGACGATCCGGAGCCCAAGGGCCGCCGCAAGAAGAAGAACCGCTGATCACGGGCTGGACTCGGAGTCACGTCGAGGATCCGAAGCGACGACAGCGGGGAGCTCGGCCGGCGAGGGTCGAGCCGAGTCCGGTCGGAGGGTGTCACCGCGCTCCTCCGACGATGAGCCTCCAGCGACCGTCGGGGCGCGCAGGCGAACCCTGGTGAGCGAAGCGGGCTAGAACGCCACGCCTACGCCCAGGTTGGCGCCCAGGCGCGTGTCGTAGACCTGCACCATGGGCTCGTAGGGCTCGACATCCTCGAGGGGGACCAGGATGTGGCGGGCCTGGAAGTCCACCACCAGATCGACGGTGACGTGCTCTGCGACCTCGTAGCTGAGCTCGTAGCTCTGCTCCCGCACGAAGACGCCGGTCCAGCGCTCGGTGCCCAGGCCAGCCTCGGCCATCAGCTCGAGGCCAAAGCCCGTCTCGACGCCGCCGCGCAGGCCCCCGTAGAGGGAGGTGAAGCCCCAGGGGAAGAACCACAGCGCCGAGGGGCCACCGTCGGGAGACCAGTGGGCGGGCACGGGGACCGCGGTGGTGACCGTGCCGGCCGCGGCACCGACCCACAGCCGGGTGTCGCCCAGGTCGTGGTAGTAGCGACCCTGGACCAGCGCGGTGAGGAAGTTGTCCCAGTAGCCCAGGTCCGGGCCCTCGTTGTACTGGGCGAAGGCGTCGGTATCCACGGCCAGGTAGTGGCCCCGGTAGCGCAGATCGGCGCCCAGGTAGGAGAAGCCAGGCAGCCAGGCCCGGGCCCGCAGGTCGGTCTGAGGCACGATCTGCTTGGAGGCGACACCGCCGGGCACCAGCTCACGGTCTGCGCCCTCGAGCACCAAGGACTGCTCGTAGGGCAGGGGGTCGCCGTCGGCCAGGATGGTGCGAGGAGAGGAGTCGACCACATACTCGAAGCCGTAGGAGCCGACGCCGCCCGTGCCGCGGACATGCAGCCAGCGGTGGGGGCCGGCGGGCTTGCGCTCCCGAGGAGTGCGCTCCTTGGGAGGCTCGGTGCTGGCCACGGGACCCTGGTTGCCGAAGCCCGGCACGGGCGGGGCCGGCTCTACCGTGGGCTCTGGGGTGGGCTCTGGGGTGGGCTCGACGACCGGTGCTGGCGTGGGCTCGGGGACGGGGACCGGGGCGACGGCCACGGCGGCCACGCCCACGGGCACCTTGAGGAAGCGGAACTGCTCGCCGTCTGCGGTGCTGACCGTGACCTTGATGGGCTCGACCTGACGCTTGGGCACCTGCAGCGTGGCCTGGTAGCGGCCGTCGCCCAGGTCGGTGAAGGCGCTGGCCGCACCCTCGCTGACCAGCAGGTCCAGCTGCTCGCCTGCGACGCCCAGGCCCGCGGCGTCGGTGGCGGTGACGGTGAGGATGAGGGGAGCACCGGGCGCCACCATGGCGGGCTCGGGCACGATGGCGAGGGCCGCGACAGGCTCGGTGGAGACCGCCACCGGCGCGACGGGCGGGGCCGGCACCGCGGGGGTGGGCGCGACCGCAGGCACGGGGGCGACGGCCAGCGCGGCCTGGGGCAGGCTGCCGGTGCGCAGCACGGGGAAGCGCTGGGTCCAGGTGTCGCGCAGGGCCAGCTGGTGGGCGCTGCCGCTGGCCCCTGGGCTGTAGGCCTGCACCACGGCGCCGGGGCCCTGGAGGATGGAGGTGACGGCCTCGAGAGAGCCCGAGCTGGCCCGCAGGACCGCCAGCCCCGGGGCACTGCCCGCGCTGTAGCCCACCCGCGCCAGGCCGCAGCCGGCGGTGGTGACGGCGGCGGGCAGGGTGCCGTCGCCGCTGACCAGGGAGAGGGTGACGGGGACTCCGGCCACGGGGTGGCCCAGCTCGTCCAGCGCCACGACGGTGAGGATGGTGCTGGTCCAGCCTTCGAAGGCCAGGGTGCCCGTGGAGGGCAGCAGCAACAGCTCACGGGCAGGGTTGCCGGTGGGCTCACAGGCGGGATCGGCCCAGATCTCCATGGTGCCGTCCTGGGGCACCACGCTGCCGCTGTACATGCCGTCGGTCAGATCGCGGACCTGGCCGCGCACGCTGGCGCCCACGGCGCCGAGGCTGATGTCCTGGCCCGGCAGGCCCAGGCCTGCGGCCGTGACCGCCTGGATGCGGGCCTCGCGGGCGTCTCCACCACCGCCGGTGGCCTCGGTGAGCTCCAGCCCGAGGCGATCAGGGAGGGCCGGGACCACCTGGAAGGCGGCCTGCGGACGATGGTCTTCGCTGCCGCCGGGCAAGGTGGCCAGCAGCTGCACGGCGGTGGGGACCGCGACCACGGGGGGCGTGAAGTCCACGCGGTAGACCCCGTTGCCTTCGTAGACCGGCTCGCCCAGGGTGCCTGCCGACGCCTGGACCGCGGGGCGGGCCTCGGAGTCGGGCTCACCCAGCGCCGTGGCCACCACCAGGCGCAGGGGCACCTGGATGGAGGGATCGCCGGGCACACCCTGGTAGGGGGTGATGAAGGCCGCCTGGGCGAAGGGGGGGATGCCGAGATCCAGCTGGGAGCTGCCCTGGGGGGTGGTGACCGTGGCCACACCGACGCCCGGCGGCACCTCGAGGGGCAGCACGGCGCGCCCCTGGGCGTCGGCCACCACCGGGCCGAACTCGCGCTCGCCCACGGTGAGCAGTACGCTCGAGCCCGCGGTGGCGGCCACCGGGAAGTCGGCCCGCCCCACCAGCGGCAGGGTGAGCTGGGCGAACAGCCGGCTGGGGTCGCGCTTGTCCACCACCGTGACGATGTCCAGGTGGGGGTAGTTGACCGGCGGCGCGGTGTAGAGCGCCGTGACCCGGCCCCCGCCCAGGTGGGTGAGGTTGGCGACGCTGCCCACCATGGCCCTGACCTCGAGGTCGGCGACGTCCATGGCGGCCGCCGGTTCCACCTGCATGGAGAGGGTGCTGGTGGCGCCGGGCCCCAGGGTGACCGCGGAAGGGCTGGCCTCGAGGACCAGCCGATCGGGCAGGGGAGGCAGAGCCTGGAGGTGGAAGGTGCGGGTGACCGGAGCCTTGGTGGGGGTGCGCCCGGTGAGCACCAGCTGGATGTCCTGGGTGGCGGTGGCCGCGGGGGGCACCAGCTCCACCATGTAGCGGCCCAGCCCTGCGCTCTTGACCTTGCCGACGCTGCCGGCGTTGGTGGAGACCTTGGCCTTGAGCAGCTCGAGGGCCGAGCCGTCGGCGTCCAGGGCCAGGATCACCAACTGCACGGCCGTGTCGCCGTCCGCCACGAGCGCGCCGGGGGGCACCAGCTCCACCAGGGCCTCGCCGCCCACCGGCTGAGCCAGGGCCGAAGGGGCGAGGGCGGGTAGGGCCAGGATCACGAGCCCGAGAGCAAAGCGAGCGGCGTGACAGTGTGTGGAGCGAGTCATGGAGGTCTCCCGGGCCCGTGTCGATCACAGCTGACACAGGGACGTACTGTCCGGTATCCCGCGGCCGCCATCCGTCTCAGCGAATCTACAAATTATCCACAGTGCATGACGAGGGGCACGGCCACCGCTCGGCTTCCCCCCACCCATGGCCCGGACTATAATCCCGGTGAACCGCCACACAGGCTCGCCCATGACCACCCGCTCGCACCTCGCCTCGCTGCCCCTGCTCCTGCTGGCCCTCGGCTGCGGCGACCCGGTGCCCAATGTCGATCCGGGGCCCCCGCCAGCTCCGGAGCCCCCACCCCCTGCCGACGGCGAGCCCGCAGCCCTCAACCCCCAAGGCGCCGCTGCCGCCCCCAACGCCCCCCCGCCCGCAGCGGGCGGTCCCCCGGGCAGCAAGTTCGTGATCGAAGACGGCGAAGGGGTCGAGATCTCGGGCACCATCCGCTACGCCGGCGCGGCCCAGGGCAAGCTCTTCCTGGACGTGCTGGATGCATCGCCCGACACACCCGAAGACTCGGTCAGGCTCCTGCACTCCACCACCGTCGAGGCCCCCGGAGCCTGGACCATCGTCGCCCCCAAGGGCCGCGGTCCGGTGCGTCTGTGCGCCTTCATCGACGTGGACGACAACGGCCCCACCCCAGCGGACCCCAAGGTGGTCACCCCGGAGCCCATCGACATCGGCAGCTCGCCCATCCACGGCGTCACCCTCGAGCTGGTGGACGACTGGGACGCCCAGAACGCCGACCGCCTCTCCCTGTACCAGTCCGGCAGCGACGCCATGCCGCCTCCCGCCGACCAGACCGGGCCGGAAGCCATCCCGCAAGCGAACGTCGACGGTGAGCCCGTGCCCACCACCGAGCCGCCCCAGGCCGAGCTCCAGCCCTCTCCCGCGGCGGGGGAACCCGCAGCCACCCCTTAGGGGGGACGCCCGGGTGCGCATCCCCCCCCGAGCCCGCGCCGGCTCGGCGCTCCTGGCGCTGGCGCTGGGGCTGCAGAGCTGCGCTCCCGGCTCGCCAAGCCCCACCCCCCAGGGCGCCGAGCCCGCAGCCCTGGAGTCCCCCGACCCCGTGGCGTTTCCGGTGCCCGTGTACGGCCAGGGTCAGACCGGGGTGGGCAACATCTACCCCCAGCCTGGCCGCCCCATCCCCTACAGCGTGGGCGAGGACGGCGAGTACATCGAGCTCATCCGGAGCAACATCCGCGCGGCCGCGGCTACGGGCCAGCCCCTGTCGACCCTGTCCCACAAGATGGACCGGGTGATGGCGGTGGTGGACGTGCAGCCCGGCGACGTGGTGGCCGACATCGGCTCGGGCACCGGCTTCCTGCCCCTGTGGCTCCTCGAGCGCTCCGTCCCCTTCGAGCGAGTCTATGCGGCGGACCACAACGCCCTGGCCCTCGAGATCATGGACTACATGCTGGCCCAGGCCGGCTTCCCCAGCGACCCACGGGTGGTCCCGATCCACACCGAGCGCAGCCGGGTGATGCTGCCCCCTGGCACGGTGGACAAGGCCGTGATCCTCGACCTGTTCTTCGTGCTCCAGGGCCCCCGGCCCGCAGGAGCCCCGCCCCCCATCGGCAATGTGGGGCCCGAAGCAGGCGAGCGGGCGGGAGAGGCCGAGCTGGACAAGGCCTCCTGGCTGGCGGGGATCGCCAACGCCCTGGCCCCCGGGGGCCGGCTGTACGTACTGGAGACCGCGAACCAGACCAAAGATCGAGTGGACGAGCTGCCTGGCTTCCGCCGGCTGAGCAAGCAGGTGGACACCCAGGGCGGCGTCTTCCTTCGAGCCCTGGTCTTCGAGGTGGAGCCATGAGCCCAGGCTGCTGCTTCCTGCTGGCGATCCTGGCCGCCTGCCACACCCCCGAGCCCTCCCAGGCTCCCAAGCCCGCGCCGACCGTCCAGACGCAGCGGGTCGCGCCGCCCCCCATCGGGAACCAGGGCGGCGGGGTCGCCGCGCCCGCCGACGGCCCCCTGCCCACCGCCGAGGATCTGCTCCACGTCACGCCCCATGAGCTGGTGCTGGCCGGTGAGGTGTTGCCGTCCTACCCCCGCGTGGTGGAGCACCGGGACGGGCTGACCACGGTGAGCACCCCCTCCCACGCCGATCGGGTGCACGTTCGCACGGCAGGCAACCTGGCCTCCGAGACCGAGAGCCGCTTCGGCGACCGAGTGCTGCCCGACCAGATCGTGACCTTGCTGGGCGTCCGGCCGGGGATGCGGGTGGCCGACGTGGGCTGCGGCGGCGGGCGCCTGGCCTTTCCCCTGGCCCGCGCCGTGGGCGCCCAGGGGCTGGTCTACTGCATCGACCTGGACGCCTCGGCCATCCAGTTCGCGCGGGAGCGGGCCCTGGCGGGCGGGGTCACCAACCTGCAGCTGATCCACGCCCCCTTCGCCCACACCCTGCTCGAGCCGGGCTCCGCCGACCTGGCCCTGCTGTCGGACGTCCACGCGTTCCAGCGCCCCGACATCCAGGAAGACGCGCTCGCCGCGGCCAGCCTCGCCAGCTTCTACGCCTCCATCCAACGGGGGCTGGCCCCCCACGGGCGGCTGGTGATCATCGAGCTGACCAGCAACGGCCGCCGGGTCACGGGCGACCAGATCCAGGCCCAGATCGAGGGCTGGGGCTTCCGGCTGGTCCAGCGGCGCGACGAGCTGCTGCCCTCCCACCACTTCATGGTGTTCGAGCCGAGCCGGTGAGCCGCCTGATCCCCCTGCTGCTCCTGCTGGGCTGCCAAGCCTCGGCCCCGCCCTCGGCCGTGCCCGCAGGCATGGTGCGCCTCGAGGGCGGAACGGTCCAGGTCCTCCCGGACGCCCCCCCCGCCACCCTGGCCCCGTTCTTCGTGGACATCGAGCCGGCCAGCCAGGACGGTGGGCCAGCGGTGAGCGTCCCCTGGGACCAGGCCCGAGCGCGCTGCGCCGAGCGGGGCCTGCGCCTGCCCACCGACGCCGAGTGGCAGCACATGATCCAGACCCCCGGCGCCGTCCAGGGCCTCGAGGACAGCGTCTTCCAGTGGACCGCCACCGCCTACTCCCCCCCTCCGGGTGAGCCCGAGGCCCCCGAGATGCGGGGCCAGCGCCGGGTGGTGCGCGGGGCCTGCTGCCCCTTCATGTCGGCCTGGCGCGACGATCACCACCGGGCCGCCTACCCCCAGGACCGCCAGTCCCGGTGGATCGGCTACCGCTGCGCGGGGCCCGCTACGCCCGCAGTCGATGCAAACCTGGAGCTGGACGACGCCACCACGCTGCCTCCCTCGGCCCTGGACGAGGGCGAGGCCATCCGCCAGCTGCTGGCCGGCCTGTGGGGCCCGGATCGCCAGCCCACGGACCCGGCGGTGCGAGCCCTGATCGACGCGCTGCCCCCTGGCGCGGCCGCGGCCGACGTGGGCTGCGGCCTGGGGGCGCTGAGCCTCGAGCTGGCGCAGGCGGTCGGCCCCGAGGGTCGGGTCTTCGCGGTGGACATCGAGCCCGAGCTGCTGAGCTTCGTCCGCGCCATGGCCCAG
This sequence comes from uncultured Pseudomonadota bacterium, assembly GCA_937912125.1. Taxonomy (GTDB): domain Bacteria; phylum Myxococcota_A; class UBA796; order UBA796; family JAFGLY01; genus CALDOK01. The sequence goes on from CALDOK010000288.1 coordinate 10,502, forward strand.
ACCCAGAGAGCCGGCGGTATCCAGACCGTGCTGGGGGCCCCCGACGACGCGGGCCTGGCTCCGGCCTGCTGCGACCTGGTGCTGCTGTACGACATGGCCAACAGCCTGCGGGAAGACGACCTGCCTGGCTTCGCCTCGAGCCTGGCCCAGGCGGTGGCGCCCGGAGGCAGCCTGGCAGTCTACCACCTGCCGGGGCCGCCTCCACCCCGCGCGGCCCTCGAGGCCCTGGCCTCCCAGGGGCTGGTGCTCACCCAGACCGAGCGCGATCCCACCAGCAGCCCCGCCGATCCCGACCAGCGCGCGGAGAAGCTCTGGGTGTTCGCGCGCCCCTGACCGCAGGGAGGCGTGATAGGGAACGCTCAGCCCGCCCGGAGCCCCTGTGGACACCAGCTCGGACAGCATGCGACGCATCCTGATGGCCGCCGCCCTGGCCTTCGCGGCCGCCTGCTCCCAGGCTCCCCCCCCCACGGTCCCCGCCGGGGGCGAACCCCTGGCGGCGTCTCAGCCAGCCCACGGCCCCCAGGCCGACGGCCAGCGGCAACCCCCTCCACCCCACATCCGAGAGCCGGGACCGCCCGTGGACGGCGCCCCCGTCGAGCCGGTCGCCGGCACCACCCAGGCCCGAGCCGCCCCTGGCGACTGGGTGCAGGTCAGCGCCGGAGGCTCCCACACCTGCGCCCTGGATCGCGACGGGTCCATCCAGTGCTGGGGACGCTCGAGCGAGGGTCAGGCCAGCCCCCCGCCCGGACGCTACACCCAGGTCAGCGCTGGGGGTTCCCACAGCTGCGCCCTGCGCACGGACGGCACGGTGGCCTGCTGGGGCGACGACTGGCTGGGCGCGGCCTCTCCGCCTCCGGGCCGCTTCCAAGAAGTCAGCGCGGGCCTGGACACCAGCTGCGGCCTGCGCGATGACGGCTCCATCGCCTGCTGGGGCTGGGACGAGCAACAACAATCCAGCCCGCCCGCGGGTCGCTTCGCCCTGGTCCGGGCCGGCTTCGGCGCCGCCTGCGCCCTGGACCCCCAGGGCCAGGCCTCCTGCTGGGGCGACAAGACCCTGGGGATCACCGAGGTCCCCCAGGGCGCCTTCACCGACATCAGCGCCGGCCAGTGCCACGCCTGCGGCCTGCGCGACGACGGCGCGGTGGCCTGCTGGGGCTGCCGGAAGAACGGCGCGGGCAGCCCTACCCAGGGCCGCTTCACCGCCCTGTCCTCCGGCCTGCTCTTCACCTGCGGGCTGCGCGACGACGGGCAGCCCCTGTGCTGGGGACACGGCGCCACCGGCGCCACCAGCCCGCCCGAGGTCGCCCTCACCAGCATCGACGCAGGGTTCTACCACGCCTGCGGGCTCACCCCCCAGGCCGGCATCGTGTGCTGGGGCTGGAACGACGAGGCCCAGGATCCCGCCCTGCAGCTCACCCGCGACCAGCGCGTAGCCAGCGGCGCCACCATGGCCGAGGGCGGGGACGATCAGCGCTACGGCCCCACCTGCCCCTACGAGGGCCTGGGCATGATCTACCTGCGCCAGGACCGCAAGGAGCTGGCTCGGGACTACCTCGAGACCGCCATCGAGCTTCGAGATGGGGGCGAGCTGGGCAAGTACGTCGCCCTGGCGAGCATCTACCTGGACGAAGGGCGCCTGGACGAGGCCGAGGCGTTGCTGGACAGAGCCCTCGATCTGCACCGGGCCTCGGGCAAGGCCATCGATCCCGCCAGCGTCGGGCCCATCGCGGCGCTCCAGGAGCAGATCCAGCAGCGACGCTCCCAGGAGCGCTGACCACCATGCGCCTGCGCCACGCCCTGCCCGTCCTGCTCGCCATGGGCTGTTACTTCCACAAGCCCGAGGAGCCTGCGGAGCCCGGGCTCGACGACCAGGTGGCCTCGGGGGTGGACGGCGCCCACCACATCGACGGCGTGCCGGCCAAGGAGGGCCAGCGTCCCATCGCCGACAGCGTGCCCGCCCGACGGGACACCCAGCCCAGCGTGCTGCTCTCAGGCCAGGTCCACTACGACGGCTCGCGGCAGGGCAGCCTGAGGGTGGACGCGATCCGCGCTGACGCGACCGACCCCAGCGCCCCCCCCATGCTCGCCTCCACCGCCGTGGCCCCGGACGGCTCCTGGGGGCTGCAGGTCCCGCGCGGGATCGGCACCGTTGAGCTGTGGGCCTACCTGGACATGGATGACAACGGGCCCTCCCTCGGTGAGCCCAAAGGGCGGCTGAGCGACGGTCCTTCCGTCGCCGACGCCCCCATCTCCGGGCTGGAGATCCAGGTGACGGACGACTGGGACCAGCGCCACCCTGCGACCCTGACGGGCCTCTACCTGTCCCCCGACAGCGCCGGGCCTCCCGCGGCCCCGGCCCGACCGACGGCGACCCCTTGAGCGCTGTGTCGGGCACCCCGGACCTCCGCAGCTGGCTGCGGGGCTGGCGCCTGGAGCTGCTGCTGGTCCTGGGGCTGGCCGCGCTGGTGGTGGCCCTGCACCTGCAGGTCACCGCGGCCCATCCCCTGGACCGGGTGATCTGGTCCGATCAACAGGGCTCCTACCTGGATCCTCTGGGGGGCGAGGCGGACGCCCACCTGGACCGCCTGCTGAGCCTCGAGGCCCTGCAGCACGGCCCCGGGGGCCCCCTGGCCCGCGTCGGCCAGGCCCTCGAGGCGGGGGACCGGGCCTACCCGCCCCTCAACCCCTTCGCGGCCGCCATGTGGAACCTGGTCGTGGGTCCCGGCGTGGTGGCGACCCTGGCGGTGAACCTGCTCTGGCTGGGGCTGCTGCTGGGAGCCATCCACGGCATGGCCCGCACCCTGGGCGGACCGCGAGCGGGCTGGCTGGCCACCCTGCTGGCCCTGGCCTGCCCCGTGCTGCTGGGTCCCACCCGCCAGCTTCACCACGACGTCCCCATGGTGGCGCTGCTGGCCTGCTTCGGCCTGCTGTTGCTGCGCGGCGTGATCTCGGCGCGGGCCGGGTGGGCCGCAGGCGCCGCCCTGATCGGGGCCCTGGCCATGCTGAGCAAGTGGGAGGCCTCGGCCGGGCTGGCCGCCGCGTCCACGGGCGCGCTGCTGCTGGCCGCCACGGGTCCACGACGCCTGCGCACCCTGCCCCTGGTGCTGGGGTCCCTGGTGGGCGCGGTGCTGCTGGTCTGGCTCTACCTGGCCCTGGTGGACTCCCACAGCCTGGGCACCCGGCCCGAGCTGGCCTTCCTGGTGGACCCCTCGGAGCTGGCCAGCTCCCTGCGGCTGATGGAGCCAGGCCCAGGGGTGCTGGAGGGTCCCCCGCCCCGGCCCGAGTACTCCGGGCTGGGTGCCCTGGCGTACCGCTGCCTGTTCTACGTCGAGGCCGTGCCGGCGGCGGCCGTAGGGCTGCTGCTCACCCCAGTCCTGCTGCTGGGCCTGGCCGCAGCCCTGCGCCGCGACCTGCGCCGCTTCCTCCCCTTCGGCCTGGGCTGGGGGTTCAGCGCCTTCCTGCTCATCGCCGTGACGGTGGACGCCTTCTGCGACGATCGCTTCGTGCACTACTTCCTGCTGCCCTGGCTGGTGCTGGCCGGCGCCGGCCTGGCCCGGCTGCCCTGGCCCCGGGCGGTGCTGGTGGCGGTGGCCCTGATCTGCGCCCTGCAGGTCTGGGACGCCAGCCTCTCGCCCTCGCCTCTGCCCGAGCGCACCCTGGTGTGGATGGAGCGGCCCAGCGTGTACTACCCCGACTACCGGGCCATCGCGGCCCGCCCCGGGGCACCCTTCGGACACACCAGCTGGCTGCGTGTGCAGGATCGTGTCGCCGCCCCCCGGGCCGCCGTGCGCGGCGCCCTCGAAGACCTCGCGGCCCTGGAGCCCAGCGCGGTGGTGCTGTCCCCCGGCTGCACGCTGCTGTGTCGATCCTCGAACCTGTGGGCCATGGAGGACAGGCTGGGCGGCGGCATCCTTGGCGTGCCCCTGGGCCTGGACGCGGGCCTGGCCCACCGGGTGGGCACCCCCACAGCCCGCTGCGAGGATGGTCGTCGCAGCGGGATCCTCGATCAGGTGATCGTGCCCGGGGCCGTCTTCGTGATGGACGATGGGCAGCTGGGCTCTCCTCCCGAGCTCTGGAACCTGGACTGGCAGCAGGAGACCTGCGGACACCTCACGTCCCTGGGGCGTGGGGTGGAGCCGCGCATCCTGGGGCAGCGCTCCGTCGAGGGCGGCGTCCTGTACTACCTCGGCTGGCGAGCACCCCAGGGAGCGCCCCATGCCCGCTGAAGGCCGCGGCAAGCGGGTCGCCCTGGCCTTGGGGGGGCTGGCCGTGGGCCTGGCCGTCCTGGCGAGCGCCAGCCAGCTGGTGGAGCACCTCGAAGAGCGCGAGCTGGTGCAGACCACCCGCCCCGATGATCGGGTCCAGTTCGTGGACGAGGCCCTGTTCGTGCGCCGCGGGGACGCCTGGGAGACCACCCCCTACGCCCACGGCTTCGCGGTGCCCGCCCGCTTCGCCGCGGAAAAGGGCGATCGCTGGAGGATGTTCGCTCTGGGGGGCAGCTTCATGATGGGCACGCCCTATGTGGATCAAGCCCACGGCGAGGAACGCCCGGGCGGGATCCCCGGCTTCCTGCGTGCCCAGCTGCAGGCCCTGGCCCCAGATCGAGCGCTGGAGCTGATCAACCTGGGGGCCGGCGCCCAGGACTCACACCGGGTGCTCCGCATCGCCGAGCAAGTGATGGAGCACCAGCCCGACGCCCTGCTGGTGGCCACCTGCAACAACGAAGGCGTCCTGGCCCCCTCGAGGCTGCGCGAGCTGCTGCACCGCCAGGGAGGCTACCGCCTGCTGGCACGGCTGCTCACCGACCCCGGCGCCACCGGCCGCTCCCTGCACACCCCCCAGGACCCCGACCTCGACGCCCTGCGGGACCAACTCCAGGCCAACATCGCCGCCATCATCGCCCTGTGCGAGGCCCACGGCGTGCCCCTGTTCCTGGCCACCCTGCCCCAGAACCTGCGCTACACCGGCCTGGAGCAGGGCCACGGCGCAGCCCCCGGCCAGGTGCACGAGCCCGGCGAGGACCCCTGCGTGCAGCCCGCCCGCACCCTGGTGGAGCAAGGCCGGCCCGCCGAAGCCCTGGCGTCGCTGGAGAGCTGCGACCACGTGGCCGACGCTCTACGCTGGGCGGGGCTGGCCTGCCTGCAGCAGGGGGACCACCAGGCCGCGCGGGCACACCTGGAGCAGTCCCTGGAGCTCTCCCCCCGCAACCGCTGCCGCGGCAGCTTCGAGGACGACTTCCGGGCCCAGGCCGCCGCCGCACCAGGGGTGTTCCTGGTGGACCTGCAGCGGGCCGCCGAGCGCGCCAGCCCCCACGGCATCCCTGGCGACGAGCTGTTTCTGGACAGCTGCCACATGAACTGGCAGGGCTACGGGCTGATGGCCGAAGAGGCCGCCCGGGTGATCCTGGCCAGCGGCCACGGCCCCCCGGGCGCGGCGGGCATGGAGTCCTTGCCGCAGCTTGACGCGCTGGCCACGGGCATGGGCCTCACCGAAGCTATGCTCTCCCCAGAGTTCTTCCCGCAGCCCCCGGCGCGCGAGCCCGGCGGCCGCCTCCCTCCCGGCTCGGTCCCGCCAGGGCCACCCCCCATCGGCAACATCGGACCGCCCCAGGGCCACCCCTGACCCCCGGGGTCCCGCGTGCACCTCCCCTGCCTCCTCACGCTGTCGCTGACGGCCGCTCTGCTGGGCTGCGGCGCCGAGCCCGCGCCCACCCCCGCGCCCCACCAGGGCCCCAGCCCCGAGGCCCATCAGGGGCCCAACCCCAGCGCACACCAGGGTCCGGGCCCAGGCCAACACCATGGGCCAGACCCCAGCCAGGTCTCGTCCCCGGACGCTGGCGCTCCCGACGCCATGGCAGCGCTACACCCCGAAGCCCTGGCGGCGGCCCTGCGCGCCCTGCTGATCTGGAGCGAAGGCGGCCAGGCCGCCGATCTCGACCAGGCGGCCCTGCTGCTGGACCAGGCCTCGAGCGAGCTCTCCCCCACCGTGGACGCGGCGCTGCCGGCCCGCATCCGCCTGTACCAGGCCTTCGTGGCCGAGCAGCGGGGAGACGCCGGCGTGCTGGCCTCCATGGTGGCCCAGGGGAGGGTGGACGAAGACGGCTACCACTACGTGTTCGCCTCCGAGCGACGCCAGACCCTGATCCACTACCACCTGCTGCAGGAGTGCCAGGCCAACCTCACGTCCCTGCAGGAGGCCCTGGATCGCTGGGCCGCCGATCACGACGGCGGCTACCCCGCCGAGCTCGCGGCGCTGACCCCGCAGTACCTGCCTCGGGTGCCCACCAGCGCAGCCACCGGCGAGCCCTACCAGCAGGTCTACCTCACCAGCGACGACGGCCACTCCTACAGCCTGGACTGCCCCAACCACCACGCCCTGGACGGCACCACCCTGCACATCTCCGGCCGCAACGGCCGCGAGCGCAACCTGTGGGAAGACGGCGATGTCGAGCAGAGGCACAAGATCCTGCACATGGCCACGGGCTCCTTCGTGCAGACAGGGCGGCTGGAGATCTTCCTGGAGCCCCTGGTCGAGGCCGCGGGGCTCGAGCCCGGCATGGTGGTCGCCGACATCGGGTCGGGCCCGGGCATGTTCAGCTTCCCCTTCGCTGAGCGCGTCGCGCCCGGCGGGGCGATCCATGCTGTGGACATCAACCCCAGCGTGGTGGACTACGTGAGCTTCGTGGCCGCGCGACACCCGGAGCTGTCGGTCCAGGCCCACCTCAGCCAGGTCACCGACGTGGGCCTGCCCGAGCACAGCCTGGACGCGGCCTTCGTCATCCAGACCTACCACGCCAACCTGGACCAGGGCCGGCCGGACGATCCGCAGATCTACGCCTCCACCGTGCGCCCCTTCCTGCAGAGCATCGCGCGGGCCCTCGAGCCCGACGGCATCCTGGTGATCCAGGACGGCGCCAAGAAGATCCCCCTGGCCATGCTGGTGCAGCAGGTGGAGCGCGCTGGCTTCGAGAAAGTCCAGGCCCAGGAAGGCTGGGATCAGCAGTTCATCGCCGTGTTCCGGCTGGCGGACTGATCCGGCGCGGCTCCCACCACGGGGTCCATGGCCCCGGGTGACCAGGGCGGCGCTCCTGGATGGATTCCAGTAGTGTCCACCCCTGGTCCAGCAGGAGAATTGGGAGTATCGCGTGTCAACATGAGCGGTGGCGCATAGAGTACGAGCCGACTCCTGCCGGGGTACCCGATGCCCACAGCCGCCGACTGGATCCAGCGCGCCCGCGAAGAGCTGGCACAGCTGCGCATTCCAGAGCTGCGGGCCACCGGCATCCTGCCCCACGGCGACCAGTTCCTGCCCGTGGTGAGCTACCCGCCCATCACCATGTACCCCAAGGTCGATGGGGCCGAGCTGCTGGCCAGCGAGCCCGACCCGCCCCCCCAGGTCACCGCCGCCTACGTGCACGTGCCCTTCTGCGCCCGGGGCTGCAGCTACTGCCACTGGGTCAAGAAGATCAACCCCTCCGCGGGCGACATCGACGACTACATCGACACCGTCACCCTGGAGATGGACCTGGCCCTGGCCCGCCTGGGCCGCGCCAGCATCCCTGTCTCCACCTGCCTGTTCGGCGGGGGCACCCCCACCCTGCCCTCACCGGCCCAGCTCGATCGTCTCATCTCGGCGTTCCGCGCCCGCTTCCCCCTCGACGCCTGCCGCCAGTTCAGCTTCGAGGCCGAGCCGGGCAACCTGCTGGGTCCCCAGGGCCGAGAGCGCCTGCGGGTGCTGAAGGACCACGGGGTGCAGCGCATCAGCATGGGCGTCCAGAGCTTCGACGACGCCATCCTCACCCGCATGGGCCGCACCCACACGGCCCGCCAGGCCCTCGACGCCATCACCGCCATCCACGACGCGGGCATCGAGTCCGTCAGCATCGACCTGATCTACGGCTACCTGGGCCTGACGGTGGAGCACTGGATCCGCACGATGCAGATCGCCCTGAGCTCGGGAGCGGACGCCTGGCACCTGTACCGCCTGCGCATCAAGCGCTACGGCGAGGTCCAGGGCCAGGTGCTCGACGAGTACATCGAGGCGCCCGAGGACAACCCCGAGGCCGAGCGGGTCTGGCTGATGAAGATGCTGGGCCAGGTGATGTCCGTCGACCACGGCTACGATCAGCACTTCACGCGCATCTTCTGCCGGGACCGCAGCCACATCACCGAGTTCATGTGGGACTACTGCTGCGAGGTGAGCGACGTGGTGGGCACCGGCCCCTCGGCCTGGTCCAACTACCACCGCACCTTCACCATGAACTGGGGCTCGCGCATGGACACCTGGCGCGAGTCGGTCCACGCCGGTCGCATGCCCGTGGAGCGCGGCATCTTCCGCGACCCCGAGACCGAGGCGCGCCGCAGCTTCCTGCTGCCGCTCAAGAACGACCGGGTCCTCAAGCGCAAGTTCGAGCGGCGCACGGGCCTGAACGTCGACGCCCACCTCGGGCCCGAGCTGGCCCGGCTCCAGGGGCTCGGCCTGTTGGATCAGGACGAGCGCGCCGTCTGGCTCACCCCCCGCGGCCGCTTCTTCGCGGACGAGACCATGTGGCAGCTCACCCAGAAGCGCTGGGTGCCCTTCCCCGAGATCCAGCACCCCTTGATGCCGGAGTAGCTCCGGCGGGCGCGGGCGGGGGCCGCCACGATCAGAAGCAGCTCACCACTGTGGCCTGGTCGCAGTCGTCCAGGCCCGTGGCGCAGCAGGCCCAGAAGCTGGCGTCCAGCTCGTAGCTGCCGAAGTGCGCCTCGCACCACACGGCGCAGTCGCTGAGGTTGTCGCCCCAGTCCTCGCCCATGGCCAGCCAGCTGCAGTCCGCCATGCGCTGGCAGAGGTCCATGCAGTTGCTGTCGGTGGGGGAGATGGAGCCGGTGTCCGTGTCTGCGTCGCTGTCAGCGTCGGCGTCGCTATCAGCGTCAGCGTCAGCGTCGGCGTCGGCGTCGGCGTCGGTGTCAGCGTC